>JAICJC010000051.1 GCA_025928655.1 Thermoleophilia bacterium | reverse complement strand
GGCGTCGAGCCGGTCGAGCACGCTGCGATCGAAGACGAAGAAGCCGCCCGAGACGAGCCCGCCGCCCGTGAGCGGCTTCTCGGCGAAGCTCTCGACGCGGCCGTCGTCGATCACGAGCTCACCGAAGCGCGACGGCGGGCGCACGCCGGTGACCGTGGCGAGGCGCCCGTGGGAGCGGTGGAAGTCGACGAGAGCCGTCACGTCGAGGTCGGCGACGCCGTCGCCGTACGTGCAAAGGAAGATGTCCGAGTCCTGCAGGTACCGCTCGACGCGCTTCACACGGCTGCCGGTCATCGAAGACTCGCCGGTGTCGACGAGTGTGACCCGCCAGTCCTCGGCGTCGCCTGCCTCCTTCTCGACCGTTCCCGAGCCGAGGTCGACCGTCACGTCCGAGCGCATCGCGTGGTAGTCGAGGAAGTACTGCTTGATCATCGCGCCGCGGTAGCCGAGGCAGCACACGAAGTCGGTCAGGCCCGCCGCGGCGTAGATCTTCATGATGTGCCAGAGCAGCGGGCGGCCGCCCACCTCGACCATCGGCTTGGGCCGGTACTCGGTCTCCTCGCGCATGCGGGTGCCCTGGCCGCCGCACAGGATGACGACCTTGGGGGGGTCGGTAAGGGGGGGCATTCTGCGGCCTCAATCGACGCCGCGGCGATGAACCTTTAGCCGTTCGCGCGCACGGGCGCCCGCCGCTCAAGTTCGCGCGCCGGGCCGCCGATGGGGCACGCATGCAGGCCTCCCCCCGCCGCGCGCCCGCCCCCCCGAACACGTTCTGGTGCGCCCGCCCCGTCCTCGTCACGGGCGCCACCGGCCTGCTCGGATCGTGGCTGTGCGAGGCGCTCGTCGCCCGCGGCGCCGACGTGGTTGCGCTCGTCCGCGACCTGGTGCCGCAGAGCCTCTTTCACACCGGCGCCGCTGGAAGCCGCTGCACCACCGTCTTCGGCGACCTGCGCGACGGCCGCCTGGTCGAGCGCGTCCTGGCCGAGTACGAGATCGACGCCGTGTTCCACCTCGGCGCCCAGACGATCGTCGAGCACGCCCTGCGCGATCCCGCGAACACGATGCGCTCGAACGTCGAGGGCACGTGGGAGGTGCTGGACGCATGCCGCCGCAGCGGCCGCCCGAGCCGGATCGTAGTCGCCTCGTCCGACAAGGCCTACGGCACCCAGCCGCAGCTCCCCTACCAGGAGCACCACCCGCTGGCCGGACGCCACCCCTACGACGTGTCGAAGAGCTGCACCGACCTGATCGCCCAGAGCTACGCGTGCACCTACGAGCTGCCGATCGTCGTGACCCGCTGCGGCAACCTCTACGGCGGCGGCGACCTGAACTGGAGCCGGCTCGTGCCCGGCACGATCCGCTCCGCGCTCGGGGGCCGGCGGCCGGTGCTGCGCAGCGACGGCACGCTCATCCGCGACTACCTGTACGTCGAGGACGCGGCCGAGGCCTACATCGAGCTGGCCGCGCGCGCCCACGAGCCCGGGATCGCCGGCGAGGCCTGGAACTTCTCGAACGAGCTGCAGCTGACCGCCGCCGACATGACCCGGCGCGTGCTCGCCGCCTGCGGGCGCGACGACCTCGAGCTCGACATCCGCGGCGAGGCGGTGCACGAGATCGCCCACCAGTACCTCTCGGCCGCCAAGGCCCGCGAGCGGCTCGGCTGGACGCCGGCGCACGGGCTCGACGAGGGCCTGCGCCGCACCGTGGCGTGGTACCGCCGCCATCTGACCGGCGGGATCGGCCTGGCGGCATGACGCGCCCGCTGCTTGGGATCTGCATCCCGACCTACAACCGGGCAGAGCCGCTGGGGAGGCTGCTCGACCGGCTCCGGGCCGAGCTCGGCGACGCCACCGACGTCGTCGTGCTCGTCTCCGACAACGCCTCGCCGGACGCCACCCCGGAGCTGCTCGCCGGGACGGCGGAGCGGATGCCCTGCCTGCGCGTGCACCGCCAGCCGGAGAACCTGGGCGCGCTCGGCAACACCCGCTGGCTGGTCCGGAACGCCCCTGATTGCGAGTACCTGTGGATCTTCGGCGACGACGACGAGCCCGAGCCCGGCGCGATCGCCTACGCCTGCGGGCTGCTGCGCGCGCACGCGCCGGCGTGGCTGCACCTGCCCCACCGCTTCGTCCACCCGGACGGGAGCGTCAAGGCCGAGTCGCGCCTGCCCGCCGCGCCCGAGGTGTACGCCGATCCGGGCCGCATGTACCTGGCCCAGACGCACTGGCTGACGTTTCTCTCGGGGTCGATCGTCCGCCGCGACGACCTGCGCCGGGTCGAGGCGGTCACGGCCACCGACAACCTCTACTTCCCGCTGATCTGGTACTTCCGGGCGTCCCTCGACGGGCCCTGCGTCGTCGCCGACCGGCTGCTCGTGACCGCCTCCGCCGATGTCTCCTGGGGCGACCGCATGGCCGAGGTGATGACCGCCCACTTCATCGGGCTCTACGACGAGGCCGTCGGCCGGCTCGTCAGCGCCGAGGAGTTCGGCCGCAGCCTCGACGCGCACTACACGCGCGACCACTACTGGTGCTGGAAGGAGGCGGGCGTCGACGCTCTGATCGAGACGGTGCGCCGCTTCCCGCACAGCCGCGTCCTGCGCCGGTACCTGTGGACGCTCGGCCGCGAGCTGCGCGACCCGCGCTGCGCCGCCGAGGTGGCCGCGGCGTCGGCCGCAGCCGGCGACGATCCGGCCGCCCAGGCGCTGGTCGCCGAGGGCGAGGCCGCCTTCGGGGACGGCGACGCGGCCGCCGCAGCGGAGCTCTTCACGCGCGCCCTCGAGCAGGCGCCCGCGTACGCCGAGGCCTGGAACGACCTCGCGGTCGCCCTCCACGCCATGGGCTCGCCGCAGGCCCGCGTGGCCGTGGCGACGGCTCTCGAGCTCGACCCGGCCGACCCCAACGCCCGGCAGAACCACGTCGCGATCGTGGGGGCGACGGCGTGAACGCCGCCATCCTGCTCGTGGCCCGCGACAACCCGGCCGCGCTGTGGGCGCAGATCGAGGCGCTCGTCGCCTGCGACCTGGCCGAGGACGTCGAGGTCGTCGTCGTCGACGACGCGTCCGGCCCCGAGGTGCAGTCGCTGCTGGCGCGGCTCCAGGGCGACGTCACGATCCACCGCAGTGACCGCGCGGTCGGCCGCCGCGCCGCCCTCACGGGCGCCGCCCGCGCCGCCACGGCCGACGTCTGCATCGCGCTCGGGGGTACGGCCCGGCCGCAGCGGGGCTTCGTCGAGCCCCTCGTCGCGGCCGTCCGCGCGGGCGCCCGGCTGGCTGCGCCCGTGCTCGAGACGGGCGCCGGCGACGTGCGCGGCTACCGCGCCGCCGCCGACGGCAGCCTCTGGCCCGTCACCGATCCCGGCGGGGCCGTCGACGCGCTCGCGCTCGACTGCGTGGCGGCGGCGAAGGACTGGTGGACCGACCGCCAGCCGCTCTCCGGCGTGCGCGAGGGCCACCACGAGCTCCTCACGGCCGCCGCCGCTGGCGGCAGCCTGGCCGTCGTCCCCGAGGCCCGCGTGCGCCGGATCTCCTGCGGGCCGCCCGCCACCGTCATCCTCTGCACCCGCGACCGCCCGGATGAGGTCTCGGAGTGCGTGCGCGCGTGCACGGCCCACGGCGCCCTCGCCGACGGCGGCGAGATCGTCGTCGTCGACAACGGCCTCGCCCCGCTCGGGACCGACCTCGGCCCCGGCGTCACCGTCGTCCGCGAGCCGGTCGCGGGCCTCTCCCGCGCCCGGAACACCGGCGCCCGGGCGGCGACGAACGACCTGCTCGTCTACCTCGACGACGACGCCCGCCCCGCGCCCGGCTGGATCGAGAGCATGCGCGACGCCTTCTGCGACCCGGGCGTGGTCATCGCCGGCGGCCCGATCTATCCGCTCTGGCCCCCGGAGCGCCCGGCCGGCTGGCCGTCCCAGGGCCTGGAGTCGTTCTTCGGCGGCCTCTCGCTCGGCGACGCCGACTTCACGTTCACCGGCCGCGCCGAGGTGTACGGCGGCAACTGGGGCGTGCGCCGCTCGGTGCTCGAGGCGGTCGGCGGCTTCGACGTCCAGTTCGGCGCGGGCGAGGGCGGCAGGCTCGGTGGCGAGGAGTTCATGGCCGCAACCCACGTCCACCGGCTCGGCCTCGGCGCCGGCCGCTACGTGGCGGCCGCCGGCGTCGGCCACCGGATCGAGGCGGACAAAGTCGACGAGGGCTACATGGCGCTGCGCGCGTTCCGAAACGGCGTCGAGACGGTGCGCTACGAGGGATCGCCGGACCACCTCGCAATTGGCGCGCGTGACGAATGCCAATTGGCGCGGGAGACGGCCGAGCGGCTGGCCGCCATCTCCGCCGCCGACGCCCCCCTCGAGGCCCGCATCCGCGACGCCGTCGACCTCGGCGTGCGCGCCGCCCGCGAGGCGCCCGGGTCGGACCTCGCCCGCGGCATCGTGACGCCGCCCGCCCGCCGCACGCCGCGCCGGTCGGGGCCGCCGGGCGAGCGCGAGTCGGTCCTCTTCTTCTATCCCGACATGCCCGAGCCGAGCCGCAGCGCCGGCCACACCCGGGCGTCGGAGATCGCCTATGCCCTGCGCCGCCTGGGCTACCGCACGACGCTCGCCTGCGAGACGTCGGCCGGCTACGAGGCCGCCGCCGGGCAGTTCGCGGACAGCGGGATCGAGGTGGCCGCCGCCGACCGCGGCGACGACCTGGACGCGCTCCTGCGGCGCGGCTTCGACGCCGCCATCGTCTCGTTCTACACCCTCGCGGCTCGGGCCGTGCCCGTCCTGCGCGCCGTGTCGCCGCGCACCCGGATCGCCGTCGACTCGGTCGACGTCCACTTCGTGCGCATGCGCCGCGCCGCCGAGCTCGCGGGCGACCGGGTCGCCGTCGCCCGCGCCGATCACGGCCGGGCGCAGGAGCTCGCGGTCTACGCCGCCGCCGACGCCGTCCTGGCCGTGACCGAGGACGAGCGGGCGCTGCTCTCGGGACTGCTCCCCGGCGCGGACGTGCAGGTGCTCGGCAACGTGCACCGCGTGGCCGAGACGGTCGCGCCGCTCGCCGGCCGCCGCGGCTCGCTCTTCGTCGGGAGCTACGGCCACGCGCCCAACGTCGACGCCGTCGAGTGGCTCTGTTCCGACGTCATGCCCCTCCTCCGCGCCGCCGGCCACGCCGCACCCGTCGTCGTCGCCGGCGCCAACATGCCGGACGACCTCGCCGCCCTCGCGGCGGACGCGGGCGCGCAGCCGCGCGGGTTCCTACCGTCGATGGAGGCCGAGCTGGCCGCCCGCCGGATCTCGATCGCGCCGCTGCGCTTCGGCGCCGGGCTCAAGGGCAAGGTCGGGGAGTCGCTGGCCGCCGGCGTCCCCGTGGTCGGCACGACGATCGCCGCCGAGGGTTTCCACCGGCCCGAGCGCGGGATGCTGATCGCCGACACCGCCCACGACTTCGCGGAGGCCGTCGTGCGGCTCGAGGCCGACGACGAGCTGTGGGCGCGCCTCTCGGCGGGCGGGCGCGAGCTCGTCTCCGAGACGCTCGGACGGGGCGCCTGCGAGGCGGCGCTCGAGCGCATCGTCGGGTCGCTGACCGTGCGGCAGGCCGCGTGAGCATGCCCCGCATCACCCTCGCCATCGCCGCCTATAACGGCGAGCGCTACCTGGCCGAGGCGATCGAGAGCTGCCTGGCCCAGGACTACGCCGACTTCGAGCTCCTGATCGTCGACGACGCCTCGAGCGACTCGACGCCCGAGGTGATCGCCCGCTACGCCGCCGACCCGCGCGTGCGCGTCGTCACCCATCCCGAGAACCGCGGCATCGCCGCCGCCTACAACTCGATCGTCGAGCACGCCCGCGGCGAGCTGATCGCGCGCATCGGCCACGACGACGTCGCCCTCCCCGACCGCCTCAGCCGCCAGGTGGCGATCTTCGACGCCCATCCCGACACCGGTGTCGTCCACGGCGACGCGGTCACGATCGACGGCGCCGGCAAGGTCGTCGGCGAGTGGCGGTGCCCCGAGTTCGACCGCGACGGCATGGTGCAGATGCTCGTGCGCCGCCACAACTATCTCGTCGACCCGACCACGATGATCCACCGCCGGGTGTACGACGAGGTGGGCGGCTACTCGGCCGACTACCCGATGTGCAACGACTTCGACCTGTGGCTGCGGGCCGCGCCCCGGTTCCGGTTCCGCCACGCTGGCCCCGGCCCGCTGGTCCGCTACCGCCGCCACGGCGCCAACTTCTCGGACGAGTCCGCCCGCACCCGCGAGATCGACGAGGTGACCCGTGCCCTCGAGACCGCGATCGCGCATGAGGACTGGCGCGTCCTGGCCCCGGAGGCGGTCACCGAGGAGGGGGCGCTCGTCCTGCTCGCCGACGCGCTCGAGCGCCGTGCGCTGCCGCTGCCCGAGCTGGCCGCCCGCCTGCGCGAGCGCGGCCTGCGGGACCGGCCGCGGATCGTCCTGACCTCGTTCGGCTACAACGACTCGGGCGGCGGCACGATCGTGGCCCGGCAGGTGTCGCAGGAGCTCGCCCGGCGCGGGTACGACGTGACCGTGTTCCACGCCGCCGTCGGCCGGGTCGAGCCCGTCGAGCCCTACCAGGTGCGCGAGTGGTGGCAGGACGGCGTCCGCCTCGTCGGCGTCTTCAACCGCCCGCACGGCCTGATGGATCTCGGCCACCCCGACCGCGAGATCGACGACCCGCCGATCACGCGCGCGTTCGCCGACCTGCTCGACCGCGTCCGCCCCGACGCCGTCCACTTCCACAACCTGCACAACCTGGGAGCGGCCCTGATCGACGAGGCCGCCGCCCGCGGGATCCGGTCGCTCTTCACGACCCACAACTACTGGCTCGCCTGCCCGCGCGGCTACCTCTTCACCGACATGCTCGACCTCTGCCACGGCCCCGGCGACCGCGGCGGCGACTGCGCCGCCTGCGTCGGCAGCCTCGACGCCGACGCCTACCGCCGCCGGCTGAGCGAGATCCGCGGGCGCTTCAGCCGGGGCGTCGACGTGTGCCTGGCCGTCTCCGAGGCGATGCGGGCCACGCTCGTCGGCGCCGGCTTCCCGGCCGACGCGATCGACGTCGTGCCGCAGGCGATGCCCGAGGACGAGGCGATCTGGAATGCGCTCGGCCGCGACCGCGCGCCGGGTCGCGTCGGCCCCGAGCTCGTGGTCGGGTTCTTCGGCTCGGCGCTGCCGCAGAAGGGCCCGAGCCTGCTGGTCGATGCCGCCCAGCGCACCGAGGCGCCCATCCGCGTCCGCATCCACGGCGAGGTGCCCGAGCGCTTCGCCGCCGAGCTGCGCGCCCGCGACACCCGGGGCGTGGTCGAGATCTGCGGCGCCTTCGGCCACGACGACCTGCCGGAGCTCCTGGCCGCCGTCGACGTCGCCGTGATCCCGTCCGTGTGGTGGGACTGCGCCCCGCTCATGGTGTCCGAGTGCCTCGCCGGCCGCGTGCCCGTGCTCGCCGCCCGCATGGGCGGCATCCCGGACTTCGTCTCCGACGGCGAGAACGGCCTGCTCTTCGACGGCCGCGACGGCGCCGACCTGGCCCGCCGGCTCGACCGCCTCGCGCGCGAGGACGGCCTGCTGGAGCGGCTCCAGGCGGGGATCTCCGCCCCGCGCTCCTTCGCCGCCCACGTCGACGAGCTCGAGGCCTATTACCGCGGCGAGCGGCCGCGTCGCAGCCACTCGGGGGTCGCGCCGGTGAGCGTGCGCTGGCACGGCGACCAGGGCTCGACCCAGAGCCTCGCCGGCGTGAACCGCAACGTCTGCGACCTGCTCGAGGAGGCCGAGGGGATCGCGATCGAGCGCGTCTCCCGGGCCGGACAGGGCGGCGGGCCGGCCCTGCCGCTGCCGGCCCAGGTCGAGGTGCGCCACCGGTTCCCGCCCGACCTGCGCCCGGCCACGTCGGGGCGGCTGGCGGTGATCCAGCCCTGGGAGTTCGGCGCCGCGCCGGTCGAGTGGGTCGAGGGGATCAACGCCAACGTCGACGAGCTGTGGGTGCCGAGCGCGCATGTGCGCGACGTCTACGTTGCCTCCGGCGTCGAGGCCGACCGCGTCGCCGTCATCCCCAACGGGGTCGACCTGGCGATGTTCTCGCCCGACGGCCCGCGCATGGAGCTCGACGCGCCCGGCCTGCGCCTGCTCTTCGTCGGCGGCCTGATCGACCGCAAGGGCCCCGACATCCTGATCTCGGCCTTCCTCGAGGTCTTCGCCGGGCGTGAGGACGTCACCCTGATCGTCAAGGACTTCGGCGCCGACGGCATCTACCCCATGTCCGACCGCAGCCGGCTGCGCGACTACGCCGAGTCGGGCCAGAGCCCGCGCATCGTCTACCTGCACCGCGATATGACCACCGAGGAGGTGGCGTCGCTCTACCGGGCGTGCGACGTCCTCGTCCACCCGTACCGGGGCGAGGGCTTCGCGATGCCGGTGCTCGAGGCGATGGCGTGCGGGCTGCCCGTCATGGTGACCGCGGGCGGCCCAACCGACGAGTTCTGCCCCGACGCCGCCTGCTGGCGGATCCGGTCCGAGCGGCGCGAGTACGACGAGGACCGCGCCGGCAAGTGGGTCACCGCCGGCCGGCCCTGGATGCTCGAGCCCGATCCCGCGCACCTGCGCGAGCTGCTGCTCGCGGCGGTCGCCGACACGCGGGGCCGCGAGGGGCGCGGCCGAGCGGGGCGTGAGGCCGCGGCCCGGCTCTCGTGGGCGACCGTCGCGGATGCCTACCGTCAGCGGATCGCCGCCCTGGCCGCGCGCCCGCCGCTGCACGCGCACGCCGATCCGGCGCCGCTCGAGCTCGACCCCGCCCGTATCCGCCTCCTGGCCACGCCCGCCTGGCGCGGCGACGACCGCCTGGGCGAGCTGCTCGCGGCCTGGGTCGCCGGCGTACGACCCGGCACCGGCGCCTGCCTCTTCCTGCTCGCCGACCCGCGCACCGCGCCCGGTGAGGACGCCTGCACCCAGCGCGTGCTCGACGCGGCGGCCGCGGCCGGCGTGAGCCTCGACCACGCCGCCGACATCGTGATCCTCACCCATGCGCTGGCCGGCGCCGACGGCCCGCGCCTCCACGCCGGCGTCGACGGCTACGTGCCGCTGCACGACGGCTGCGCCGGGCACGAACGGCTGGCCCGCGCAGCGGGCCGTCCCGTGCTCGCGCCCGCCGCCCCCGTCCTGGCCGCCTGGGCGGCGGCCGGCCACCGGCTCGCGGCGTAGCCGCCGCCGGGAAACCGGTGCCCCTCCCGGCCAAACGGGCGGGCCATTTACGGAACGCCGCCTACGGGCGGCGGCGACGGCGGCCCGTGACCGCCAGGCTGGCGGCGCCGACCACCATGACGACGGCGGCCGCCCACTCGATCCGGGCGCGGAGCGGGTGCACGCGGTGCGTCTGGCCGACCAGGCACACCCCGGTCTTCGGGCAGCGCGTGGGCGCGGTCTGGTTCCAGGTGTAGGCGCCGAGCAGCGCGAGGGCCACCGCGACGATCGCCACGATCAAGACCGCCCGGTTGCGGACCTGTTCCCGCATCGCCGAGAAGCGTACCGGGAGGGGTTACGGGATCAGCGGTGCGCCGCGTGGCCGCGGGCGTGGAGCATGCCGAGCATCCCCACGAACACGAGGGCGGCCGCGACCATCCCCGTCCCGACCATGACCGCGGCGCGGTCGGACGCGACACCGATCAGCCAGAAGTAGAGGGTGCTCGAGAGCCCCGCCACGATGACCGCGGCGCCCCCGAGGATGGCCATGGTGCGGGCGAGCGCGAACGCCGCGTCGCCGGGCATGAGCGCTGAGGCGGAGAACTGGATGCCCAGGGCCGCGGCGATGAAGCACCCGAGGCATGCAAGGAAGGCCGTTGCCGCCGCCCACTGGGCGAGTTGCTGGAGCAGAGAGACCCCCACGAGCGCAACTCTACCTCCCCGCCAGGCCCCTGTCTCCGGGTCGGGGGAAACCCCCCTCGCCCCGCTCGCCGACCCACCCATCCGGGGGGCGTCAGGGGGCGGCCGACCGCCCGGCCCGGTAGCCCGCCGCATACCCGCGCTCGTAGCTCTTGCGGCGCACGACGCCGACGCGCGCGCGGCCACCGCCCGCCCGGCTCGCGCGCTCGCTGCCGGCGACCAGGCCGCGGACGTAGGCCTGCCCCTGCAGCTTGCGCACAACCGCCGGCGAGTAGTGGGTGCCGGTCGCGTGCCCGACCGACCAGGCGGCCACGCCGACGACGGTCGCGAGCGTCGCCGCCAGGCTCAGCCACAGGACCAGGCCCGCGACCGAGAGGCGCGTGATCGACTCGGAGATGTGCAGGGATCCGTACACGGCGGACTTCCTGGTTCGTCCGACGGCCGCCGGATTCCTGCAAACGGTCAGGTTGCGAGGTCGGCCAGCGCGGCGTCGAGCCGGGCCAGCGACTCGTCCCGCCCCACCAGCTCGAGGCTCTCGTAGAGCCCCGGCGACACGGTGCTGCCCGTGAGCGCCACCCGCACCGGCATGAAGAGCACGCGCGGCTTTGTGCCCTCGCGCTCGCAGGCCGCGTGCAGGGCGGCCTCGATCGTGTCGGACCGCCACGGGTCGACGCCGGCGAGCGCCGTGCGGGCGGCCCGCAGCGAGGCCGGGGCGCGCTCGTCCCTGCCGACGCGCTCCCAGGACGCCGGGTCGCGCTCGGGCGGCCCGAACAGGAACCCGGCCAGGCGCGGGAACTGGCCCAGCACCCGCATCTTCTCCTGCACGAGCGGCGCCGCCTCGGCAATCCGCTCGGGCCGGTCGGCGAGCGGCGAGGACGCCGCGACGAGGAAGTTCTGCAGCTCGTGCGCGAACGCCTCGGGCGGGAGCGCGCGCAGGTGCTCGCCGTTCAGCCACTCGAGCTTCTCCGGGTCGAACACGCCGGGGCTCCTGGTCACCCGCTCGAGCGTGAACCGCTCGACCAGCTCGGCACGTGTCATGTAGGTCGTGTGGTCGTCGTAGCTCCAGCCCACGAGCGCCAGGTAGTTCACGAGCGCGTCGGCGATCACGCCGGCGTCGCGGAACTCCTCGACCGAGATGGCCCCGTGGCGCTTCGAGAGCTTGCGCTTGTCCGGCCCGAGCACCATCGGCAGGTGGGCGAACGTCGGCTCGGGAGCGCCGAGCGCGCGGTAGAGCGCGAGCTGACGGGGCGTCGACGGCAGCAGGTCCTCGCCCCGGATGACGTGGCTGACGCCCATGGCGATGTCGTCGAACGGGTTCGCGAACTGGTACGTCGGCGACCCGTCGGGGCGCAGGATGACGTGGTCGCCCTGGAGCGCGTTGTCCCACTCGACCGTGCCGTGGACGACGTCCTCGATGGCCGTCGTACCGGTCTCGGGCAGCGCCAGGCGCACGACCGCCGGCCGCCCCTGCGCCGCGAGCGCCTCGAGCTCGGCCGCCGGCCGGTGGCGGCAGCGGCCGCTGTAGATCAACGGGCGGCCGTCGGCCTGGCGCCGGGCCCGCTCCGCGGCCAGCTCCTCCTCGGTGCAGTAGCAGCGGTAGGCCGCGCCCTTCGCGATCAGATCCTCGACGGCCTCCTGGTAGATGCCGTAGCGCTGGGTCTGGCGGTAGGGGCCGTCGTCCCAGTCGATCCCGAGCCAGCGCAGCACCGCCTCGGCGTGCTCGACCGCCGCCTCGGTCGAGCGGGCGACGTCGGTGTCCTCGAACCGCAGCACCACCCGGCCGCCGCGGCCGCGGGCGAAGAGCCAGTTGAAGAGCATCGTCCGCACCGTGCCGACATGGAAGAGCCCGGTCGGGCTGGGCGGCATGCGGACGCAGACGGGGCGGGACACGGCGGGTCAGTCTAGATGGACGCGGCCGCGGCACTGCGTCGTCGCCACCGCGGCGACTACGATCGGCCCATGCAGTACGGAGCCCACCTCCCCGTCGCCGGCGGCGGGCAAAAGGCGCTCGAGCGCGCCCGCTCGCTCGGCGCGACCTCGCTCCAGATCTTCACGCAGAGCCCCCGCATGTGGCGCCATCCGGTCGTCGACCCGGACGTCGCGGAACGCTTCCGGGCCGCGCGCAAGCCGGCCAGGGTGAAGACGGTGGTGTGCCACGCGACCTACCTGATCAACCTGGGCGCCTCCGACCCCGAGCTGTACGAGAAGTCGGTCGGCGCGCTGCACAACACGATGCGCGCGGCCCAGGCGATCGGGGCCGAGGGCGTCGTGTTCCACCTCGGCAGCCACCTCGGGCGCGGGCTGGACGCCGTCATGCCGCAGGTCGCCGAGGCGCTCACCGGCGTCCTCGCGGAGGTCGACGAGACGTCGCCGACGCACCTGGTGATCGAGAACTCGGCCGGCGCCGGCGGCACGATGGGCGTCGGGCTGGACGAGATCGAGCAGGTCATGGACGCCATCGGCCGGCCGGCGCGGGTGTCGGTCTGCCTCGACACCTGTCACCTGTGGGCGTCGGGGGTCGACATCACCGACCCCGGCCGGGTCGACGCGCTCATCGCCGAGGTGGACGAGCGCTTCGGCATGGAGCGCCTCAGCTGCCTGCACGTGAACGACGCCGCCGTCGACCTGGGCGCCCAGCGCGACCGCCACGCCGAGGTCGGCAAGGGCGTCATCGGGCGGGAGCTGGCGGTGATGCTCGGGCATCCGGCGCTGCAGGAGATCCCCGCGATCATGGAGACGCCCGGCGACGACGAGGCCCAGCCGTACGCGCGCAGCATCCGGGCGCTGCGGCGCCTCCACCGCGCCGGGGTGAAGCGGCGCGCCGCCGAGCGGACCGGTGCTTGACATCGGCGCCTCGCGGCCGCTGCCCCCGTCCGAGCTCGAGTTCCGGGCGACGCGCAGCGGCGGCCCCGGCGGCCAGCACGTGAACACGTCCTCGACCCGGGTCGAGCTGGTGTTCGACCTGGCCGGAAGCCCGACCCTGACCGAGTCGGAGCGGGCCCTGGCCCGGCGGCGGCTGCGCACCCGGATCGACGGGGAGGGCCGGCTGCGCGTCGTCGCGCAGGACGAGCGCAGCCAGCGCCGCAACCGCCAGCTTGCCACCGAGCGCTTCTGCGCGATCATGCGCGACGCGCTCGCCCCTCCCCCGCCGCCGCGTCGGCCCACCCGGCCGACGAGGGCGGCCACGAAGGAGCGGCTCGAGGGCAAGCGCCGGGATGCTGTCCGCAAGCGCCTGCGGCGGCCGCCCGCCGACGCCGACGACCGTGCGGACGCCCCCCATGCGGCTTGAGGGCCGGACGGCGCTCGTCACCGGCGGCGGGGGCGGGATCGGGGCCGCGATCGTGCGCCGCTTCGCCGCCGAGGGCGCCACGGTGTGGGCCATGGGCCGCCGGCGCGAGGCGCTCGAGGCGAGCGGCGGGCGCCCGATCGCCGGCGACGTCGCCGACCCGGCCGACCGGGAGCGCGCGCTCGCCGAGACCGGCCCGCTGGACGTGCTCGTGAACAACGCCGCCCTCGGCGACGCGCCCTGGGATCCGACGATCGCGGTCAACCTCACCGCCGCGCACCGCCTCTCCGAGCTCGCAGCCGACGGCCTGGCGGACCGCCGCGGCGCGATCGTGAACGTCTCCTCGGTCGCCGCCCTCTTCGCCGGGCCGGGCCGGCCCCAGTACGCCGTCTCGAAGGCGGCGCTCGTCATGCTGACCAAGTCGCTCGCGGTGACGCTCGGGTCACGCGGCGTGCGGGCGAACGCGATCTGCCCCGGCTGGGTGCGCACCCCCATGGCCGACGCCGAGATGGCCGCGCTCGGCGGCGACCGGGAGGCGGCCTATCGCGAGGCCACGCGCCACGTCCCCCTCGGCCGGCCGGCGCGGCCCGACGAGGTCGCCGCCGCAGCCCTCTTCCTGGCCTCAGGCGAGGCGTCCTACATCTCGGGCGCCGTGCTCACCGTGGACGGCGGCATGACGGCGGTCGACGTGGGCAGCCTCGCGTTCGCGGACCCGCCAGAAGGGGTCTGACCCCGTTTGGCGGGTCAGTCGTCGCCGCGGATGACCCGGAAGCTGGGGCGGTCGGGGAGCTCGTGGAACTCGGGGTTGATGCAGCCCATCGGGTCCTCGCGGTTCTCGTACGCCCGCTCGACGTCGGCCGGGCAGATCGGCAGCGGCTCGCGCACCGCCCGCACCGACCCGAACCCGTTGCGGCGCCGGCGCGCCCGCTCCAGCACCTCGAGGTCGATGTCGGCGGCGAAGATCTCCTGCGTGCACCCGACGTACGTGCGCCCGAAGGCGTCGTACGCGTAGAGGAACGGGCACTGCTGCTCGAGACAGCGGGACGGGTGCACCACCTTCTGGCACACCACCCCGCAGCGCCGGCACTCCACCTCCGACGAGCGGGGAGCGACGGGCAGCGACTGGCGGATACGGCCCATCGTCAGATCTTACCGGCCCGCCCGGATTCGACAATCCCCTCGAGAATCTGCACGACGTGCAGGGGTTCTGTGCATATCGTCACACCCCTGCCCGCAGCTTCCCGATCCTTCCGGTACCAGGTCGCAAGACACGCGCGCATCCCCGCCTCCGACGGCCCGGCGACATCGTCGGCAAAGCTGTCGCCGACGAACATCACGGCGCCGGCGTCCGTCCCCAGCGCGTGAAGGACGGCGGCGTAGAAACGCGGGTGCGGCTTTCGCACCCCCACCTCGCACGAGAGCACGACGGCGTCGGCGCGGGCGCCGATCCCCTGCTCGTCCAGGCCGGCGCGGAAGAGGCCGGGCGGGTCGAACGTGTTCGCGGCGACGGCGACGCGCAGCCCCAGCCGCCGCACGCCGTCCAGCAGCGCCGGCGTGTCGGGGTGCACGTGCCGCGCCGGCGCCCACGCCCGGAACTCGGCCTCGATGCCGCGTCGGACCGCGGCGGGCGGCGCCCCGGCGCCCGCCTCCGCCAGCGCCGCCGAGACGGCGGCCGGATAGTCGAGCTCGGCCAGGCCGGCCTCCCCACGCGTGAACCGGCGCCGCAGCCCCTCGCCCACCCGGTCGGCCAGGATCGGGTCGGCGCCGGCCGCCGCGACGAGCGCCCGCACCCCCCGCCGCCACAGCCCCTCGTCCCAGCGGAACTCCGCCAGGGTGTCGCGGTGGTCGAACGCCACGGCCTCCAGCACCGGGACGGCTACTCCGACGTGGGGTGATCCTCGAACCCGTAGCGGACGAGCAGCCGCTTCGCCGCCGCCGCCTCGTCGAGCCGCGACACCGGCCGCGTGTGCGGCGCATCCTTCAGCGTCTGCGGATCGTCGGCCGCCTCCTGCGCGATCGCGAGCATCGCCTCGCAGAACGCGTCGAGGGTCTCTCGCGTCTCGGTCTCGGTGGGCTCGATCATGAGCGCCTCGGGGACGATCAGCGGGAAGTAGATCGTCGGCGGGTGGAACCCGTGATCCATGAGCCGTTTGGCGACGTCGAGGGCCGTGATGCCGTGCTCGCGCTTGAGGTGGCGGGCCGACACCACGAACTCGTGCATGCAGTGGCGGTCGACCGGCAGGTCGTACGCGTCGCGCAGGCGGGCGAGCACGTAGTTCGCGTTCAGCACGGCGGCCTCGGACATGTCGCGCAACCCCGGGCCCCACATGCGCATGAACGCGTACGCGCGCACGAATACGCCGAACGGGCCGCCGAACCCGCGCACCTTGCCGATCGTCTTCGGCCGGTCGTAGTCCAGCCGGAACGCGTCGCCGTCGCGGGCGACGGTCGGCACCGGCAGGAACGGCTCGAGCTCCCGCCGCACCGCCACCGGCCCGCCGCCGGGCCCGCCGCCGCCGTGCGGCTGCGAGAACGTCTTGTGCAGGTTGTAGTGGACGATGTCGAAGCCCATGTCGCCCGGCCGGGAGATGCCGCAGACGGCGTTCAGGTTGGCGCCGTCGTAGTACAGGAGCGCGCCGGCCGAGTGGAAGATGTCGGCGATCTCGGCGATCCGCTCCTCGAACAACCCGAGCGTCGAGGGGTTCGTCAGCATCAGGCCGGCCGTGTGCTCCCCCACCTTGCCGCGCAGGTCGTCGACGTCGACGTTGCCGCGCATGTCGGTCTGCACGCGCACGAGCGTGTAGCCGGCCATCGCCACGCTGGCCGGGTTCGTCCCGTGCGCGGTGTCGGGGATGACCACCTCGGTGCGGTCCTCGCCCCGGTCGGCGAAGTAGGCCCGCATGAGCGTGAGCCCGGTCAGCTCGCCCTGCGACCCGGCGGCCGGCTGCAGCGTGACCGCGTCGAGGCCGACCACCTCGGCCAGCATCTCCTGCAGGCGCCACATCAGCTCGAGCGCCCCCTGCGCGCCCTCGTCCTCCTGGTGCGGATGCAGGTCGGCGAACCCGGGCAGGCCCACCGCCCGCTCGTTGATGCGCGGGTTGTACTTCATCGTGCAGGAGCCGAGCGGGTAGAAGCCGGTGTCGATCCCGAACGTCCGGGTCGAGAGCTCGGTGTAGTGGCGCACGAGCTCCGGCTCGGCCAGCTCGGGCAGCCGCGGCGGTTGCGAGCGGGCCAGCTCGGCCGGCACCTCCGCGGCCTGGACGCCCGGGTCGGGGACGCGCCCGGCGCGCCGGCCGGCGCGCGACTTCTCGTAGATGAGCTTCATGCCGCCACCGCCCGCACCCGGCCGAGCACCTCGGCCAGGCGGTCGATGTCCGCGGCCGTCCGCTTCTCGGTCAGGCACACGAGCAGGACGTCGTCCATCCCCTCGTAGTCGCGCCCGAGCGCGTAGCCCGGGTGAACGCCGAGCTTGCGCGCCTCGCGGATCACCTCCGGGGCCGGGCGACCCAGGCGGACGGCGAACTCCTGGAACGTCGGCCGGTCGAACGCGAGCGGGAGCCCCAGGCGCCGCTTCGCGTGCTCGGCCAGCGACAGGGAGGCCGCGCCGACGTCGCGCAGGCCCTCGGGCCCGAGCCAGCTCAGGTAGATCAGCCCGGCGACGGCGAGCAGCGTCTGGTTCGTGGTGATGTTGGAGGTCGCCTTCTCGCGCCGGATGTGCTGCTCGCGCGTCTGCAGCGTCAGCACGAACCCGCGCCGGCCCTCGTGGTCCGTTGTCTCGCCGACGATCCGGCCGGGAAGCTTGCGGATGTAGTCCGAGCGCGCGGCCAGGAAGCCGAAATGCGGGCCGCCGTACGACATGTGGTTCCCGGCCGACTGGCCCTCGCCGATCGCGAGCGCGCACCCGTAGGCGCCGGGCGCCTCGAGCACGCCGAGCGTCATCAGGTCGACGTGCGCGACCGGGAGCGCCCCGGTGGCGGCGGCCGCGGCGGCGAGCTCCGGCGCCGGCTCCAGGCAGCCGAAGAAGTTCGGCTGCGGGAAGATCGCGCAGGCGGCGTCGGCGCAGGCCGCGCCGAACCGCTCGGGATCGGTCGTCCCGCCGTCGTGCGGCACCTCCACCACCTCGAGCCCGAAGCCGGGCGCGAACGTGCGCACCACCTGGCGCACCTGCGGGTTCAGCGTCTCGGCCAGCACGACCCTGGTGCGGCCCGTCGTCTGCTTGGCAACGAAGCACGCGTCGGCGGCGACGGTCGTCCCGTCGTAGCCGGAGGCGTTCGACACATCCATCCCGGTCAGCTCGCAGATGGCCGTCTGGTACTCGAAGATCGCCTGCAGCGTGCCCTGGCTCATCTCCGGCTGGTAGGGCGTGTAGGCCGTGAGCAGCTCGCCGCGCTGCATCACCGCGTCGACCACGGCCGGCACGTAGTGGTCGTACACCCCGGCGCCCAGGAACGAGAGCTCGCTCCCGGTTCCCGAGTTGCGGCCGGCCAGCTCCGACAGGTGCGCCCACAGCTCGGCCTCGGTCAGCGCCGGGTCGACCCGCAGCGGCCGGTCGAGGCGGACGTCCGCGGGGATCTCGGCGAACAGGTCGGCGACCGACTCCACGCCGATCGCCGCCAGCATCGCGGCGCGGTCCTCGTCGGTCAGCGAGGTGAAGCTCACAGCGACTCGAGCAGCTCGCGGTAGGCGCCGGCGCTCATCAGCCCGTCGACCTCCCCGGGATCGCTGAGGCGCACCTTCACCAGCCAGCCCTCGCCGTAGGGATCGTCGTTCACCGTGCTCTCGTTCCCGTCGAGCGCGGCGTTCACCTCGACCACCTCGCCCGACAGCGGTGCGATCAGCGGCGACACGGCCTTGGTGGACTCCAGCTCGCCGTAGTCGGCGTTCTTCGTGACGGTCGCGCCCACCTCGGGCGGGCTGTAGAACACGACCTCGCCCAGCGTGTCCTGCGCGTACCAGGTGATGCCGAAGGTGGCGGTGTCGCCCTCGACCCGGACCCAGTCGTGGGCCTCGTGGTAGCGCAGCTCCTCGGGATAGCTCTCATCGCTCATTCGCGCCTCTCCTTGACGTACAGGGGCTTTGCGGCCACGCGGGCGGCGACGGGCCGGCCGCGGGCGTCGATCTCGATCTCCGTGCCCTCCGCGGCCATGTCCGCGGGGACGTAGCCCATGCCGATGCCGATCCCGAGCGAGGGCGACATGGTGCCGCTCGTGACCTCGCCCGCCGGCCGCATCGGCATGCCCTGGCGCGGGATCCCGCGGCCCTCGACCCGCAGGGCCACGAGCCGGTCGTGGCCGCCCGCCTCCTTCTGGGCCCGCAGGGCATCGGCGCCGACGAAGTCCTTGCGATCGAGGGCGCACACCCATCCCAGGCCGGCCTCGAGGGCGGTATGGGCGTCGTCCAGGTCGTTGCCGTAGAGCGGGTAGCACACCTCGAGCCGCAGGGTGTCGCGGGCGCCGAGGCCGACCGGGGCGGCGCCGGCCGCCACGATCGCGTCCCACAGCGGCCCGACCTTCTCGGCGGCCGCCATCAGCTCGACGCCGGGCTCGCCGGTGTAGCCGGTGCGGGCGACGATCGCGCGCACGCCGCACACCTCCGCGTCGACGAACCCGAACGGCGGCAGCTCCGGGAGTTCGACCAGCCCGAGGGCGGCGGGGCCCTGCAGGGCGAGCATCGCGATGCCGTCCGAGAGATCCTCGAGCTCCGCGTCGCCGGGCAGGTGCGCCGCCAGCCAGTCGTGGTCGGCCTGCACGCGGGAGGCGTTCACGACCAGGAGGACGTGGTCGTCGGCGAACCGGTAGGCGATCAGGTCGTCGATCGGGCAGCCGCGCTCGTCGAGGAGCAGGGTGTACTGGGCCCTGCCCGCCTCGATGCGGTCGATGTCGTTCGACAGCATCCGCTGGACGAACGGGATCGCGCCGGCGCCGCGCACCTCGAGCTGGCCCATGTGCGAGACGTCGAAGAGGCCGGCATGGCCCCGGACGGCCAGGTGCTCCGGGATCACGCCCTGGTACTGCGCCGGCATGTCCCACCCGGCGAACGGAACCATCCGTGCCCCCGCTGCCACATGGCGGTCGTGAAGCGGCGTGTGCCGGAGACCCTCGGACGCGTGCATCCGGGCGGGCAGTCTATCGGTTCACGCGGCCGCGGACCGGTGGTTGGCGCACCGGCCGCCGGGGCGTCATCCGCCGCGTCAGGCCTCGTGCTTCTCGACCAGCCAGAACCGGTCATGCTCCGCGACGACCCGCTCCGCCTCCGGGAAGTAGTGCCCCGGCTTCACCGTGAAGCGCAGCCCCGACGAGTGCGCGGCCATGTAGTCGTCGACGCTCAGCTCCATTCCCTCGATGCACTCGGAGTCGCCGCACTCGCAGACGAACGGCACCAGATCGTCCTCGACGTCGGCCTCCTGCTCGAAGGAGACGCGGCGATTGTTGTAGTCCCGGAACGACTGCTCGTTCTTTATCAGGCGCTCGCGGCGCACCTCGTCACGGCTCTTCATGGGCACTCCCTACCCCGCCCGGCCCGAGCGGAACCGGACGGCGGGGCGCTCGCCCACTTGCATCGTGTGCCAACTGTTCGGATCTGGTGAAGAAGCAGGGGAATTCCGAGGCGGTCTGCAGGAAGCGTGTAATACTTTGGAGAACGTCAAGTCCCGCCGGGAGTCCGCCGGTCAGCACGGCCGGCGCGGGGGGATATGGGCAGCTGCGGGCGTGAGTCGACACGAAGGAACGGCAGACCTATGAGCGCATACACGGATTCTCCGTCGTTCGGCGAGATCTTTCCTGAGGACGGCGATGGGCAGGGCGAGCAGGAGGATGTGGCCGCGGACGCGCGCCACGTGATCATCTCCGGGCACAGGTACACGCGCCGGCGCCAGGACACCAACCGGATCAAGCGCGCGCGCCAGCAGGTTCGCGGGCTGCCGTCCGTGATCGCCGAGCGCGAGTGGGTGGCGACCTGGATCGAGCTGATCGACGCCAGCGTCTACACCCCTCCGGGCACTCCGAGGGCCGGGCGCATCCTGCGCGAGGCCTACGCCGAGGGCAGCATCCGCCTTCCGGTGATCCGCGATCTGGGCCGATCGCTGCTGCCGCATCCGGCGGCGGAAACCCCGGCGCGGCGGTTCACGACCACCAGCGTCGCCGAGTCCATCCCCGCGTAACGGGGTAGCATCGCCAACATGGACGGGGGGCGGCGGATCGGCGTTGTGATCGCGGTCGTCCTCGTGCTCCTGGTCGTCGGCGTGCTCGCCGGCATCATGGTCTTCGCCCACGTCGTGGGCCGGACCACGTCGGAGCCGCCGCGGGGCTAACCGGGGACCGTCCCCGGTGGCGACAGTCCCCAGGGGCGACCGGCGGCTACTCGTCGCGCAGGAAGGACGGGATCTCGAGCGCGTCGGGCGGCATCTGGAACTGGCCGGTGTCCCGCGCGTCGGCCGGCGGCTCCGGCCGGCGCTGCTGCTCCCGGCGGCCGCCGGCGGCGAACGCCGCGGCCGGCCGGTCGGGGCTGTGGCGGTCGAAGCCGGTGGCGATGACCGTCACCCGCACCTGATCGCCGAGCTGCTCGTCGATGACCGCGCCGAAGATGATGTTCGCGTCGCTGTCGGCGGCGCTGCCGATGATCTCGGCCGCCTCGTTCACCTCGAACAGGCCCATGTCGGAGCCGCCCGTGATGTTCAGCAGGATGCCGGTGGCGCCCTCGACGGACGCCTCGAGGAGCGGCGAGGAGATCGCCGCCTTGGCCGCCTCGGCCGCGCGGTTCTCGCCGCCGGCCACACCGATGCCCATGAGCGCCGACCCGGCCTGACGCATGATCGTGCGCACGTCGGCGAAGTCGAGGTTGATCAGGCCGGGCACGGTGATCAGGTCGGTGATGCCCTGGACGCCCTGGCGCAGCACGTCGTCGGCGATCCGGAACGCGTCGACGATCGAGGTGCGCTTCTCGACCACCTGGAGCAGGCGATCGTTGGGGATGATGATCAGGGTGTCGACCTTCTCGCGGAGCTGGCGGATGCCGCCGTCGGCCTGGTCGGCCCGCTTGCGGCCCTCGAAGCCGAACGGGCGCGTGACGACGCCGACGGTCAGCGCCCCCAGCTCGCGCGCGATCTCGGCGATTACGGGGGCGGCGCCGGTGCCCGTGCCGCCGCCCTTGCCGGCGGTGACGAACACCATGTCGGCGCCCTTCAGCGCCTCCTTCAGCTCGTCCCGGCTCTCGGTGGCGGCCTCGAGCCCGATGGTCGGATCGGCGCCCGCTCCCAGCCCGCGGGTGATCTTGGAACCGATGTGGATCTTCACGTCGGCGTCGCACATCAGCAGCGCCTGCGCGTCGGTGTTGACCGCGATGAACTCCACTCCGCGCAGCCCGGCGTCGACCATGCGGTTCACGGCGTTCGTTCCGCCGCCCCCGACGCCGACCACCTTGATGACCGCGAGATAGTTGCCGCTCGGATCTCTCATGCCTACCCCTAACCTGAACCTCTACTGGAGGGTTCGAGTGTGACTGCACGAAATGCCCGTCCAGCGGGCACAGCGGAGCCGGGCTGCCGGTCGGGCGCTTTCGGCAGGGTACCGGTCGCAACCCTCGGTGTCAAGCAGATGGTTAGGAGGTCTAACCCTGTACCTAAACTTGAAGGTCACTTCTTGTACCCGACGGTCGGCCGGGCCGGCGCCGAGACGTTCACGTAGGCGACCGACCGGCGGATGGATGCGCCCATCCGGCCCAGGACGCGCGCGGCCACGCGGAGCTTCACGTCGAGCGATCCGGTCGTCCCCAGCTGCACCTGGAGCCCGTGGCCGAAGACCGCCACCACGCCGCCCCGCGACGCGAACACCTTCTTGAGCCGGGCGATGCTCTCCGGGAACCGGTGCGGCACGACGGCGAGCACGCGCAGCGCCGAGCGCATCTCGGGGGTGGCGACCGTGTGCCCGGGAGCCGGCTGCGCGGAGGCCGGGAGCAGGAGCCGCGGCAGCGCCTCGGGCGCCTTCGCCGCCGCGCGCAGAACGCGCCCGTCGACCGACACGATGTAGCTCGCCTTGCCGGCGCGGACGAGCCCGGCAGGCCGCTCCATCACGACCGAGACCGCGACGGTGTGGGGGAAGGCGCGATCGACGTGCGCAAGCTTGACGTCGGGGATCGCCTCGATCCTGGCCGCCAGCGACGAGGCATCCACCCGGAGCAGGCTCTCCCCGGCGACGTCCTGCGAGACGGCCGTGCGCACGAGGGCGTCGACGCGCGGGGTCGCGCCCGTGACCGCGACCTGGGAGGCGGCGAAGACCGAGGAGTGCGCCAACGCCCAGTAGCCGAGCGGCAGCAGCACGATCGCGATCGCCCCGAGGAGCACCGCAAGCCGACGGCGGCCCTCGTCCCGGCGGAGCGCCCGCCGGCGCAGCACCAGCGCGGGATCGACGTGGGCGGCTGCCATGTCGATCCAGTTCGCCGGACGCCGGGCGGATCCTCCCGGATCAGGCAGGCATTTCCAGCCCGATCGGCCCGAGCATCTGCACCTCGTGCTCGAGCTCGACCCCGAACCGCTCGCGCGCCCGCCGGCGCGCCTCCTGCATCAGGGCGATCACGTCCGCGGAGCGGGCGCCGCCGGCATTCTCGATGAAGTTGGCGTGCACCGGCGAGATGCGGGCGCCGCCGCGGGCGAACCCCTTGAGCCCGCACTCCTCGAGCATGCGCCCGGCCGACAGCTCGCCCCCGGGGTTCTTCCACACCGACCCGAAGGTGCGCACCTTGGCCGGCTGGGCCTCGCGCCGGCGCCGCTGCATGCCGGCCACGGTCGCCCGGATGCGCTCCGGCTCGTCCGGCCGCAGCCGCAGCGCCGCCTCGGCGACCACCTCGCGCGCGCCGACGTTGGAATGGCGGTAGCGCATGCCGAGCTCCTCCGGGCCGCCCGCCCGCTCGCCGCCGGCGCCGACGACCACCGCCCGCTCGAGCACGTCGCGCAGCTCGCCGCCGTAGGCGCCGGCGTTCATGCGCACTGCCCCGCCGGCCGTGCCCGGGATGGCACATCCGAACTCGATGCCGGAGAGGCCCCAGCCGGTGGCCCGCTTCACGATCGCCGCCAGCGACGCGCCGCCTCCGCAGACGACCCGGTCGCCGTCCCGCTCGATCCGGGCCAGCTCGCCGGCCAGCCGCAGGACGACGCCGTCGTAGCCCTCGTCGGCGACGAGCAGGTTGGAGCCCAGGCCGACGACCGCGATATCGAGCGCCTCCGCGTCCGCCCATCGCAGCACCTCGGCGAGCTCGCCGCCGGTACCCGGCCGGGCCAGGAAGCGGGCGGGACCGCCGGTGCCGACCGTCGTCAGCCGGGACACGGGGTAGTCCGGCTCGACGCAGGCGGGCGCGGCGCTCATCGCAGCAGCTCGTCCCCCACGTCGCGGACGTCGCCCGCGCCGACGGTGAGGACCAGGTCGCCCTCGCGCAGGCGCCCGCGCAGGTACGCCGCCGCGTCGGCCAGGGCGGGCATGTAGGCGAGCGGCATCCCGGGGCGCCGCTCCGAGAGCGCATCGACCACCAGCTTCGCGGTCACGCCCGGCTGCGGCCGCTCGCGGGCGGCGTAGATCTCGGTGACGACCACCTCGTCGGCGCCGGCGAGCGCGCCGCCGAACTCGTGGGCCGAGGCGGCGGTGCGCGAGTAGAGGTGGGGCTGGAAGCACACCACCACCCGCGCGGGCGCGTGCGTGCGGGCGGCGTCGATCACGGCGGCGACCTTGGCCGGGTTGTGGGCGTAGTCGTCGACGACCGTCACCCCGCCGCCCTGCCCGCGCCCCTCGACGCGGCGCCCGCCGCCGGCGAAGTCGGCCAGCGCCGCCGCGGCCTCGGCGGCGCTCGCCCCCGCCGCGG
>JAICJC010000141.1 GCA_025928655.1 Thermoleophilia bacterium | reverse complement strand
TACCTGGAGGACTTCCAGGTCGGCGACGTCTACAAGCACTGGCCCGGCAAGACCATCACCGAGGCGGACGACCACCTGTTCTGCATGATCACGATGAACCACCACCCGCTGCACACCGACGCCCACTACGCCGAGACGGAGACCCAGTTCGGGAAGAACGTCGTGGTCGGCAACCTGGTGTACTCGCTGGTGCTCGGGATGAGCGTCCCGGACGTCTCCGGCAAGGCGATCGCCAACCTGGAGGTGGAGTCACTCAAGCACGCGAAGCCGACGTTCCACGGCGACACGATCTACGCCCGGACGACCGTGGTCGACGTCGTCCCGTCCCGCTCGAAGCCCGACCGCGGCGTGGTCACCGTCGACACGATCGGGACGAACCAGCGCGGCGAGATCGTGTGCGAGTTCCGGCGCAAGGTGCTCGTGCCGAAGCGCAGCCCGGGCTGACGGCCCGAGGGTACCCTCCCTCGCGATGGACGCTGCCATCTCGGTCGCCGGCCTGACGAAGCGCTACGGCGGCCGCACCGCCGTCGACGGCGTGTCGTTCGAGGTCAGGCGGGGGGAGTCGTTCGGCATCCTGGGGCCGAACGGCGCCGGCAAGACGACGACGCTCGAGATGATCGAGGGCCTGCGCCGGCCCGACGGCGGCACGATCACCCTGCTCGGCCAGCCGGTGTGGCCCGACCCGCGCCGCATCCAGGCCCGGATCGGCGTCCAGCTCCAGACCACCTCGCTCTTCGACATGCTGACGGCGCGCGAGCTGCTCGAGCTCTTCGCCCGCTTCTACCTGCGCCAGGACGCCGAGGAGCGCACCCGGATCGCGCTCGAGCTGGTCGGGCTCGAGGCCAAGGCCGACGACTACGCCAAGCGCCTGTCGGGCGGCCAGCAGCAGCGGCTCGCGATCGCGCTCGCCCTCGTGCACGACCCCGACATCGTGTTCCTGGACGAGCCGACGACCGGCCTCGACCCGCAGGCGCGGCGCAACCTGTGGGACGTGATCCGCTCGATCAACACGGACCAGGGCAAGACGGTGGTGCTGACGACGCACTACCTGGAGGAGGCCGAGGAGCTGTGCGACCGGGTGGCGATCATGGACGAGTCGCGCATCGTCGCGCTCGACACGCCCGCCGGGCTGATCGCGACCCTCGACGCCGACGCGCGCGTCTCCTACACCGACGCCGCAGGCGACCACACCGTCTACGTGAAGGACGCCCAGGCCACCGTACTCGAGGTGCTCGAGCAGGCCCGCGCGGGCGGCGACACGATCCGCAACCTGGCGGTCAAGGGTGCCGACCTCGAGGACGTGTTCATGCAGCTGACCGGGCGGGAGTACCGCGAGTGAACCCCGGCCGCTTCCTCGCCACCACCCGGGCGCAGCTGCAGATGACGTTCCGGCGCCGGATCACCCTCTTCTGGTCGCTCGTCTTCCCGATGATCCTGATGACGCTGCTCGGACTGCTGTTCGGCCGGTCGCTCAACGCCGGGACGATCGCCGTCGTCCCCGTGCACGCCGCCGCCCCGCAGGCGGTCACCCGCGTCCTCGAGCACACGAAGGGGCTGACGGTGAAGCGGTCGCCGAGCGCGGCCGAGGCGATCCACCAGGTGCGCGACGGCGACCGTGACGCGGCTGTCGTGTTCCAGCCGTCGGGCGACGGGTCGTACCTGGTGCGGCTGTACACGTCGAACACGTCCGCCGACCAGGCCGGGATCATCCGCGGCATCGTCTCGGGGGCCGCCGACGGGGTCGCCGTCGCCGCGACCGGCACGCCGCCGGCGCTGCGGTTCCAGCCGCAGTCGGTCGACTCGTCCTCGCTCAGCTACATCGACTTCCTGTTACCGGGCATCCTCGCGCTCTCGATCATGATCTCGGCCGTGATCGGGCTCGCGACGATCCTGGTCGACTGGCGCCAGCGCGGCATCCTGCGGCGGCTGAAGCTGACGCCCATCCCGCTGGCGGAGTTCTTCGCCGCCCGCATCACGGCCTCGCTCGTCGTCGCCGTTATGCAGGTGGTCGTCCTGCTCGCCTTCGGCCGGCTGGTGTTCGGCGTCCACATCTCCTCGACGGCGTGGGCGGCGATCCCGGTGGCGCTGGCCGGCTGCCTGTGCTTCCTGGCGATGGGCTTCGCGATCGGGTCGGTCGTCTCGAACCCGGAGACGGGCGACGCGGTCTCCAACGTGATCACGAACCCGATGATGTTCCTCTCCGGCACGTTCTTCCCGGTCGCGGCCATGCCGTCGTACGTGCAGGCCATCGCCCGCGTCCTGCCGCTGTACTACATGGCCAACGGCCTGCGCGACACGACGGTGCGCGGACTGTCCATCACACATGTGGCGCCAGACATCGGGGTACTGTTGGGCGTGACCGCGGTTCTGTCCGTGATCGCGCTGCGGTCGTTTCGGTGGGAGCCTTCGATCTAGCTTCGGTGAGGGGGGACGTCAGTGCGCTATGAACACGTCATCGTCGGCGGCGGTCTGGCCGGCGGCATGGTCGCCCAGGAGTTCCGCGAGCAGGGCGGGGACGGATCGGTCCTGCTGATCGCCCGCGAGCCGCACACCCCCTACCACCGGCCGCCCCTGACGAAGGGCTATCTGCGCGGCGAGGCCGGCCTCGACGAGGTGTACATGCACCCGGACGAGTGGTGGACGGAGCAGTCGGTCGACGTCCGCACCGGCACCGAGGCGACGGCGATCGACCCCTCGGCGCACACGGTCACGCTCTCGGGCGGCGACTCCGTCGAGTACGGCAAGCTCGTGCTGGCGACCGGCGCCACGCCGCGGACGCTGCCGGACACGGTGGCCCTCCGCACGCTCGACGACTCGCAGGCGCTCGCGAAGCAACTGGACTCCGGATCCGGGCACCTGGGCGTGATCGGCGGCGGGTTCATCGGCGTCGAGGCCGCCGCGAGCGCGCGCATGAAGGGCTGGGACGTGACGATGGCGGTGCCCGAGAGCGTCGTCTGGGAGCACCTGTTCGGCGCCGAGGTGGCGAGGTACTTCCAGCGCCACCTGGAGGAGCACGGGGTCCATGTCCACACCGGCACGAAGCAGCTCCCCGAGGGCAGCTACGACGTGACGCTGGCCGGGATCGGCGTCACGCCCAACACGCAGCTGGCCGAGGCGGCCGGGCTCACGGTGTCGAACGGCGTCGAGACCGACGACCACCTGCGCGCCGGCGACGACGTGTGGGCGATCGGCGACATCGCGAACTACCAGAGCGTCGTCCACGGCAAGCGGCTGCGAATCGAGCACTGGGACGTCGCCCTGAACCAGGGCAGCTACGTCGGCCGCACGTGGGCGGGCAAGGAGGACGCGCCCTACTCCGTGGTGCCGTACTTCTTCTCCGACATCGGCGACTGGACCTGGTTCGAGTACGTCGGCCCCGGCAGCGGCCGCGTCGACGTGCGCGGATCGATGGACGACGACGACTTCGTCGCCTACTACCTCGACGACGACGACCACGTGGTCGCCTGCCTCGGCGTGAACCGCAGCGACGAGGTCGAGGCGGCGAAGGCGCTCATCTCCGAGCACCGGGCGGCGCCGGCGGCATAGCACGGAGTGGGGACTGTCCCCGCGTCGCCGGGGACAGTCCCCGGTTCCGTTCTCAGACCGCGGTGACGGCCGGGGCGAGCGCGCGCACGTAGCCGGCGATGTGCTCGACCGTCACGACCGGCAGGTCGTGGCGGCGGCAGAACGTCTCCAGGGCACGACCGCGGGCCATCGTGCCGTCGTCGTTGATCACCTCGCACAGGACGCCGCCGGGCGTGAGGCCGGCGAGGCGGGTCAGGTCGACGGCCGCCTCGGTCTGGCCGCGACGCTCGAGCACCCCGCGGCGGCGGGCCCGCAGCGGGAAGACATGGCCGGGGCGCACCAGGTCGGACGGGGCCGACCCGGGATTGACGGCAACGCGGATCGTGCGCGCCCGGTCGGCGGCCGATATCCCCGTCGTGACGCCCGTGGCCGCCTCGACCGAGACGGTGAAGCCGGTGACATCAGTGCCGGCGTTCGCCGGCACCATCAGCGGCAGGTCGAGCTCGTCGCAGCGCTCCTCGGGGAGCGAGAGGCAGATCAGGCCGCGGGCGTTGCAGACCATGAACGCGATCGCCTCCGGCGTCACCAGCTCGGCGGCCATGCAGACGTCGCCCTCGTTCTCGCGGTCGGGGTCGTCACACACGACGACCATCCCGCCGGCCCGAAGCTGCTCCAGTGCGCGAGCGAGCTCGCCGGGCATTTCAGGGACGCCGCTCACGAGCGCAGGATGATAGCGCAGGGGTGATCGCCCTCCCACCCCTAATGGATCGGGCGCCGGGGGTCGATGACGGAGAGAGATGTCTCGCCGCCTCGCCCCC
Source organism: Thermoleophilia bacterium (assembly GCA_025928655.1). Taxonomy (GTDB): domain Bacteria; phylum Actinomycetota; class Thermoleophilia; order Gaiellales; family JAICJC01; genus JAICJC01. Next base: position 4,926 of record JAICJC010000141.1, on the reverse strand, counting down.
ATCGCCCTGGCCGCCGCGCTGCTCGCGGCCGGCTGCGGCGCCGCCCACACGTCCGCCTCCGCCGGGCCGTCCGCCGCCCAGGCCATCCCCGACCATCCCCTCGTCGTCGTGGACCTGAACCTCGACCGTGGGTCGGGCGCGTGGCGCGCCGCGGAGGCCGTCGGCGCACGGTTCCCGCACTGGCGCCGGCTCGTGGCTCAGGTGCACCGGAGCCTGGACGACACGTCCGGCGGCATGCGCTACGACCGGGACATCGCCCCCTGGCTCGGCTCGGAGGCGGCGGTCGCGGTCACGGGCGTCAACCTGGCCGACTCCGCCCATCCCGTCGACTACGTCGCCTTCGTCGCCGTCACCGACCGCGACCGGCTCGAGTCCGAGCTGCGCTCACACCATGGCCGGCGGCTGACCGGATACCACGGCGCCGACCAGTTCCGCGACACGCAGGACAGCACCTACGCCGCGGTGACCAAGCACGCGCTCCTGCTCGCGAACACGCTCCCGGCCCTGCACGCGGCCGAGGATGCCCTGCGGGGCGCGGCTCCGCGACTGTCGGACGACCCCCGGTACCACGCGGCGATGGCCCAGCTGCGCGCCAACAGCCTCGTCACCGCCTACGCCGACGGATCACGGCTCGGCCAGCTGCTCTCGCTCGCAGGGCTCGCGCCGACGGTCCCGGCGGCCGAGCGGGCCCAGCTGACCCGGCTCGCAACGACGCTCCACGCTGCCGGCTCGCTCACCGCGTCTCTCGGCGCGGACGCGGGCGGCGTGCGGCTCACGGTCAACGCGCTGCCGCCGCCGGGCGGCCAGGCGCCGGCCACCTCGGCCCGCCCCGACGGGCCGCCCGCGCTCATCGGCCGGGTGCCGACGAGCGCCTTCGCGTATCTCGGTGCCCCCGGCGGCCTCTCACCGACCTCCGCCGGCGCCAACGCGGCGTCGCTGCGGGCGTTCCGCCAGGTCACCGGCCTCTCCTACACGCGCGACGTCGCGCCGCTGCTCTCCGGCGCCTATGCGGCCTACGCCGCCCCCGGCCTGCCCGTTTCCGCCGCCCTCCTCCTCCAGCCCCGCAACCCCGCCGCCGCCACGGCGGCGATGGGCCGGGTCACCACCGCGCTCACGCGGCTTGCGCCGGACGTCCGCGTCCGCCCGCTGCCGGCCGGCACCGGTCAGGAGCTTGTCATCGGCGGCCTGCCGATCGAGTGGCGCCGCCTGGGTGACATCATCGCCGTCTCGAACGACCCGGCCGCCGGCCGGCCGCAGGCCGGCGATCTCGAGGCCTCGCCCGCATGGCGGTCACTGGCGGCCCAGGCGCACGTCCCGGCGAGCGTCGGCTTCCTCGCCTACCTGGACGTCCACGGGCTGCTGGGACTGATGATGCCCGTCCCCGACCCCGACGCGGCCCATCTGGGCGGCCTGGCGGCCTGGACGACATCCGGCCCCTCGGGCGCGCACTTCGAGGCGTACCTCCAGGTGCGGCGCTAGCCGGCCCTCCCGGCCGGCCGCCTAGATCTGGGCAGCCGACGCAGGCCGGTAGACGCCGAACCGCGCGCGCAGCGTGCCGCAGATCTCGCCCAGCGTCGCCTCCGCGGAGACGGCGGCGATGATGGCGGGCATCAGGTTGCCGGTCGCGCCCGCCACCCGCTCCAGCTCCGCGAGCGCCGCCTCGACGGCGCCGCCGTCGCGCTGCGCCCGCAGCGTCTCCAGGCGCCGGCGCTGGTCGGCGGCGAGCTGCGGCGGCACGTCGAACCGCTCGGGCAGCACGGCGGAGTCGTCGACGAACGCGTTCACGCCGACCACCACCTCCTCCCCTGCCGCCACCCGGCGCTCGCGCTCGTATGCCTCGTCCGCGATGACGCGCTGGTAGAAGCCCGCCTCGATGGCGGCGACGGCGCCGCCCATGTCGTCGATCTGGCCGATCAGCTCGCGCGCCTCCCGCTCCAGCCGGTCGGTCAGAGCCTCCACGTGCCACGACCCGCCCATCGGGTCGGCGACGTCCGTGATCCCGAACTCGTGCTGGAGCATCTGCTGCGTGCGCACCGCGAGCGTCTGGGCATGCTGGGTGGGGATCGCGATGGCCTCGTCGAAGCACGAGAGCGCCATCGACTGCACCCCGCCGAGCGCCGCGGCGAGCGCCTGCACCGCCGCGCGCACGATGTTGTTCTCGGGCTGCTGCAGCGTGAGCGCCGAGCCGGCGGTCTGCGTGTGCGTGCGCAGCATCATCGAGCGCGGGTCGCGCGCACCGAAGCGGTCGCGCATGACGTGCGCCCACAGCCGCCGCAGCGCCCGGTACTTGGCGATCTCCTCGAAGAAGTTCATGTGCGTGTTGAAGATCCACGAGAGCCGCGGCGCGACGGCGTCGACGTCGACGCCGCGCTCGGTCACGGCCGACACGTAGGCGATCGCGTTCGCGATCCCGAACGCCATCTCCTGGGCCGCCGTGCAACCCGCCTCGCGCATGTGGTAGCCGGAGAGGGAGATGGCGTTGAAGCGCGGCGCCGCCGCAGTCGCCCACTCGATCACGTCGGCGGCCAGCCGCAGCGACGGCCGCGGCGGATAGATGTAGGTGCCACGGGCGACGTACTCCTTGAGCACGTCGTTCTGGGCGGTGCCGCGGATACGGCCCGGGTCGCGGCCCTGGCGCTCGCAGGCCACGTAGTACATGGCCACGAGCACGGCGGCAGGCGCGTTGATCGTCATCGACGTCGACACCTCGTCGAGCGGGATGCCGTCGAAGACCTCCTGCATGTCACGCACGGAGTCGATCGCCACCCCGACCCGGCCGACCTCGCCCTCGGCCATCGGGTCGTCGGAGTCCATCCCCATCTGCGTCGGCAGGTCGAAGGCCGTCGAGAGCGCCGGCTGGCCCTGCTCGATCAGGAAGCGGAAGCGGCGGTTGGTCTCGTCCGCCGTGCCGAACCCGGCATACTGGCGGATCGACCACGGCCGGCCGGCGTACATGTCGCGGTGGATGCCGCGCGTGAACGGGAACTCACCGGGGTCGCCGAGGTCGCGGGCGTAGTCGGGATCGGCGTCGTCCGGCGTGGCGAAGCGGCGCTCGCTCACTCCCGCCGGCCCTCGCCCTCGCGCTCCGCCCCCACCAGCACGACCATCTTCCCGACGTGCTGATTCTCCTTCATCATCTGGTGCGGCACCGGGCACTCCCCGAACGGGAACACGCGCGAGAGCACCGGCTTGATCTTGCCCTCGGCGATCAGCTGGTTGGCCCGCTGGCACTCGTACGCGTTGGCGAAGTGGCTGCCGAGGATCGACTTCTGCCGCATCCACAGGTAGCGGACGTCGAAGTCGAGCTGGAACCCGGACGTCGCCCCGCAGATGACGACCGTGCCGAACGTGCGGCACACGAACACGCTCGTGAAGAACGTGGCCGCCCCGACATGCTCGAACACGACGTCGCAGTCGACGCCGCCGGTCAGGCCCCGGATCGCGCCGCCGAAGCGCTTGATCTCGTCGAAGTTGCGCTCGCCGGTGTCGGGGTCGGAGAGCGCGAACTCGCGCCGGTCGATCACGGCCGCGGCGCCCAGCTCGCGCACGAGGCCGACCTTGTCGTCGGACGAGACGACGGCGATCGCGTTCGCGCCGTGGAGGGCGCACAGCTGGACGGCGAAGGTGCCGAGCCCGCCGCCGGCACCCCAGACGAGGACGTTGTCGCCGGGCCGGATCCGGGCCCGGTCGACCAGCATCCGGTAGGCGGTGAAGTAGGTGAGCCCGTAGGAGGCGGCCTCCTCCCAGGTCAGGCGGGGCGGCTTGGGCAGGAGCTGCTGGGCCTGGACGAGGCAGTGCTCCGCGAAGCTGCCCCAGTTCGACTCGTACGCCCAGATGCGCTGCCGCGTGCAGGCCATCGGGTCGCGGCCGTTGCACTCGGCGCACTCGCCGCAGCTCTGGTTGCAGTGGATGACGACCTCGTCGCCCTCCTTCCACCTGGTCACGCCGGGGCCGACGGCGTCGACGATGCCGGAGGCGTCCGAGCCGGCGATGTGGAAGTCGTAGCCCGTGTAGCGGAAGATCGAGACCGGCAGCCCGGCGGCGGCCCACACGCCGTTGTAGTTCACGCCGGCGGCCATGACCCGCACGCGCACCTCGCCGGGGCCGGGGTCGGGGACGTCGATCCGCTCGAGCTGCATCGCCTGCATGGGGTCGCCCAGCCGGTCGGGCCGGATCACCCAGGCTTCCATCGTGCCCGCGGGAGACATGGCCTATCGTACCGCGGCCCGGCGCAGCGCCCGGCGCCGAGCCGCCGCGCCGGCGACGGCGAGCTGGCCGCAGGCCGCGTCGATGTCCCCGCCGTGGGAGCGGCGGTAGCTCGAGGCGACGCCGCGGCGGCGCAGCTCGGCGCCGAAGGACTCGACCCGGTCGGGCGGCGAGCCGCGGTATCCGGCGGCGGTCGGGTTGTAGGCGATCAGGTTCACGTGGAAGCCCTCCCCGGCGCCCAGCAGCCGGGCCAGCTGGGCGGCCTCGGCGGGTGAGTCGTTGACGCCGTCGAGCAGCAGGTACTCCACGAAGATACGCCGCCCCGTGCGGGCGCGATAGTCACGGCAGGCGCGCATGAGCCGGGCGAGCGGGAAGCGCTTCGTCACGGGCATGAGCGTCGTGCGCAGCTCGTCGGTCGGCGCGTGCAGCGAGAGCGCGAGCCGCAGCTGCAGCGGCTCGTCCGCCAGCCGCTCGATGCCGGGCACCCAGCCCGCGGTCGAGATCGCGACGTGGCGGGTGCCGAGGCCGTAGCCATCGGGGTCGGTGATCGTCCGGCAGGCGGCGAGCACGCTGTCGTAATTCAGAAACGGCTCGCCCATGCCCATCATGACGACGTTCCCGATCCGGCCGCCTCCGGCATCGCGCACCATCCGGGCCAGGAGCAGCAGCTGCTCGACGATCTCCCCGGCAGTCAGGTTGCGGCCCAGGCCCATCGTGCCG
>JAICJC010000016.1 GCA_025928655.1 Thermoleophilia bacterium | reverse complement strand
GCTCGTCCCCTCCCAGATGCGGTCGACGCGCAGCTCGCGCCACAGCCGCTCGGCCGGGTTCGAGCGCATGTAGCCGCGGCCGCCGAAGATCTGCACGACCCGGTCGGCCACCCGGCCGGCCGTCTCCGAGGCGACCAGCTTCGCCATCGACGCCTTGTGGTGGACGAGCTTGCGGTCGGCGCCCGAGTCGGCCAGCCAGCCGACGTAGTAGGTGAGCAGCCGGGCGGCCGTGACCTCGGCCGCGCAGTCCGCCAGGGCGAAGCTGACGGCCTGGTGGTCGAAGATGCGGCTCCCGAACTGCTCCCGCTCGAGCGCCCAGGCGGTGCCGAGCTCGATCAGGCGGTCGCACGCGCCGACGCAGCGGGCGGCGATGTGGACGCGCTCCTCGACGAACCACTCGCCCGTCAGCTCGAATCCGCGGCCGAGCTCGCCGAGGATGTTCTCGCGCGGCACCGGCGTCTTCGTGAAGGTGAACTCCGGGTGGCGGTAGGGGAAGTTGTGCGTGAAGTCCGGGTCGTCCGTCATCTCGACGCCGGGGATGTCCTTGTCGACGAGGAAGAGCGCGGGTCGGCGGTCGTGGCCGTCGACCGCCCAGGCGAGCACGATGAAGTAGCTGGCGACGTCGCCGTCGGTGACGAACCACTTGGTGCCCGAGAGCTCGTAGTGCTCGCCGTTCCAGACCGCCTCCGCCGCGATCGCGCGCGGGTCGGAGCCGGCCGCCTCCTCCGTGATCGCATACGCGTGCCGGTGCTCTCCGCGCACGTCAGGCAGCAGGTAGCGCTCGATCTGGTCGGGCGTCCCGTGCACGAGCACGTTCGACGGGCTCCACACGAGCACCCACAGGCAGTTCGTGAGCCGGCCGAGCTGCTCGTGGGTGACGATCTGCTCGGTCAGGGTGAACCCGCCGCCCCCGAACTCCTTCGGGATGTTGTTGGCGGCGAGCCCGGAATCGAGCACCGCCTGCTTGATGCGCGCGTGCGACTCCGCCGACAGGCGGCCGTGGTGCTCCTCGGCCTCCGTCTCGTAGTGCACCAGGTGGTCGTCGACGAGCGCCCGCACCCGGGCGCGGAGATCGGTCAGCTCGGGCGAGAGCGCGAAATCCATCAGCGGTCCTCCGTTGGTCGCAATGCGGCGGCCGATCCGCCGAAGATCAGCGCCGCCACCGCGTCACGCTCCGCGACGCCGGCGAGCGACGGATGGGAGAGGTCGAGCTCGACGTCGGCGGGCGGCGGCAATCCGAGCGCCTCGGCGCCGAAGCGGCCCCCGACCGCCAGCAGATAGCCGCTGGGGCCGTCGTCGCCCTCGGGCACGAGCACGTTGCGGCGCTCGGCGGTGCGGCGGGCGACCGCCTCCACCTCGCGCACCTCGACCACCGGGTCGATGACGGTGTTCGAGTCGGTGCCGATGCAGACCCGGATGCCGCGCTCGAAGAGACGCAGCGCCGGCAGGTAGCCGTCGCCGAGGTTCGCCTCGGTCGTCGGGCACAGGCACACCGACGCCCCCGCCTCGGCGAGCAGGTCGAGCTCGCCGTCGGAGGCGTGGGTGCCGTGGACGATCGTCGTGCGGGGGCCGAGGCAGCCGGCGTCGGCGAGCAGCTCGATCGGGCGGCGGCCGTGCTCGGCCAGGCACTCCTCGATCTCGCGCCGCTGCTCGCAGGCGTGCACGTGCACGACCATCCCCGCCGACGCGGCGTAGCGGCCGATCTCGGCCAGCCAGTCGCGCGAGACGGCGCGGACGCTGTGCGGCGCGAGCCCCACCCGGCCGGCGGGGCGGTCGCCGGCGAGTGCCTCGACCCGCGCCAGGTAGGTCGCGACGTCGGGATCGCAGAAGCGGCGCTGGCCGGGCGTCGGCGGCAGCCCGGCGCCGGCGCGCTCGTAGGCGGTCATGAGCAGCACCTGGTCGATGCCGGCCTCGTCGGCGGCGGCGGCGGTCGCGAGCGACATCGCGTTGGCCGGCGCGTACGGCGTGCCGTCCGGGCGGTGGTGGACGTAGTGGAACTCGCCCACCGCCACGAATCCGGCCGCGCGCATCTCGCGGTACGCGAGCAGGGCGACGCCGTGGGCCGAGTCCGGATCGAGCCGGCCGGCGGCGGCGTACATCTCCTCGCGCCAGGTCCAGAAATCGTCGTGGGGATGGGCCGGATCGACCCGCTCGACGATGCCGCGCATGCCGCGCTGGAAGGCATGGCTGTGCGCGTTCACGAACCCGGGCAGGCGCAGCGTGGAGCGAGACATCTCTCGTATCCTTCCAGACCCGATGCCGGCGGTCTCCCGAGAACGGTTCCTGCGCTGGTTCGCCGAGCTCGCCGGCATCGGCCGCACGGACACCGGCTGGAACCGCCTCGCGTGGACGCCGCTCGAGGTCGAGGCCCAGGAGTGGTTCCGGGGCGCGGCGGAGAGCATCGGGCTCGAGGTGCGCAGGGACGGCGCCGGCAGCCTGTGGGCGGTCACGCCGGGCGCCGGCGACGGGCCGTATGTGTGCGCGGGCTCGCACGTCGACACGCAGCCCGACGGCGGCGCCTACGACGGCGCGCTCGGCGTCGTGTGCGCGCTCGAGGCGGTCGCGGCGGTGCTCGAATCGGGGCAGCCGCGCTCGCGGCCGCTGGCCGTCATCTCGTTCGTCGACGAGGAGGGCGCCCGCTTCCGCACCGCCTGCTTCGCCAGCCGGGCGATCGCCGGCGAGCTCGACGTCGACGCCGTGATCGGCGCCATGGGCGAGGCACCGAAGATCCACGGCGTCACCCGCGAGTCGCTGCTCGCAAGCCGCGAGGAGCTGCGCCGCGTGGGCGCGTTCCTGGAGGTGCACGTCGAGCAGGGCAAGGCGCTCGTCGACCGCGGGCAGGCGCTCGGGATCGCCGACGTGCTGGCGCCGCGGTCGCGCTACCGGGCGGCCTTCGAGGGCGAGTCGAACCACGCCGGCACCACCCCGATGGCGGGGCGGCGGGACGCGCTCGTCGAGGCGGCCCGCTTCATCCTCGCCGTCGACGAGGCCGCCCGCGCGCGCCCGGGGGCCGTGGCCACGGTCGGCCGGATCGAGGTCTCGCCCGGGTCGACGAACTCGATCCCCGGACGGGTGGAGTGCACGCTCGACGCCCGCGCGCCCGAGGTCGAAACCGTCGAGGACCTCGTCGCCGGCCTGCGCGGCCGGTTCCCCGACGCGCGCATCGAGCAGGAGTCGCGCAACACCGGGGCGCGGTTCGATTCCGGCCTGCGCGCGGCCCTGTACGCATCCGCCGAGTCGGCGGGCGTGCCCGTCGGCGACCTGCCCTCGTTCGCCGGCCACGACGCCGGCATCCTGGCGCCCCACGTCCCGGCCGCGATGATCTTCGTGCGCAACCCCACCGGCGCCAGCCACACCCCGGCCGAGTTCGCCTCCGACGACGACTGCGTCGCGGCCGCGCAGGTGATGGCCGGAGCGCTCGCCGAGCTCGCCCGCTGAGCCCGCCGGACGGGCGCCTGTGGACACCTCTGTGGGCAACCGCGGCAACCCTGGGGACAGCGTGTGGAGCGATGCACGAGTTTCCCGCACGATGCGGCCTCGGGCCCTCGAGAGGGCCGGTCGAGGCTTGACGGGGGCCTGTGGAAAGAGGCAGCCTCTTCCAGCCCAACACCCCCAGTCTCCGGCGTCAGTCCCCGCGGTTTCCGTCCTCCGGGCCTGGCGCCGGAGCAATGGTGGACATGACGCTTCTGCCCGAGCCCGATCCACTGCCCTCCACCCCACCGGCGCGCGTGCCCGCCGACGACCCTGCCGGCAGGCTGCTCGCAGCCCTGCTGGCGATCGCCGGCGCGGCGCCGGAGGAGCGGGAGCCGGAGCTGCTCGAGGCCGCGGGCCGGCGCTAGAGCTGGTCGGTGTCGCCGCGGGGGCGGCCCTCGGCGGGCCCGGGCTGGTGCTCGTCCTCCCAGGGGTCGACCCCCGGCCCGGCCAGGAACGCCTCGATCTCGCGGATCCCGCGGCGCACGTCGCGGCGGCGGCGCAGCCGCTCCCGGGCGTCCGGCGCGACGGAGCGCCAGGTCCTCATGCCGATGTGCACGAGCACGAACATGAGGACGACGAGAGCTGCGACCGCGACCAGTGCGACGATCAGCGGCTCCATGGACGCGGTCAATGACACGGTGCCGTCTCCATCAGTGCTGCCTGCCCCGCCGAGTCTAAGCCTCGGAGGCCGCAAGTGCAATGGCATCCCGCACGCTTGACGGTTTTGACACGGGCGAGAGCGGGCACCCGCGTGGCCCCGGCCCCTCGCAGGCCGGGGCCACGCGTCCCACGTTCAGCGGATGACCGTCATGCAGTACGTGCTGTTCTTCCCGAACGGCCCGCCGCAGTTCAGCTGCCGCTCGAACTGGTTCGCCTTCCCGAAGTCGTCTGCGGTCAGCCCCGGGTAGTTCACGCCGTAGGTGAACGAGCCGTCGTGGTTCTGGGTGAACCACGGGTAGAGGCACCACGGGCCGCCGTAGTGGGTGCAGGTCGACCCGGTCTCGCTCGGGTCGAGCACCTGGGCCTTGCCGCCGTAGTCGCTGACGACCGCCCAGTGCCTCGCCGGGCCGCGGTCGCCGAACCTGACCGACTCGATCCGGATCGGCGTCGTCTCGGCCCACGCGGGCCAGTTGTACGACTCGCAGCCGGAGTGACCGGGCGAGCAGAACGCCCCCGGCCGGCCGCCGAAGATCGAGCGGTGGCCGATCTCCCACACGAACGAGTTGGGCGCGTCGTGGACGATGCCCCAGCCGAGCGAGTTGCCGATCACCTGGCGGTCGAACGCGGGGTTCATCGCCCCGGTGCGCGCGTTGCGCAGGACGATGGAGCCGCGCTGGTGGGTGGTCACGTCGGTCACGACGATGTGGGCGCCGTCCCCGTTGTGCGTCCCGAAGTAGTGCAGGCGGATCGTGTCGCCGCCGTGCATGACCATCGGGCCCGGCTTGCCGTCGACCTTCAGCATCGCGTTGAAGGCGGCCGGCTCGCTGTTGCCGACGATCGACCAGACCGGCGTGCAGACGGTGTACTCGTTCTTCGCGTGCGTGTAGTTGAAGTTGCCGTTCGCGAAGCACTTCGTCACGTGCGTGTCGGGATAGAACTGCACCTCGAGGAAGCCCTGGTTGAACAGGGCCTTCGGGTTCGGGTCGGTGACGGTGCCGCCGAACCAGAAGCCGAAGCCGGTGGCCGAGACGGGGAACACGCCGTCGACGGGCAGCACGGCCTTCCAGGTCAGGTTCGTCGCGGAGTGCGGCAGCGAGGAGAGCGGGTCGAGCTCGGGCTCGTCATGGCCCGTGCACCCCGGCGCGTAGTTCACCTCGAACACGTCCTCGACGTAGTTCGGGTGCTTGGCGATGCAGGCCTTGCCCTTGCCGACGGCAGCGCCTGCCGCCGCGGGGAGCGCGAGCACCACCCCCGCCGCCACCACGGCGCAGAGAACCAGCACAGAACGCCCCATGGGAACCCCTCCTCCTCGGACCAAACCTGCGGTTGGCCGCACTCTATGACCGCGTGCCGCGGGATTCAAACGTCTCGCGGCATACTTTGGGCCGTGCCTCGCCGGCTTGTCATCGCGCTCACGGTGGCGCTCGCCCTCCTCGCGCCGGCGACCCTGGCGTGGCCGGCGGCCGCCGCGGCCACGTCGCCCTGCGGGCGGACGAAGACGGTCCCGGCCTGGAGCCACGTGATCGTGATCGCGTTCGAGAACCACTCCTACGCGAGCGTCCTCGGCGCCGGGGCGCCCGCCAGCGAGTTCACCAAGCTCGCCGGCGAGTGCGGCGTCGCCACACGCTTCACCGCCTCGCACTTCCCGCACAGCCTGCCGACCTACATCGCGAGCACGAGCGGCCAGGTCTCGATCACGGGCGACTGCCTGCCGGGCGGGTCGTGCCAGAGCGGCGCGGTGAACATCTTCTCGCAGCTCGGGCCCACGGGCTGGCGCGCGTACGGCCAGTCGATGCCGTCTCCGTGCGCGAAGACAAACTCCGGCGACTACGTCACCCGCCACCTGCCGCCACTGTACTACACGCGCACGACGCACGCGAGCTGCGTCGCCAACGTGCTGCCGCTCCCGAACCTCGTCGGCAACCTCGGCCGCCGGTTCACCTGGATCGCGCCCGACGAGCAGCGCGACATGGAGGTCGGCACGCCGGCGCAGGCGAGCACGTGGCTGCACGCCGTCCTCGAGGGCTCCTCGGGGATCCTGACCCACAAGCCGTACACGCAGGGGCACACGGCCGTCTTCATCTGGTTCGACACCGGGGCGAACTCCGACAACGTCTCGACGCCGCTGCCGTTCATCGTCATCAGCCCCTCGACGCCCCACGTCCACACCGCCGTGGCCCTGAACGACTTCAGCGCGCTGCGGGTCTGGGAGCGGATGCTCGGCGTCGCCTGCCTGAAGCGCGCCTGCACGGCACCCGGAATGGGGAAGCCCTTCCACCTGTGACCGCCCCGGCCCGCGGCGGGCGCGAGGCGCGGCCGAACCGGCTGACGCCGTACCGCTTCGTGCTCGCGTTCGGGGTCGTCAGCATGCTGGGCGACTTCGTCTACGAGGGCGGCCGGAGCATCGTCGGGCCGTACCTCGCGACGCTCGGGGCGAGCGCGACGCTCGTCGGGCTCGTGACCGGGGCAGGGGAGGCGGTGGCGCTCGTCCTGCGCCTGTGGACCGGCCCGGCCTCCGACCGCACCGGCCGTCACTGGGCGCTCGCGATCTGGGGGTATGCGATCACGATGGTCTCGGTGCCGTTCATGGCGGTCGCCCAGACCGTCGCGCCGGCGTCCATCCTCGTCATCACCGAACGGTTCGGGAAGGCGGTGCGCTCGCCGGCGCGGGACACGATGCTGGCCCACGCGAGCGTCGACATCGGCCGCGGGCGGGCATTCGCGATCCACGAGGCCATGGATCAGTCCGGCGCCCTGGTCGGGCCGCTCCTGGTCGCGGCGATGGTGGCCGTGAGCGGCTACCGGCTCGGCTTCGCCGTGCTCGCGGTCCCCGGCCTGCTGGCGATGGCCGCCGTCCTGCGGCTGCGGGCGGCGGTGCCGCAGCCGGCGGCGTACGAGCACGGGGCGGGCGCGGCCGCCAAGGCCATGAGCGTCGGCGGCCGGTTCCCGGCCCGCTTCTGGCTCTACTCCGCGTTCACCGCGCTCACGATGACCGGCTTCGCCACGTTCGCGGTCCTCGCCTACCACCTCCAGGCCAGGCACGTCATCTCGGCGCCGTGGATCCCGGTCACCTACGCGGCCGCGATGGGGGCGGCGGCGCTGGGAGCGCTCGGCGCCGGGATCGCCTACGACCGCATCGGTTTGCGCGGGATGGCCGTCCTGCCGCCGCTGGCCGCGGTCGTCCCGTTCCTCTCCTTCTCGACCACGCCGGTGCTCGTGTGGATCGGGGCCCTCATCTGGGGCGTCGCGATGGGCGTGCACGAGTCGACCATGCGGGCGGCCGTGACCGACCTCGTCCCGGCCAGCCGGCGGGGCGCCGGCTACGGGACGTTCACCGCCGTCTACGGCCTCGCCTGGCTGGCCGGCGCCGCCGTCATCGCAGCCCTCTACTCGAGCTCGGTCGGCGCCGCCGAGACGTTCGTCGTCGCCGTGCAGGCGGTGGCCCTGGCGGCGTTCGTGCCCCTCTGGCGCCGATAGGGCGCACCAACGGGGTCTGACCCCGTTTGGTGCGTCGCGGGCTGGTAGCATCGCGCCCGTGAGGCGGAGGCTCGGACTCCTGGCGGTGGCCGCAGCGGCGCTCGTGCTCTCGCCGGCCGGCGAGGCCGCCGGATCGGCGCACGGCGGCCTGACGCCGGTCGTGCTCTTCCCGGCGTTCCACTTCACGAAGCTCGAGGTCACCGTCCGCGACCAGACGGCGTTCCCGGGCTGCCCGGGGTCGGGCTCGTTCCAGGACTGGTTCGCCAACCCGCACCCGGGCAACGCCTTCAGCCAGGTCTGCCGGGACGAGCTCCTGACCCTGCGCTACGACCGCCACTCCCGAGAACCGATGCGGCGGCGGTTCTCGAACCAGCGCGGGGTGTCGGTGCGCATCCTGGACTACGGCAGCCCGGCCAGCGCGCCGTTCTACGGGCCCCTCTACCACGCGCTCGAGGCCGCGGGGTACACGCCCGGCGAGAACATCCGCGTCGCCGGCTACGACGCCCGCCTGACGCCGGACATGGGCGGCTTCCTGCGCCGGACGAAGCGGCTCGTGGAGCGCACCTCCCGCGCCAACGGGGGCCGCCCCGTGCAGCTGATCGGCCACTCCAACGGCCCGCTCTACGCGCAGTACCTGCTGACGCACACCTCGCACGCCTGGCGGCACCGCTACATCCACGGCTTCAGCCCGATCGCCGGGAACCTGCCCGGCCAGGGAGCGCTCTACCCCATCCTCTTCACCGGGCTCAACACCGAGGACTTCACCTACCCGGCGACGCCGACCCAGGCGCGCACGAGCGCGCGGATGTACCTCACCGCCCCGTCGTCGTGGATGAGCGCGGCCGACCCACGGATCTTCGGGCATCGCGAGGTCGTGGTGGAGGATGCCGCCACCGGCCGCAGCTACACACCCGCCGGCTGGCCCCGGCTGCTGCGGGACGCGCACCTGCGCTGGCTGATCCCCGTCGCCCGCCATTACATCGGCTTCGTGCGGTTCACCGACCGGGCGCATTTCCCGGATGTCGACGTGCATGCCCAGAAGGGCTCGGGCATCCCGACGGTGGTCGGCGCCGTGCTCCCGAACCTCCACGTCGGGCAGGTGCTCGACCCCAACACCGCCACCTTCTTCACCCGCGACGGCGACGTGAACCAGGAGGACATCACCAACGGCGCCGTGCGCGCCTGGCGGCACATGACCTGCTTCCGGTTCCAGCTCACGAACCATCCCGGCGTCGACCACTTCTCGCTCCCGAGCAACCCGTCGGTGATCGCCGCGCTGCTGGGCGACCTGCGCCGTTCGCGATCGCACTGCGGCTGATCAGGCGGCGGAGTCGACGAGGCTGAGCTGGAGCGCCGCCTCGGCGGCGATGAAGGCGCGGATCGCGGCGATGTCGCCGCCGTGCGAGAACCCGGCCGCCTGCTTGTGGCCGCCGCCGCCCGTCTTGCGGGCGATGGCCGAGACGTCGATGCTGCCGCGCGATCGCAGCGAGACGCGGTTCGGCGGCAGGTGGCCGTCGGGGGCCGGCTGCGGCTCCCGGATGAGTGCCGCCACCTCGACGCCGCTGACGGCGCGCAGATGGTCGACCAGGCCCTCGGTGTCGGACTCGGCGGCCGCCAGCCGGACGAAGTCGCCGCGCTCGAGGTGGGAGATCGCGATCCGCCCCCCCTCGTACAGGACGAGGTTCGAGATCACGACGCCGAGCAGGTGCAGCTTGCGCAGCGGCACGGTCTCGAAGACGAGCTCGGAGACGCGCTGGATGTCGACGCCGGCGTCGACGAGGCGCGCCGCCATGCGCAGCGCCCCCGGGCCGGTCGTCCGCTGCTGGAAGCGGCCGGTGTCCGTGACGAGCGCGACGTACAGCGCCTGTGCGATCTCGGGCGTGATCCCGACCCCGAGCGCCTCGAGCACGTCGAACAGGATCTCGGCCGTCGACGAGGCGCCGCCGTCGATCAGGTTCACGTCGCCGAAGCGGGTGTTGTCGTAGTGGTGGTCGATCGAGACGACCGCGTCGGCCCCGGCGATCACCGACCGGTGGCCGTGACCGAGCCGGCGCAGGGTGGCGCAGTCGAGCGTGAGCAGCGTCCAGCCGGCGAGGGCGCCGGGGTCGAGCCGGCGCTCGAGCCCGGTGACGTCGAGCAAGCGCAGCTCGCTCGGGATCGTCGAGCCCGGCTCGAGGTACGTCCGCACGGTCTTGCCGAGCGCCCGCAGCCCGGCGGCCGCGGCGACCAGCGAGCCGATGGCGTCGCCGTCGGGGTTCTCGTGGGTCGCCACGCAGACGCGCCCGGCCGCGCGGAGCGTCGAGACCGCACGCCGGAACTCGGGATCCGATAGCCGCGAGGGCGCGTCGTCCATGCGCCCATGATACGGTCGCCCGCCGCGGGCGGATCAGCCCTTCAGGGCCGGTCAGTCACCGTCGGCGAGCATCATCTCGCCCTCGACCGACGCCACGGACGGCACGGCTTTCTCGTCCTCCAGGCCGTGCACGTACTTGCCGCCCCGCAGCCACGAGGCCGCGGCGGCGATCAGGCAGGCGGCGATGGCGAAGTCGAACGCCTCGTGCAGGCCGTCGGAGAAGGGCTTCGACATCAGCTGCGGGAAGTACGTGCGCCCGGTCAGATAAGTCGCGTGGGCGTGCGAGAGGTGCGGGAGCACCGGCCCGAGCAGCTGCTGCATCGGGTTGTACCCGAGGAACGAGGCGAAGAGCAGCCCGACGGGCGGCAGGTTCGAGACCCGGGCCGCGTCCGCCTTGGGCACGCCCTGGGCGACCAGGCCGTGGTCGAGCGTCCCGGGCAGCGTGTTCGCGAGGCCGAGGATCATCAGCGAGAAGAAGATCCCGATCGAGAGCACGAGGGCCGAGTTCTGGAACGTCGTCGCCATGCCGGCCCCGGCGCCGCGCCGGTTCGCCGGCAGGCTGTTCATGATCCCCGCCATGTTGGGCGACGCGAACAGGCCCATCCCCAGGCCGACCATGAGCAGCAGCAGCCCGAACCAGAGGTAGTTGAAGTTCACCGGCAGGAGCTCGAGCAGGAAGAAGCTGAGCGCGGCGACGAGCATGCCGCCCGTCGCGAACGGCCGCGCGCCGAAGTGGTCGGAGAGGTAGCCGGAGGCCGGGCCCGCGATGAGGAAGCCGACCGTCAGCGGCAGCATGTAGATCCCGGCCCAGAGCGGCGTCTCGGAGAAGCTGTAGCCGTGCAGCGGCAGCCAGATTCCCTGCAGCCACATGATCAGCATGAACATGAGCCCGCCGCGGCCGAGCGAGGCCAGGAGCGTCGCGATGTTGCCGGCCGTGAAGGGGCGGATCCCGAACAGGCTGAGCCGGAACATCGGATCCTCGATCCGGGTCTCGATGACCGCGAAGATCGCGAGCAGGACGAGCCCGCCGCCCATGCAGGCGAGCACCTTCGGCGACGTCCACCCCATCGTGTGGCCCCCGTACGGCTGGATCCCGTACGTGATGCCGACCAGGATCGCGACCAGGCCGGCGGCGAACGTGAGGTTGCCCCACCAGTCGATCCGGGCCGGCTGGCGCACGCCCAGGTCGACCAGCTTGCGCCACGACCACAGCGTGCCGAAGAGGCCGACCGGCACCGACACCAGGAACACGAGCCGCCACGACACCGGGCCGAGCACGCCGCCGAGCACGAGGCCGATGAACGACCCGGCGATGCCGGCGACCGTGTTCACGCCGAGCGCGAGGCCACGCTGGTCGTGCGGGAAGGCGTCGGTGAGGATGGCCGACGAGTTCGCGAACAGGAACGCGCCGCCGACGCCCTGGCCGACCCGCATGATGATCATCCACAGCGCCCCCGCGCCGCCGTGCATCCACGTGACCGTGAGCAGGAGCGAGAACACGGTGAAGATCGCGAAGCCGATGGTGAACATGCGCACCCGGCCGTAGATGTCGCCCACCCGGCCGAAGCTCACGACGAGGACGGCGGTCGCGACCAGGAAGCCCATGATCATCCACAGCAGGTAGCTCGAGTTGCCGGCGCCGAGCGGGTTCAGGTGGATGCCGCGGAAGATGTCGGGCAGCGCGATCAGCACGATCGACGAGTTGATGGTCGCCATGAGGATGCCGAGCGTCGTGTTTGACAGGGCGATCCACTTGTAGTGCGGCGACGGCGGCGTCTGCGGGTTCACACCTGCTCCTCGAACTCGTCGCGGAGCATGCGGATCCGGCGCCGCTTCTCGAGGAGCTCGTCCTCGAGCTGCTCGAGCGCCACCCGGCGGGCGCGCACGAGCGAGGCCTGGCGCTCGACGTGGCGCAGCGACTCGCCCAGGATGTGGGCGCGGTCCTCCGACCCCGGCGCCGGCGCGCCGTGCCAGCGCTCGCGCAGGACGGCGCGGGCCGCCTCGGCGTCCATCCAGTCGCGCAGCTCTGCCAGCGAGAGGCCGAGCAGGTCGCGCACGCGGATGAGGTCTGACAGGCGGGCCTCGTCCTCGTGGTCATAGAGCCGGTGGGCGCCCTCCGGGCGGCCGCGATCGGGCAGGAGGCCGAGCTCTTCGTAGTAGCGCACGGTGCGGGGCGTGGCGCCCACGCGGCGCGCGAGCTCGCCGATGCGGAAGGGCGCCTCCGTCCCCTCCTCGGCGGCGGTCTCGTCTTTCGGAGTCATATTCACGTTAACGGAAGATAGCACAGGCGAGATGAGGCCCATTCCCCTCGTCCCCGCCGTTTCTCCGTGATAACCTCCAGCGAACGTGAGAAACCGCGACGCCGGGGAAACGCGATGAAGATCCGTTGGCACGGCCAGTCCGCCTATACGCTCACCGGCGCGAACCACACGGTTTCGATCGATCCCTTCGGCGACCTCGGCGCCCTGCTCGGCGGCCGCCGCCGGTTCGCCTATCCGCCCGTGCCCGAGCACGACGCCGACGTGCTGCTCGTCACGCACGAGCACGGCGACCACAACGCCGTCGAGGTCGTCACCGGCGACCCGCACGTCGTCCGTTCGACAGCGGGCCGGTTCGAGACGCCGGTCGGCGAGGTGGTCGCGATCGCCTCCGAGCACGACGACACGGCGGGCACGGCCCGCGGCCCGAACACGATCTTCGTCTTCACGCTCGACGGCGTGCGCGTCTGCCATTTCGGTGACTTCGGCCAGTCGTCCCTGCGGCCGGAGCAGCGGGAGGCGATCGGGTCGGTCGACCTGCTCTTCCTGCCCGTCGGCGGCGGGCCGACGATCGGCGCCGAGCAGGCGGCGGAGATCACGCGGGCGCTCGATCCGCGCTGGGTGGTGCCGATGCACTACCGCACCCCGGCGATCGACTTCCTCGAGCCGGCCGACGCCTTCCTCGCCCTGCACGACCAGGTCGCGGAGACGGGCCCCGAGCACGCGCTCGGGCCGGACGGCGGGCGCGGGCCGGGCGTGCTGCACATGGCGCCACCGGAAGCGCGGGACTGAGGGGCCCTGAATGTCCCCGTCGATGCAGTCGCTCTTCCAGTACGGGCGCGCATTCGACACGGGGCTGGTTGCGGCGGCGCTCGTGGTGGCGATCGGCGCCGCCCTCTGCCTGCTCGCCTGCGCGCTCTCCGGCCGCTGCGCCTGCTGGCACCGGCGGCTGGCCCAGCGCCGCTACGTCCGGGCGGGCCTGCGCGATCTCGAGCACTACCTGGCCGCGCCGCCGCGCACCGGGCCGCGGCACTAGCCCCCGCGCCACCACCGGGGCCACGTGACGGCCAGGCCGGCCAGCACCGGCACGGTGGCAGGGATGGGTGAGGTCAGCTCGAGCACGAGCCCCCACGCGAGCGCGGCGACCGCCACGGCGACGGCCGCGCGCAGGCGGGGGCGGGCGCGGCGCCCGACGACCGCACCGAGCAGCGCCGGCGCGAGGAAGTCGAGCCAGCCCATGCTCGAGTTCCCGAGGTTCACCTGCTGCAGGGCCGGCAGCGGCCTGGTGTGGTGGGAGGCGACGCCGACGTGCGGGAGCGTCGCCTGCTGCAGGGCGGACGTCGTGCGCTCGACCTGGCGGTTGCCCCACACCAGGTAGACGTCGACCGCGATCAGGACGATGAGGCCGATGGCGAGATAGCGGGCGGGGGTGATCGGGCCGACGATCGCGGCGATGGCGAGGCAGGCCCCCCCGATCAGGGCCGCGCCGGCGGCCTCGGCGAGATGGCCGCCCGCCTGCCAGGCGACCGCGTAGAGGATGGCCGCGGCCACCGCCGTCAGGAGCGGCCACCGCCAGCGGGCCGCCCAGCCGAGCACCGCGGCCAGCGCCGGCGTCGCGAACGTCCCCAGCCAGGCCAGGAAGTCGGCGCCGGATCCCCCGCCCAGCCGCACCGTCCCGACCCCGATGACCATGGCCGCGGCCGGGCCGGCCAGCCCCAGGGCGGCGTGGCGGCGGCTGGGGTCGCGGCCGACGGCCGGGATCGCCACCAACAGGCCCTGGGCGACGCACAACGCCGCGTACCACGGGAACAGGAACACCGTCGCGGAACCTACTGGACCGCGCGCCGACCACCGGGGTCAGACCCCGAACGGCGGCCGTTGCAGTTCCGTGACGCGCGTTGCGTGGGGTCTGACCCCGGTTGGCGCCGGCGCTAGCCGCGCACGCTCTCGAGGTTGCTCTCGTGCACGCGCTCGTACGGGGCGAAGTAGCCGATCCAGCCCTGCGCCAGCGAGTCGGCGACGAACGCCCGCATGTCGGCGTCCTCGGGGCGGGGGTCGCGGGCGTGGCGCAGGAGCGCCTCGATGTAGCGCTCCGTCGCCAGGATCAGGCCCTCGCCGTAGCCGCCGCCGGCCATCGCCTCGACGCTGCCGTGGTTCGGGTAGATCCGGGTCGCGCCGAGGGCGCGCAGGCGCTCGAGCTCCTCCAGGTGGCGGCCGAGCCCGTCGGGCTCGGAGACGTAGGTGACCGTGTCCTCGAGCGTGTCGCCGGCGAGCAGGACGCCCTCCGCCGGGATGTGCAGGACGGTCGCGTCGCGGCTGTGGATGTCGAACTCGAGCAGGTCGACGCCCACGCCGCCCACGTCGAGGTGCAGCTCGCCCGTGAACGTCCGGGTCGGCAGGATCAGGGGCGAGATCGCCGGCGGGCCGGCGCGGCGCCCCTCCTCGATCTCGGCCCGGTGCGCCGTCATGAGCTCCGCCGTGAGGGCGTTCGCGATCACCTCGCAGTCCGCGAACGCCTCGGTGCCGGCGATGTGGTCGAGATGCCAGTGGCTGAGGACGACCGTGATCCGGCTCGCGCCGCGGCGCTCGACCTCGGCCCGGACCGCGCGCGCGTGCGACACCGAGACATGGGTGTCGTAGACCAGCGCCTCGCCGCCGTCGACGATGGCGAAGCTGCAGGTGCCGAGCGAGAGCGCGCCGTCGTCGACCCAGGTCGGGTCCGGCCCGAGCTCCCGGCCGGGCACGCGGCCGTCGTAGAAGCCGAGCAGGGTCTCCGTCAGCTCGAGGGTGCGCAGGTTGGACGTGTCCATCCGCGCCCCGAGCGTACACGAGGCCGGCAGGGTGGCCGGGGGGGGGTAGCGTCCGGGCGTGCGGCGGCGGATCCTGATCGGCGCGGCGGTGGCGATCGCCGCCGTGGCCGGCGCGGTCGTGTTCGTCGTGCTGCGCGGGAACGGCTCGACGCCGGTCGGACGCAGCCGCGCCGTCGCCCGCGACGTGGCGCTACAGGGCTCCGATCCCGCCACCGGCCTGCCCGCGCCGGGCGTCTACACCTACGCCACCTCCGGATGGGAGTGCGCCGGCGTCGGGAGCCTGTGCTCCACCGCTCCCTCCCCCACCGCGCGGTCGTGGTGGTCGGCCGCCGCGGCCGCTACCTGACCGTCGAGACCGACCTTTCGGCCCAGCACCTGGAGGCGCAGCGGTTCCGGATCACCCCGCACGGGCGGATGCTCGCCTGGCAGCGCACGCGGATCTCCATCCTCGGCGTCACCCAGGACGACGCGCACGCGGCCAGACCCTCGGGCTCGACCTACGCTTCTCGATCTCGCGCCGCATCGGCGGCACGTTCCCCTACCGGCTCGAGGTCAGCGCCCGGCTGCTCGGGGTGGCGCCGCTGCGATGAGCCGGCGCCCACGAGATGCCCCGGCCGGCGCATGGGTGTTTTTACCCAATCCGTGCCCGCGGGTTCACAGGCCCCGGACGGCCTGCTGCAATCCGCTCCGGCATCGAGTCGGCGCCGCCCGGCGCCGGGAGGGGAAGGCGCATGTCATCGCACCCGCCGCGTGCGGAACACACCACCGAGCTTGCCCTGTCGGAGCGGCACAAGCTCCGCAAGAGCCTCACGTACTTCGACATGGTGTTCTTCACGGTCTGCGCGATCGTGGGCCTCGACATCCTGGGGCAGGTCTCCGGCTACGGGGCCCAGACCTTCACCTGGATCGTCGTGCTGATCGTCTTCTTCCTCGCGCCGTACGCCCTGCTGATGGTCGAGCTGGGCAGCAGCTTCACCCAGGAGGGCGGGCCGTACGAGTGGATGAAGCTCTCGTGGGGCCGGCTGCCCGCCGGGGTCGGCGCGGTCCTCTACTGGGTGACGAACCCGTTCTGGGTGGGCGGTTCGCTGTGCTTCACCGCGACCGACGCGTGGAGCGCGAACCTGCATTCGATCGGGAGCGGCACGATCGGCGACTACGCGTTCAAGCTCGTCTTCATCTGGATCTCGATCCTCGTCGCGATCGCCTCGCTGCGGCGGGGGAAGTGGATCCCGAACGCCGGCGCGATCGTGCGCTTTGTCGTCCTCATCTTCTTCGGGATCACGGTCGTCATCTACGCGATCGAGCACGGCCTGCACGGCTACGGCGCGGGCGACTTCAAGCCGACCTCGCAGACGTTCATCGCCCTCGTGCCGCTGCTCGTGTTCGCCTACGTCGGGTTCGAGCTCCAGAACGGCGCCGCCGAGGAGATGGAGAACCCGCAGCGCGACGTGCCGCGCTCGATCCTCTCGAGCGGCGCGATCACCGCGCTCGCCTACGGCATCCCCATCCTCGGCATCGTGACGGTGCTGCCGCGGACCAAGATCCAGGGGATCAGCGGCTTCCTCGACGCCGTCCACCAGACCTTCGGCGTGTACGGCGGCGCCCAGGACTTCCTCACCGACCTGATGGCGCTCGGCTTCATCTTCGCCCTCGTCACGTCCGGCGCCGTCTGGATGATGGGCTCCGACCGCATCCAGGCCGTGGCCGGCTACGACGGCGCCTTCATCGGCTGGTTCGGCGTCTTCAGCCAGCGGTTCGGGACGCCGGTGCGGGTGAACGTCATGTCGGGGATCACGTCCACGATCTTCATGGTCGCGGCCGTGAACCTGCTCCAGGGCAGCGAGGCGGCGGTGTTCGGCGTCGTGCTGAACATGGCCATCTCGACGACGCTGATCTCGTACCTGCTGATCTTCCCCACCCTGATCAAGCTGCGGCGCGACTACCCCGACGTGCACCGGCCGTTCGTCGTCCCCGGCGGGAACGCGGGGATGTGGATCACCGGTGTGCTGTGCACGGCCTGGGCCCTGCTCGGCTCGTGGGTCGCGGTGTTCCCCGACACGCTCGAGCATCTGTTCGGCGCCGAGTACGACTTCCCCTCGGTCTGGGGGGTGAGCCAGGCGCGGTTCGAGGTGTTCACGCTGGGCACGCTGGCGGTGGTGCTCGCGTTCGCGCTGCTCGGATACGTGCTCGGCGCGGACGTGCGCCGGCGGGCGGTCGACGTCTCGCTGACGGGCGACCGAATCGTCGACGAGCCGGTCTGAAAGATGGGTTCGCGGGCCCATTGCGGGCCCCGCGCGCCGCTGGCAGCATCCGGGGGCGACGGTGTTGGGCGTCCCCGCACGCAGGTCCTGGCCGGGAGCGGACCTGGTGGCCGCGCGCTCGCTGGAGCGGATCGCGCGCCGCCACCGGTCGGCGCTCGTCGTGCTGGTCGCCTGCGCGCTGCTCGTGCGCCTCGCGCCGGTGCACGACCCCAAACCCTTCGTCGTCGGGCTGATCGGGGTCAGTGGGCTCGCCGTGGCGGTCGAGTCCGCGATCGCCTTCTGGGCCCGTGACCGGCGCGACGCCCGGGCGGACGAGCTGATCGCCGCCGGGTTCGTCGCTTCCGCGCGGGGCGATCAGGTCAGCCGGGCGGTGACCGAGCGGATCGAGGCGCTCGGGTCGGCGCGGGCCCGCGCCCGGCTCGCGGAGGACCTGCGCTGGCACGTCGACCTCGAGCGCGACCTCGTCTGCACGCGCGGTCCCCGCGTCCCCGCCGTACGCGGCTTCGCGCCCAACGCCGACCTGGTCGAGCACGTGGCCGCGGCGATCGAGCGCGGGCGGTGCGACCCCCGCGCCCTCGTGCGCCTCAACGAACTGCTGGTCACGCCGTACGCCGGGGGCTCAGGCGCCGAGCGCGTCCGTGACGCGCTTCGGGAGATCCGCGCCCTGATCGACCCCCCGGAGGCCTGATCACCAGCCGGTGCGGAGCACGAGCTCGAGCTGTTCGACGAAGAAGTCGGTGCTCTCCCGGGTGATGCACAGCGGCGGCTTGATCTTCAGCATGTTCAGGTGGTCGCCGGTCGGCTGCACGACGATGCCGAGCTCGCGCATCCGCTCGCAGATGGCATCCGCCACCTCCGTCGCCGGCTCCCTCGTCTCGGGGGAGATGACGAGCTCGACGCTCGCATAGAGCCCAATCCCGTGGACGGCCCCGATCAGCGGGTGCCGCTCGGCCAGGTCACGCAGCCGGGCGAGGAGGTGCTCGCCGACGTCGCGCGCGTTCGCCTGCAGCCCCTCCGACTCGATCGCGTCGAGCACCGCCAGGCCGACGCGGCAGCTGACGGGGTTGCCGCCGGTCGAGGAGAAGAAGCTTCCCTCCGCCGCGAACGACTCCGCGATCTCGGGGCGGGTGATGACGGCGCCGAGGGGATGGCCGTTGCCGATCGCCTTGGCAACCGTGATCACGTCCGGCTCGACGCCCTGCTGGCGAAAGCCCCAGAAGTGGTGGCCCAGCCGGCCGTAGCCGACCTGGATCTCGTCGGCGATGCAGATCCCGCCCGCGGCCCGGATCGCGCCGTACACCGCCTCGAGGTAGCCGTCGGGGAGCAGGATGCCCCCGGCGTTGCCGTGCACCGTCTCGGAGATGAACGCCGCCGGCGCCTCGGCCGGCGCCTCGAGGCCGTGGATGACCGCGAGGGCGTCGCGGATGTAGCTCGGGCCGCTCTCCGGGCCGCGGTGGGTGCCGGAGTAGGGGTTCGGCGAATCGACCAGCCGCACCCACGCGGGCCGCGTCTCGAGCGCACGCGGGTTGTCGGCGATGGACGTCGAGATCGCGTCCGCCGCCATCGACCAGCCGTGGTAGGCCTCGCGCATCGCGACGACGATCTCGCGGCCCGTGTGCGCCCGGGCGAGGCGCAGGGCGACGTCATTCGCCTCGGTGCCGCTGTTCACGAGCACCACGGTGTCGAGCCCGTCGGGCGCGAGGGCCGCCAGCCGCTCGCAGAAGTCCGCCACCGCGGCGTAGTTGAAGCGCGAGTTGGTGTTCAGGAGCCGGGACTGACGGGCGATCGCCTGCGCCACCCCCGGGTGCGCGTGGCCGACCACGGTCACGTTGTTCACCATGTCGAGGTAGACCCGCCCCGTCGTGTCGACCAGGTGGTGGCGCCACCCGCGCTCGATCTGGGGCGGGTCGGCGTAGTAGTGCGCCTGGATGCGCGCGAAGGCCCCGTCCCGGCGCGCGAACACCCGCCCGGCGTCGACCGCCGGCGCGGCGCAGTCGATGCCGAGCAGCGGCGACGGGTCGGGGCAGATCCGCCCCCACGCGGCCGCCGCGGAGGGGGTCGCGAACGCGGGCGGGTCGGCCTCGGGCACCAGGCAGACCTGGACGCGGATCCGGCCGCGGCCGGCCGGGCCGGCGGCGACCGCGCCGAGCGGGGCCCCGGTCGCGACCCGCTCGCCCGCCGTCACGGCCGGGTCGATGCCGTCCAGCTGCACCGTCACGTCGTCGCAGCGGACGACGAGCCGCCCCGAAGATGCCTCCACCACCACGCCGGCGGCGGGGGCGGTGACACCGCGTCCGGCGGCGAGGCCGACCTCGGCGTGCAGGGCGCACGTCGCCGGCTCGTCGGCGCGGTGCACGGCGGCGCGCGTGAGCCGGTGCTCGCCGTACCGGGCGAGCGCCACCGGGGCCGACCCGCCGGCCGCCGCGAAGGCCGCGTCCTCTGCGCCCGCGTCGAGCCAGCGGCCCTCGTCGAGCGCCTCGCTCGTCGACGAGAGGTCGACGATCTCGATCCGGCCCTCGCTCAACCCGGCGACCACCGGCGCGAAGGGCGGCACCATCCGCCTCTCCCCGCCCAGCCCGAGCGTCTCGCGGATCGCCGCCTGCGCGAGCGCCCACGGCAGCGACACCGACGACTCGAAGATGACGAGGTCGTTCTCGAGGTTGCCGGCGACGTAGTCGTTCTGGGGATCGAGGGCGAGCTGGCGCTCGTCGGCGGCGACCAGGGTGGCGCCCCGCAGGACGACGAGCGGCCAGAGCGCGGCGACGTCCGCCTCGTCCAGCGGCACGACGGCGTGGAACGCGGCGACGGCCGGCAGCCAGCCGAGCGGATCGCCGCCCATCTGGTGCAGGAAGGCGGCACAGGTGACGGCGAGCTCGGACACGACCCAGCTGCGGGTGATGTCGCCGAAGTCGATCAGTCCCGCCGGCCAGGGCCGCCCGTCGGCCCCGACCTCGCCGACGACGTTGTCGCCGGTGACGTCGCCGTGGATCGGCGCGATGCGCAGATCGTCCTCCACCCGTCCCAGGTGCTCGCACGCGGCGGCCGTCACGCTGAGGAGCCGCTCCCGCCGGGCCGGGTCGACCACGTGCGGCGCGAAGGACGCCACGACGGCCTCGGCGTTGCGCAGGTCCCACTCCAGCCGCCGGTCGAGCCCCGGGGCGTCGAAGCCGGTGAACGCCCGGCACGCGGTCGCCGACAGGCCGCCGAGCCGTGCCCGGACGGCCGGGGCCAGGTAGCCGAAGCTCGCGAGCGGGGTTCCGTCGAGGAAGGTGAGCAGCCGCACGAGGAGGTCGGCATCGCCGATCCGCGCCCGCTCGAGCGTGGCCCCGCTCCCCGCCGGGCAGGGGCGCGGCACGGCCACCCCGCCGCGCGCGAGGTGCTCCATCGCCGCGTTCTGGCAGGCGAGCTGCACCTCCGGCACGGCCGGGTTGGCGATCTTGAGGACGTAGCGGCCGTCGGCCGCGTCGATGCGGAAGTTCCGGTCCTGCTGGCTGCCGAGCTCGACGATCGGCCCGGTGACGCCGAACACCGTCTCGGCGACCACGGCTGCCTGCTCGGGGCTGACCGCGGGGGGCTCCGTCTCTGCAGCTGCGAACGTCGCCATGTTCGTACCCCCGGCGCTCCGAGGGGCGTGGGAGGTATCCATGACGGTCGACAGTCTACTAAACGGCGATCCTCGGCCGGGACGAGCCCGACGCGAGGGGGACTCCGGGGCGCGCGCGGCGGGGCCGTCGGCGGAGTCAGAGCCATGACCGGCGGCAAGGCCGAACGCGGTGCCTACGCCCGGGCGGACGACGACGATGCCGGCGGTCGTCGGCCCAGGGGCTGCCCGGACGCGAACCGCAGGTTCAACCCTCGTCGGGCGGGCTCAACCGCCCGTCGCGTTCGGAAGGCGGTCAGCCGGGATCACGGCGGTCGCGTCGATCTCGACCACCCATTCCGGCCGCGCCAGACCGTCGATGACGACGCCGGTCGAGCACGGGAACACGCCCTTCATCCAGCGCCCCATGACCTGGTACACGGTGTCGCGATAGCGGACGTCGGTGAGGTAGACGACGATCTTGCAGACGTCCTCCATGCGTGCGCCGGCCTCGTTGAGCAACGTGTCGATGTTGGCCATCGCCTTGTCGGTCTGGGCCGCGACGTTCCCGATCCCGACCGACTCGTTGGTGTCGATGTCGAGGCCGACTTGGCCACGCAAGAACACCATGTTGCCCGCGACGACCGCCTGGCACAGGTCGTTGTCGAGGTTCTGCTCGGGGTAGGTGTCCCTGGTGTTGAACTTCCTGATCCGGGTATGACTCATCGCGTCCTCCTGTCTGGTTCTCGCTGCTGGATCTCGCCACCGATGACCACATCGGAGACCACGCTCTGGCCGACGGCGAGCGTCAATTCGTTGGGGTGCTCGATGTCGAGCACCGTCAGATCGCCGCGCTTTCCGACCTCGAGTGAGCCCCGGTCACCTTCCAGCCGGAGGGCATATGCGGCGTTCAGCGTCGCGCCGACGATCACCTCGGCGGCGGTCATCCGAAACCACGGCGCGGCCATGCCGAGCGTGGTGGTCAGCGAGGTGGCGTGGATCGACGAGCAGTAGTCGGTCGCGATCGCGACCGGCACATGCTGGTCGATCAGGAGCCGCGCGTTGGCCCGGCGCTCGGTCATGTAGACGAGCTCGGCCTGCGGCAGGAGCACGGCGATCGTGTCGGTGCCGCCCACGCCGCGGATCTCGTCGTCGGGCGTGTACGTAAGGTGCTCGGCCGAAACGGCGCCGCCGGCGACCGCCGTCTCCCAGCCATGCGAGCTCGCCCAGGCGTCGGCATGGGCCTTCGTCCGGATGCCGCGCGCGCGGGAGGCGGCGAACATCGACGCCGCCTGCTCGGGTGTGAACAGCCCCGCCTCGCAGGTGATGTCGTGAAAGGCTGCGATGCCCTGGTCGATCACCGCCGGGAGCGTCTCGAGCACCTCGCTGGTGTACGCGTCGGCGCCGACGCCATCCGGCACGACGTGCGCGCCGAGGTACGAGATGACCAGGGAGAGCGGCGTGATCGCGCGGCTCCGATCCAGCAGCTCGAGCTGATGCAGCTCGTGCGCCGGGGTGAGCCCGTAGCCGGACTTCGCCTCGAGCGTGGTCACGCCGGCGGCGAGGATTCGCGCGTATGTCGTATCGAGCGCGGCCATCAGCGTCCGGTCGTCCGCCTCACGGGTGGCGACTACGGTCGACCAGATCCCTCCGCCCGCCGCGGCGATCTCGCTCAGCGACGCCCCGTCCAGCCGCAGCTGGTATTCGGCGTGGCGCTTGCCCGAGAAGAGCGGATGCGAATGGCATTCGATCAGCCCCGGCAGCACGGTCTGCCCCGATGCGTCGAGCGTCGCGACGCCGTCCTCCCCCCACTCCTTCAGCACGTCGGGGGTGCGGCCGACCGCCACGATGCGGCCGCCCCGGATTGCCACGGCGCCGTCGGCGATCAGATCGAGCTCGCGTTGGTCGCGACCGCGCCGGGACACGCCACGGTCGGCCACGACCGCCACCTCGGCGGCGTTCACCACGTTCAGATCGCTCATTTGCCGGCCTGGCTCGGCGCGTCGACGGCCGGCGTGGCGGAGATGAGCCGATCCTCGCGCTGGGGCAGTTCGCTCTCGAGGCCCGCGTACCGCTTGACGAGGTCGGCGGGCCCCGCGAAGTCATAGTTGTTGTAGACGGCCAGCAGGTGTGAGAACCGGGGCGACTGGGCGAAGAGCTGGAACGTCAACCGGTGTCCGGCGTAGTCGGAATTGAGCAGGTCGCGGGCGAACGCGAACAGCCGGCGGCGATCCTCGGCGTCGACATCACCGATGGCCAGGTACTTGTCGAGCCACACGGCCTCATCAGGATCGGCGAAGGCCGCCGCGTTGGGTGTCACGCACAGCTGGCCACCGAGCAGATCGCGTGCGGCGTGCATGATCTGCGGAAGCTGTGAGCACGCCAGCACCCGGCCCGTGTAGAGCAGCGCCTGGTTCGGCATCATCAGGCCGCCCGGGCTGGTCTCCGCCATGTCGATCGCGGCGGTCAGGTGAGCGTTGATCCCCTCGCGGTAGCAGACCAGCTCGGCCAGCCGCTCGCGCACGCCCTGGTGCATCTTCACGCCGGTCTGGACCGCGTTGGTGTACGCGACGCCGATCATCAGGTCGGCGAACCGCAGGTGCCGCTGCACGAACGGGAACATCGAGTAGCGATGCAGCGTCGCGCGGATGAACGCCGCTGCTTTGGTGTGCCGGTAGAAGAAGACGTTCTCCCAGGGGATCTCCACGTCGTCGAAGACGATCATGGTGTCGATCTCGTCGAACCGGTTTGACATCGGATAGTCGGCGTCCGACCCGCGGCCCGCGAAGGACGAGCGGCAGATGTGCTTGATCCCCGGGGCGTTCATCTGCGCCACGAACCCGACCGCGTAGTCGGAGAGCTCGGCGTCACCCCACTCACCGATGGTCGGCTTGACGAACGCCTGGTTGGCGTATGCGGCGGCGGTCTCGAACTTGGCACCACGCACCACGATGCCGTCGCCGGTCTCGCGCACGGTGTGCAGCAGCACGTCCGGATCCTGATCCTGCGGCCGCCTGGAGCGGTCGCCCTTGGCGTCAGTGTTGGCCGAGACGTGGAACGGATCGGCGAGCGCTGCGTGGCGGATGTGGTCGCGGATGTGCTGCGAGAACGCCGGGTTGATCTCGTTCAGCACGTCCTGGCCGTCGAACAGCGACCACATCTCACCCACCGTCTCGTCGCCGACGCGGGTGACGATCCCGTTGAGATCGTCCATCACCGTGTCCACCGCCGTGCGCTTGGCGTGCCAGTCCTCTCGGGTCAGCGGCAGTTTGGCGCCCACCGGACAGCGCTCGTTCGTCTCGGTGTCGAGATACGACATCACGTCGCGCGTCCGCGGATCGTGCGCCATGTCGTAGATCCGTGCGCGGGCGTCGATGATCGGCTTCAGCGACGGGTGGGTGGTCACATCAGCGACCTTCTCGCCGTCCACCCAGACCTCACGCCCGTCGCGGATCGACTCGCGGTATTCGTCTCCGGTTCTGATCATCGTGTGCTCCGTTCCTGCTTCTGGCTCCGCCCGTGGATCGTCCACCCGGTCTCACGACCGTTCGTGAT
The DNA here is from genome assembly GCA_025928655.1 of Thermoleophilia bacterium. Taxonomy (GTDB): domain Bacteria; phylum Actinomycetota; class Thermoleophilia; order Gaiellales; family JAICJC01; genus JAICJC01. The sequence goes on along the minus strand of JAICJC010000016.1, from coordinate 16,432 downwards.
GCTGCTCGACAGCGAGTGAGTGGGGCGCGTCGGTTAGGAGGTCAACTGCGCGAACTCACGCTCCATCCACATCAACTGCTGGGTGTTCCAAAAGGGCACCGGGATGCCGTTCTCCTGGAACGCCGGCGGCGAGAAGGCCATCTCGATCTCGTGGGGGTCCGCCACCTTGGCGGCGACCAACTTGTCGACAGTGAGATCGGTCAGCATGGTCTGATAGCCCACGTCGCGGAAGTTGGCGATGGCGCTCTCGGTCTCGAGGAAGTGGTTCATCCACAGGTGCGCTAGGACGGGGTTCTTGGCCGACTTGGGGATCGTCCAGCAGTCGTTCAGGATCACGCCGTTGCCGGCCGCCGGGAAGTAGTAGTCCACGGCGCTGATCGGCACCGACTTGGACAGGTAGTCGCCGATCACGGCGAAGTCGCCGTTGAAGGCGAACGCCAGGTGCTCGACGCCTGTGCCGAGCGGCTGGAAGCTCGTGTACTGCCACTTCACGTTGGACAGCTTGGAGAGGTCGTTGGCCGCCTTGGTCACGTCGTCTTCGCTGACGTGCTCGAGAGTGCTGCCGTTGCGGATCATCGTCATGCTGATCGCGTCGTAGGGGGCCGCGTTCAGCATGCCCATGGGGGTGCCACCGGGAGTCTCCCAGAACACGTCCCAGCAGTTCTTCTCGTTGGCCGGATTGATGTTCACCAGGTCGTTGCGCCACCCGATGCCGAACGTGTTGATGAAGTTCGGCGACGTGTACCGGGCGCCGCGGTCATACCATGGGTTGGCGGCCGCGGTGATCGCCTTGTCGAGGTTGGGGATGTAGCTGTGGTTGATCGGCTGGATCAGCTTGCTCTGCGCGACCTGGTAGATGTGCTCGGCGTCCGGCACCCAGACGTCGGGGGTGATGGCGCCCGACGCGATCTTGTTGACCGCCTCGTCGATGGACGCGAACGTCGTGAGCTGGGCCTTGACGTTGTACTTCTGCTCGAAGCTCTTGACCACGGCCGGGCTCAGGTAGTAGTCCCAGTCATAGATGACGAACGGGCCGCGCTCGGGCGACTTGCCCGAGGCGATCGCCGGGTTGTCCGACGATATGGGCAGGGTGATCGGGCGGTTCTTCGTGCCGATCGGCAGGGATGGGTCGTCCGACGTCGAGCCGCCGGATCCCCCGGATCCGCCGCCGCTCGAGCCTCCGCAGGCGGCGAGCAGCCAGCTCGACGCGCCGAGCGCCGCGGCACCACCGGCGGTCTTGCGCAGCATCGCCTGGCGCGTCATCCGCATCGCGAGCGGGCTCAGTCGGGGGCCCTCGTCATGGTCATGCATCCGCTGCTCCTTCCAGTTGGTCACCAAGAACGTGTTCGGCCTGCGGGGCCGCCGCACCGCCGCCGCCCTTCACCACTCGCAGCGCGTCGGCGGGCAGCTCGAGCTGCACGGCGATGCCCTCTTCGAACGCCACGGGCTGCCCGTCGCTCGGAATCAGCGACTGGAGCGTCTGGCCAGTGTCCAGGCGCACGATCGCGCGGGTCGCGCTGCCCAGGTAGACGAGCCGCTCGACCGTGCCGGGCACGCGGTTGTGGCCGGTTGCGCCGGCGGGCTCGAGGTTGACGCGCTCCGGCCGCACCACGCATTTCACCTGGCCGCGCGCGGCGGTCTCACCGCCGCGGGCGGTGAGCAGGAACTCGCCCACCCGCAGCAGGCACTCGCCGGGGACGCCGGAGACCGCCTGGGCAGAGAGCAGGTTCGAGATGCCCAGGAAGTCGGCGACGAACTCGGTGGTCGGCTCGTCGTAGACCTCGCGCGGCGTCCCGATCTGCTCCACCGCACCGTGGCTCATCACGGCGATGCGGTCGCTCATCGTGAGCGCCTCCTCCTGGTCGTGCGTCACGTAGACGAACGTGATCCCGACGGTCTGCTGCAAGGTCTTCAGCTCGTCCTGGAGCTGGTGGCGCAGCTTGGCGTCGAGCGCTCCGAGCGGCTCGTCGAGCAGCAGCACGGCCGGCTCGAGGACCAGCGCACGGGCCAGCGCGACCCGCTGCTGCTGGCCGCCCGAGAGCTGCGAGGGCTTCCGCTTGGCGAGCGCCTCGAGCTGCACGAGCTCGAGCGCGGCGCCAACCCGGCGGCGGAGCTCGTCCTTGCCGACGCGCTGGCGGCGCAGCCCGAACGCGACGTTCTCGTAGACGTCGAGGTGCGGGAAGATCATGTAGGCCTGGAAGACCGTGTTCACCGGCCGCTTGTGGGGCGGCGTGTGCCGGATGTCCACCCCGTCGAGCAGGATCTGGCCGCTGTCCGGGTCCTCGAACCCGGCGATCATCCGCAGCGTGGTGGTCTTGCCGCAGCCCGAAGGGCCGAGCATCGAGAAGAACTCGCCGGGCACCATTTCGAGATCGATGTGGTTCACGGCCAGGACGTCTCCGTAGGACCTCGACAGGTCGGTGATCTGGATGTGGCCGCCGGCCATCAGAGCGCTCCTTCGCGAGAGACGGCGAGCGCGGGTGCGGGCGCCGGCACGTCGGTGATCTGCTCGCGCCGCGCGAGCAGGCGATAGAGGGCGAACCCGACCGCGGCGATGACGATCGTCGTCACCGCCATGATGGTGGCCATCGCGTTTAGCGCGGGCGTCGCCCCGCCCCTGGTGGCGGTGTAGATCAGCATCGGCACCGACTGCGTGGACGAGGTCGACGACATGTACTGCGTGATCACGAAGTCGTCGATCGAGACGGCGAACGCCACGATCGCACTGGCCAGGATCGCCGGCTGCAGGAGCGGCACGAGCACCAGCCGGAACGACTGCGGCGGCGATGCGCCCAGGTCCTGAGCAGCCTCTTCGTAGCCGGTAGGGATCGAGGACAGCCGGCCGATGGTGATCACGATGACCAGCGGCAGGATGAAAGTGACCTGCCCGACTACCTGGCCCGACGTCCCCAGTGTGACGACGGGCAGGTTCACCTTCGTGACCAGGAAGAACAGGGCCAGCGCCAGTACTAGCTCGGGCACGACCAGCGGCACGGTCGCCAGGAACGATGCCGGCCGCGCGGTGATGCCGCGCCAGCGGCTGAGAAAGATCGAGAGGGAGACGCCCAGCGGCACGGTGATGATCACGGCAAGCACCGCGAGCAGCAGGCTGTGCCGGATCGCGTCGGTGTAGATCGGCAGGTTGAAAACGGACTTCGACCCGGTCCACCACTGCATCGAGAAGCCCTGCCAGGTGCTGCGCGAGTAGCCCGCGTTGAACGAGAACAGGAACGCGATCGCCACCGGAGCCAGCGACCAGACGATGTAGAGCACGACGATCGCGACCAGCCCGATCTTGCCCCAGGAGGCGTGCCGCAGGCGTGAGCTCACCGGCCCACCTCCCGGCCCGCCCGCGCCGAGCTGCGCAGGTAGGGCAGAAGCAGAATCCCGAGGAACACGGTCAGCCACACCGCAACCGCCGCGGCAACCGCCTGGTTGGTCTGGCTCTCGGCGTAGGTGTTGATCAGGGTTCCGACCATGCCCGTCGAGCTCACGCCGGAGAGCAGGCCGTTCGTGAAGAAGTCGCCGAACATCGGCAGCGCCACCACCACCGTGCCCGCCAACAGGCCCTGCCGCGACATCGGCAGCGTCACGTGGAGGAAGGTCGAACCCGTGCCCGCCCCGAGGTCGCGAGACGCCTCTAGATAGCGCGTGTCAAACCGGGCCAGGGCCGCGTAGACGGGAATGATGAAGTACGGGATCCAGCCGTACATCAGCCCCGAGACGACGGTGATCGCCCGCCCGTCGAGCCAGCCGAAGTTCGCCGGGACGACGTGGAGCGGCACGAGCACCGCGTTCACCCAGCCCTGCGGCGACAGGAGGCCGACCCAGGCGAGCATCCGCAGCATGTAGCTCACCAGCAGCGGCAGCACGAGCAGCGCCAGGATCGGCCCGCGCCAGCGGCCGGCGTGCACTGCCGTGAAGTACGCGACCGGATAGCCGATCAGGATGCATCCGGCGAGCGCGAGCAGGATGTAGATGCACGTCCGCTGAAAGACGATCCACGTGTCGCCCGAGAATGGCTGCAGGCTCTGGGCCACCTCGTGCACGTTCGCGGTGCTCCAGTCGACCGGGTTCCACGCCGGCACCGGCGTCAGCAGCAGCGGGTCGATCCCTCCCAGCGCGATCGCCAGCAGCGAGTAGAGGGCGAGGGTGACGAACAGGACGACCCAGATCAGCCCGGGTACGCCCAGTGCGAGCAGGTAGCGGCGCGGGCTCACCGGATCATCGCTCCGTCTTTATTTCCCGAAATTCGGAAAACCATCCCAATTCGTTCTACCCTACACATCGCTGGGTCGGGGTGCAAGCGGCCGCTCGCCTGCCGCCAAGACGGTGACGATGGTGGGCGCCGGGAACCCACGAGGTGGGCGCGTCAGCCGAGCGAGCGAGTGGCCTCCGTGACCGTGCGCAAGACCGCGTCGCGCACGGCCAGCTCGGTCTCCTCGCTGTGCCGCGAGACCGGCGTCGCCACGCCGATGGCGGCATACGCGGTCTGCCTGTCGGCGTCGAGCAGGGGTGCGGCGACCGCCCACGCGCCGTCGTAGGTTTCCTGCCAGCTGAACGCCCAGCCGCGGTCGCGGATCTGACGGACCTGCTCGCGCAGCACCGCAGGGTCGGTGATGGTGCCGGCTGCAATCGCTCGCGACGCCTGCGCGATCACCTGTTCGATCCGATCGTCGGGCAGGAATGCGAAGATCGCCTTAGCCGTCGCGCCCGCCGTCAGCGGTACCTCGCTGCCGATCTCGGCCGTGACCCGCAGGCGGCTGGGCGAGTCCACCGTCTTGACGTACCGCGCCACCCCGGCGGAGACGTCGGGAATGCCGAGGATCACCAGCTCGCCGGTCTCCTGGCCCAGGGCGCGGAGGTGCGGCTCGAGCGCGGTCCCCAGATTCAGGGTGCGGCTGGCGCGGTTGCCAAGCCGGACCGCGGCCGCTCCCAGCTGGTAGCGCCCGTCCTCGTAGCGCACCAGGTAGCCCGCGCGCTCGAGACTGCGCAGAATGCGGTTGAGCGTCGTTGACGGCATCGAGAGCCGCCGGCGCAGCGCAGCCTCCGACCAGGCCGGCGTCTGGTCGTCGAACGCCTCCAGCACCCGCAGCGCCTTCTCGAGGACCTTCGGGGCCTCGGGATCGCTATCGGTGCGCGGTCGCGGCATTCGGATGTGACGTTACTCGCCCGGTTGACCGCACTGCCATCCTCTAGTCTCGACGTGTACCACCAGCCTCGGCGAGCCCCGATCGCCCGTTCAGCTGGACGCCACTCCGCACCAACGCATCACCGTAACGGCCAGCGTCTGGGCGCAGCGCACCAGATCGTCGATCACGACCGACTCGTCCGCCTTGTGGCCCTCGAACGGACGGCCCGCCGTGCCCGCCCCGAAGCCGACCATCGGACACGCCCCGGCGCGTGTGAACGACGCCGCGTCGAACCACGACGCCAGACCGCCGAGGCGCTGCGGCATCCCGAGGTCGGCGGCGGCGCCGCCAAGCGTCTCCACGATCGGGCTCGTGCCGTCGACCTCGAAGGGCGGCAGATCGGGCCCCCACTCGAAGGCCGGCGGGTTCTCGGCCAGCCACTCGTCTGTCGCGGCGGCCGCGAGCAGCCGCTCCTCGACCTGGAGCGCCATCTCCGTCCCCCACCCCTCCGCGTCCGCGTCCGCCGGGAGGTAGAGCATGTTCACCGTGAACGTGCACGAGGCCGGGTAGGTCACGTACCAGGTGCCGCCATCGATCACCGTGGTCATGATCGTGGCGGGCGGCAGGTAGGAATGGACGCGGTTGGGCCGCGCCTGCCATTCGGCGTCGAGCTCGCGGATCGCGTCCATCAGGATCGAGGCCTTGTCGATCGCGTTCACCGCCCCGCCCTCGCGCCAGTGCGGGTGCTCGATCTCGGCGTGGCCGGCGCGACCTACGACTCGTACGGTCAGGGACATCGACCCTCGGCACGCCACCCAGATCTCGCCCGGGGTGGGCTCGGTGCAGATGCCGGCATCGGCCCGCAAGCCGTGCTCGACCCCGGCGATCGAGCCGGAACCGGACGACTCCTCGTCGGTGTTGGTGTGGACGATCAGATCGCCCTGCAGGCGCACGCCGAGCCGGGCGAGCACCTCGGCGACGTAGGCCATGCAGGCGACGCCGCTCTTCATGTCGCTCGCGCCGACGCCGTACACCTTCCCGTCCCGCCTCTCCGCCTGCCAGGGATCGCCCGTCCACGCGTCGACCGGGTCAGGCGTGACCGCGTCGATGTGCCCGTTCAGGAGCAGCGACCGGCCGCCGCCCGTCCCGGTGAAGGTCGCGGCGAACTGCGGCCTGCCGCCGAAGGAGAGGCCGGGCGGCACCTGGCGCGGCGAGCCGAGCGAGCCCTCTTCGGGCTCCCACAGGTCGATCGAGGCGCCGGCTGCGGCCAGCCGGCCGGCGAGGTAGCGCTGCATGTCGGCCTCCTGCCGCGGCGGGTCCGCCGGCTCGCGCGCGGTCGTGTCGAAGCCGACCAGGCCGGTCACGAGGGTTACCAGCTCCTCGCGGCCGGCGGCGATGGCGGCGGTGACGGATCGCTCGAGCTCGTTCACGGGTTGACCCTCTGATAGGCCGCGGCCGCCGTGAGGAGCAGCGCATCCGCGCCGGGACGACCCATCAGCTGGATGCCGATGGGGAGCCGGGATTCGCGGCCTGGGGTCGCGGGCAGCGCGATCGCCGGCTGGCCGCTGAGGTTCGCGGGCGAGGTGAACGTCTCCCAGAAGCCGTACTCGGCCCACATCTGCTCGTACTCGTCGGTCGACGGAAACTCGTCGAGCCGCGGCGGGACGGTGGGAACCGTCGGCGTCAGGAGCAGGTCGAACTCGTCCCAGAACTCGAGCGCTCGTGAGCCCGCGGCCTGCGCAGCGAGCGTGGCGTTGTAGTAGTCGGCACCACTGATCGCCCAGCCGCGCTTCATCAGCGCGAGGCACTTGTGCCCGATCAGCGCCAGCCGCTCGTCGGGCATCGCGCTGCCCATGCCGGCGAAGGCAACGGCGGCGAGGGTCATGAACGGCCCGGCGAAGTCGGAGAAGTCGGGAGCCGCGGGCGCGACGTCGCACCCGAGCGCCCGGAACGCCCCGACCGCCTCGGCGAAGCTGGCGGCGACCTCGGCGTCCACGGCGGCGCCCGGCACGGCACTGGAGCAGGCGATTCGCAGGGTCGGGAGCTCGGCGTCGCACGCGTCGGCGAACGTCGTGCTCCAGCGAGCGGTGGGCTCGCCCGCGGGCCGGCAGGGCGTGGACATCACGTCGAGCGCGATTCCGGTGTCACGAACGCTGCGCGCGAGCGGCCCGTTGTGCAGCAGACCGCCCCACGCCCCGTGGCCGAGCGGATCCATGGTGACGAGCCCGCGCGTGGGCTTGATCCCGACCACGCCGCAGCACGATGCGGGGATGCGGATCGATCCGCCGGCGTCGGTGCCCTGGGCGAGCGGGAAGAGCCCGGCGGCGAGGCCTGCGCCGGCACCGCCGCTCGACCCTCCGGGCGATCGCTCGAGGTCCCACGGGTTGTGGGTGTCGCCGTGGAGCTGGCTGCGGGTGGCGGGCTCGCAGGCGAGCTCGGGAGTGTTGGTCTTGCAGAGGATGACGGCGCCGGAGGCGCGGAGCAGGCCGACGATCGCGGCGTCGAATCCTGCTCGGTAGCCGGCGTAGGCGCGCGAGCCGTAGGTGGTCGGCATGTCGGCGGTCTCCGTCACGTCCTTGATGGCGACGGGGATGCCGTGGAGCGGGCCGCGCTGATCGGGTGGGATGCGATCCAGCGCCCGGGCCTGCGCGGTGACCGTCGCACGGTCGAGGTGGACGACGGCGTTGAGCTCGGGGTTGAGCTGCTCGATGCGATCGGCGCAGGCGGCGGCGAGGGCTTCGGCGGTCAGCTCATCCGTGGCCAGCAGGCCGCGCAGGTCGCTGATCGAGGCGCGGGCGAGACGGTCGCGGTCGGTCATGGTAAGTTGCGAGACTACACGGGAACGATATCCACTATACGGGAAATGACGTTCCGTCTTCGAGCCGAGGGGCGACATCATGGGGACTCACGCAGGAGCTGAACGCCACGCAGACACCTGCCGTGTGGCGGTCGTGCAGGCGTCGCCGGTCTTTCTGGATCGCGACGCAACCATCGAGAAGGGGATCGCCCTGATCAACGAGGCGGCCGACGCGGGCGCCCAGGTGATCGCGTTCCCGGAGGTGTGGGTTCCGGGGTATCCGTTGTGGATCTACGGCGCGGCCGGGTGGGGCGACGAGGCCGCCAAGCGCGGTTTCGCGAAGCTGCACGAGCAGTCGCTCGAGGTGCCAAGCCCCGCCTGCGATCGGCTCACCAGGGCGGCCGTCGCGCGCGGCGTCGACGTGGTGGTGGGGATCAACGAGGTATCGGGTGGGACGCTCTACAACTCCCTCCTCTACCTGATGGCCGACGGTCAGGTGGCGGTGCATCGAAAGCTCGTGCCGACGCATGCCGAGCGCATGATCTGGGCGGCGAGCGAGGATGGCAGCGGGTTGCTGGTGCTCGATAGGCCGTACGGCGGCCTGGGTGGCCTCGTGTGCTGGGAACACTGGATGCCGCTGACGCGGTTTGCGATGCACGCGCAGTCGGAGCTGATCCACGTCGCGGTCTGGCCGTGGGGATACGAGCTGGCGCATCTGGGCAGCCGTCACTATGCATTCGAGGGCCGCTGCTTCGTGCTGGTCGCGGGCACATACATGCCGGCGAGCGCGGTCGCCGACAGCTTTGAGCTGCGGGAGGCGATGTTCGCCGGGTCCGACCCGGAGGGCGGCCGCGAGACGATGCTGACCGGTGGGAGCGGCGTCATCGGCCCCGACGCGAACTGGCTTGTCGGGCCGGTGCACAACGAGGAGGTCACCCTCTACGCCGATCTCGACCTCGCGCACGCATCGCGCGAGCGCTACGCCATGGACACGGTCGGCCATTACAACCGACCGGACATCTTCGACCTGACCGTCGACAGGCGCAAGCGATCGCAGATCTCGTGGCTCGCCGGCCCGGATCACATGCCGGTGGCCGAGGAGGCGCTCGAAGTCGGGCCGTGAATCGTGCGACTGCCCGCCAGATGGGAGAGCCCCGCTCGCGCGGGGCTCTCCGGTAGCCGATCTGTAAGCGGGATTCTGTCTGGGGCAGTCATCCATCTGGGCCGGCCGTTACCGGCCGGCTCGCGCCGCCTACCTGGAGCTCGGCGGGCCGCGTCATCGCTCCGTTTGGCGTTGCACCGGGTGGGGCTTGCCTAGCCGCCCGCGTCTCCGCGGACGCTGGTGGTCTCTTGCACCACCGTTTCACCCTTGCCTCGACGCCCGAGGGCGCCGGTCGGCGGTCTGCTCTCTGTTGCGCTTTCCATCGGGTTTCCCCGTCCGGGCGTTACCCGGCACCCTTGCCCTGCGGTGTCCCGACTTTCCTCGACGCCCGAGGGCGCCGCGACTGCCTGATCGGCAGCCCGAGTCTACCGGGCCGGGATCCGCCGGCGCCCCTCCGTGAGCAGCTCCGACCACAGCTGCTTGCGCTGATCGACGGCCTGGGGACTCAGGCTCGAGAACGTGAGGGGCGTCTGCGGCAGCGCCGGCGGGAACACCGCCTCGTTCGCGAGCATCGCGTCCGGGAGCCCGTAGACGGCCGGGCCGACCGGCGTCGCGCGCTGGGTGAAGCGGGTCTCGGCGGCCGCGATCGTCGGTTCGAGCGTGTGGTTCAGCCAGGCATGGGCCGAGACGGGGTCGGGCGCGTAGATGGGGATGCAGTAGCAGCGGGCGCGGGCGAGTGTGCCGTCCGCCGGGACGACGAAGCGCACGTCGCGGGGCGGGGACACGAAGCCTTCGCCGAAGCAGAGCGCCGCGGCGAGCGGGGGCGGCAGATCCCTGCGCTCGGGCGTGCCGGCGATGACGAGGCTGTTTCGCAGCGGCAGCAGGATGCCGGCGGCGTCCGACATGTCCGAGCTCGACGTGGAGTTCCAGTCGTGGCCGGCGGCGGTCAGTGCCGCGCCGATGACCAGGTCGCGGTCTGGCGGGACGGCGACGCGGTTGGGCAGCGCCTTCGCGAGCCGGAAGAAGCCGCGCCACGTCGTCGGGCCGGCGGCGCCGGCCACGGCGAACCCGACGCACATGTAGTCCTTCACCACGCCGTGGCGGTTGCCGTGGTCGTACGGTGGGTTGTCGAACGGGGCGAGCAGGAGCGTGCGGTTCTCCACCAGGTTGCGGTCGATCGACTCGACGAGCTTGCGCGAGATGAGGCTCGCGAGCGTCGTGTCGTCGACGAGCGCGACGTCCGTCGCCCCCACATCGGTCAGGTCGGTCAGGCGGCCGCGGACGACGCGCGTCCTGACGCCGAAGTCGTCCACGAACGACGAGACGGTCGCCGGATCGACGGTGTCGTCCGGGATCGCGAGGACGAGATGCCGGTCGAGCACCTGGACGTTGGGCCCCGACAGCCGGCGGCCGAAGCGCTGCGGCGCCGAGCTGCTCCCGGGCCGCGTGCACGCGCTCGCGAGCAGCATCGACCCCGAGACGAGCATCTGGCGGCGGGTCAGGCGCACTGCCCGATTGTCGCAGCCGGCGTCAGGCGATCAGGCGCAGTTCCTGCTCGGCCTCGGCATCGGAGAGCCGGGAGCCGCACCCGCTGCAGCAGAGCTCGGCGCTCTGGCCTTCGCGGTCGAACGTCCACATCGCCTCACCGCAGACGGGGCACGCGGGGCGGCGGCCCGTCTGGCGCACCCGTCCCGCGGCGAGCGCCGCCAGGATGACGTCCTCGAGCATCTGGCCTCCGGGGCCTGGACGGGTGAGTGCCATGGTCATACCCGCCTGAACACCGCCTGGACGCTTCCCAGGATCGCGACCTGCTCCGGATACATCGGCTCGAGCGCGTCGTTCTCGGGCTGCAGCCGCACGCGGCCGTCCTCGCGGAAGAAGCGCTTCACGGTCGCGTCCTCGTCGCCGACGAGGGCCACGACGATCTCGCCGTTACGGGCGTCGGACTGGCGACGGACGACCACGTAGTCGCCGTCGAGGATGCCCGCCTTGATCATGCTGTCACCGCGGACGGCGAGCACGAAGTCGGCGTCGCGGCAGAACTGGTCGGGCAGTGGCAGGTACTCCTCGACCTGGTCCTCGGCGACCACCGGCGAGCCGGCGGCAACCTGACCGACGAGCGGCAGCACCGTCGCTCCGACGGGCGCCGCGGGCGGCACGGCCACGACCGGCGCACGGCGCGAGCGCCCACCCTCGATCACCTCGAGCGCGCGCGGCTTGGTGGCGTCGCGCCGGATGAGCCCGAGGGTCTCCAGCTTCGCCAGATGCGCGTGCACCGTGGACGGCGAGGTCAGGCCGACCGCCTGGCCGATCTCGCGCACCGTCGGCGGATACCCGTTGGCATCCACGTGGGTGTTCACGAAGTCCAAAATTTCCTTCTGCCGCTGGGACAGATCCATCGCCGCCCTCCTGGGGTCGAACGTGTGTTCGGGTTATAGTGTTGCAGAGGGGTCGGACGGAGTCAAGGAACGGCGGTGGTCAAGGCGTACCCACGCCGCGCAGCCCGCGTCGCTGTCAGCTGTTCTAGGCGGGCGCCATGCTGGCAGAGACTGGCCCATGAACGCCGTATACGGGAGCCGCGTACCCCAGCCCACGACGGGCTCGCGGAGGGCTTGACCGTTGAATTTCAACCTGCGAATGTTCTCCATGTCCTGGTTGGCTACAAGGAGGGCGTAAATGTCGGAGGCTCCGTCACCGTCACCGGCGGCGAAGGGAGGCGAGCTCGGTCATCGCCGGCTGGGGACGCCGGCCGCGGTCGCACAGGCGCTGGCGATCGGACCGATGTTCTCCACGGCGATCGTGCTCAGCTTCGTGTCGAATCCGGTCAATGGCGCCGCCTGGACCACGCCGCTGGCGGTGCTGATCGCGGGGCTCGGCGTCCTCGCCATCGCCTATTCGATCTCGCTGTTCGCCAAGAAGTATCAGGGCGCAGGGGCGATCTACGAGTACCTGACCCGGGGTGCGCACCCGGCCGTCGGCATCTTCGCCGCGGGCGTCTTCTTCACCGGCACCCTCTTCCTCGGCGGCGGCGGGATCTATCTCGGCCTCGGCATCCTCTCGCAGAGCTTCTGGCAGGAGCACATCTCGACTTCGACCGTGCCCGCCTGGTGGCTCTTCCTGTTGCTGTTCCTGGCGCTGGTGCTGATCCTCAACTACGTCGGGGTGCGGATCGCGATCGGCGCCATGCTGACGTTCGCGGCCCTCTCGTTCACACCGATGCTCATCCTGGCTGTCACGATCATCGCCAAGGGCGGCGCCAACGGAAACACCCTCTCGGGCTTCAACCCCAGCACGACCTCGCTGCACGTCGTGTTCAACGGCGTCATGCTCGGCATCCTGCTGTTCGTCGGCTTCGAGGCGGCAGCCTCGATCGGCGAGGAGAGTCACGACCCCCATCGCTCGATTCCGCGCGCCCTGCTGGGCACGGTCGGCGCGTCGGCCGTGTTCTTCGTCCTGATGGCCTATGCGATCTCGACCGGCCTGGGCAAGGCGGTCGTGGATAAGGGCGGCTGGGCCTTCAACCCGGCGGCCCTGGATCAGGTGGCGACGCAGTACATCGGCTCGTGGTTCGCCACCATCATCGACCTGATCGTGATCCTCGACGCGACGGCGCTCGCCCTGGCCATCTGCGTCACCATCGGCCGCGGCTACTTCGCGCTCGGCCGTGACGGGCTGCTGCCGTCGTTCTTCGCCAAGACGTCGCGGCACAACACGCCGTGGGTCGGGAATCTCGTGGTGTCGATCGGCGGCATCGGGCTGATGCTGCTCGGCCTCTACAGCCACACGCTGGATCGCTTCGTCGCCCAGCAGGCGGCGCCCTCTCGCGAGTTTGCGGCGTTCCTCGTCGCGGCCACGGCGGGGTCGTTCGCCGTCGAGCTCGTGTATCTGTTCCTGTCGGTCGCGGCGGTCTGGCTGCTCGTCCGGGACAAGGCGGCGTGGTGGCAGTTCGTCATCGTGCTCGTGGCGATCGCCACGCCGCTGCTGGGCTTCTATGGAGCCCTCAAGCCGGCGCCGCACAACACCACCAACCTGAACTGGCTGGCGTTGTACTGGGCGCTGGGATGCGTGGTCATTGCGGCCATCTGGTTCGGCATCTGCCGCGTCGTGCGTCCGCAGAACGTCGCCAACGCCGCCGCGTATGCAGCGGGTCACCACGGCGTCGCGCCGCTGGACGAATCTCTCGACTACGAGGCGCTGCCGGAGTGACGCTGCGTGATCACCTCGTCCTCAGGACGGCCGCGGGCGCCGGTCGCTCGGTCGCACGCCATCGATGGAGAGCAACTGGAGGGACTTGATGCGGGCACTTATCGCAGGCGGAGGCATGGCGGGGCTGATGACCGCTCTGGCGCTGCGGGAGTCGGGCGTGTTCACGACGATCGACGTCTTCGAGCAGACGCGCACGCCGAGCACCGCGGGAGCGGGGCTGAACATCCCCCCGAACGCCGCACGGCTGGCGCGGGCGCTGGGCGTCGACCTCGACGGCGGGGATCCCAAGGGCCCGCACGGGGCGGTCGACGGCGGCAGGGCGGCGATCCTCAGCGAGACGCGGATGGTCTGGGAGGACGGCTCCATCACGCGCAAGCCGCTCGATCACAACACGTCGGCCGGCGACAACGCCGGCTTCCACCACATGCACCGCCTCGACCTGCTGATGTGCCTCTACAAGCGGGTCCTCGAGTTCGCGCCCGAGACGGGCGCCAACTGCCCGATCCGTGTCCACATGGCCAAGCGCCTGGAGGCCGTCAGCCAGGACGATGAGTCCGTGACCGTGACGTTCTCCGACGGCACGACGGAGACCGGAGACCTGCTGATCGGTGCCGACGGCGTCGACTCCCAGGTGCTCGAGGCGGTCTGGCCGGGCGTGTCGACCAAGCGCTGGACCGAGGTCGTTGTCTACCGCGGTCTGGTCTCGAGGGACAGGGTCGCCGCGGCGCGCAAGCCCGGCGGGAGCCCGCTGGACTTCAACCCCATCGAGACGATGTCGATGGACACCCGCGAAACCCCGACGGCGCAGCATCTCACCTACTGGGTCCGCGGCGGCGAGCTGCTCAACGTGTGGCTCGCCTACTACGAGCCCAACGCCGAGGAGTTCGAGCGCCAGGAGAGCGACTGGTTCCCCGCCGACCGCGACGAGATGATCGGCAACATGAGTAAGGCGTTCGAGGGCGACCCCCGACACGACGACGTCGTCGCACTCACGAGCCTGATGGAGAACCCGACGAAGTGGGGGCTCTACGACCGGGACGCGCTCGAGAACTGGACGGAGGGTCGCGTGGGCCTGGTGGGTGACGCCGCCCACCCGATGCTGCCGACCTTCGGCCAGGGTGCCGCGCAGGCCTTCGAGGACGCCGCGGCACTGGGCAAGTGCTTCGAGCTCCACGGCACGGACATCTACCGGGCGCTGTTGCACTACGAGCGCGTCCGCTACTACCGCGCGACGCGCTTCCAGTTCGCGTCGAAGTTCCTCTTCAAGCACCTCGAGCCGGAGGACTCCCCTCAGCGCCGGAAGATCCTCGCTGCGGTCAACGAGCGGGACTACCCCGTCTTCGATCACACGGAGCGTGCGGGCAGCGACGACTCGTGGATCTACGCGTTCGACGCGCGCGAGATCGGCGACAAGCTGCCGATCAAGAAGCTGGGGCCGTGGGACTTCCGCTCGCGGGAGGAGGCCCTCAAGAGCGCCCGCAGGGAGGTCGCCACCAGCCGCTGGAAGCCGGCGAAGCCGGCGACCGGCGACCGGCCCGTCACGCGCGAGGAGCTCGCACAGCACGCGACATTCGACGACTGCTGGGTGGTCGTCCGCGGCAAGGTCTACGACTTCACCGAGTGGAAGGACCACCACCCGGGCGGGCCCTTCGTCGCGCGCATGTACGGCGGCAAGGACGCCACGGCGGAGTTCGGCGACTACCACAGCCGGCTCGCCGAGCGGCACATGGAGCACTTCTGCGTCGGACCGCTCGTCGGGGCCCCCGCCGAGCGCGCCGGCGACGCGTCGGAGGTCGAGCCGTCCAGGACGTGACCGGGACGCCGAGCCGGCGGCCCCGGGTGCGGGCCCTGGGCCTCAATCACGTCGCCCTCGAGGTGGACAGCGTCGACGCCGCGCTCGAATGGTGGGGGCGGTTCCTGGCCTTCGAGCTGCGCGGCCACAGGGGACGGATGGCGTGGATCGACCTGGGCGATCAGTTCATCGCGCTCAGCGAGCCGCGTACGCAGACCGAGGACGCCTCGCGCCATTTCGGGCTCGTGGTCGACGGCAAGGAATCGCTGCGCGGAGCACTCCGCGACGCCGGGGTGTCGGTGCCGGCCGCCGGGGCGCTGCGCTTCCGCGACCCCTGGGGGAACAACATCGAGGTCGTCGACTACCGCGACGTGCAGTTCACGAAGACGCCCGCCGTGCTCGCGGGCATGGGGTCGGACGCGCTTCAAAAGAGCGACGGCGCCCTCGCGGAGCTTCGCGAGAAAGGGCTGGCCTAGTCCTCTGCGATGCGAGTCGCCGGTATCAGCGAGTTCGGTGGCGCCGTCGGGCTGATCGACCTCCCGGATCCGCGCCCGCTCGGCGACGACGAGGTGCTGATCGAGATCCGGGCCGCGGGCGTCGGCAACTGGGAGGAGTTCGTGCGCACGGGCAAGTGGGATGTCGGCCGCACCCCGCCCATGGCGCTCGGCGTGGAGGCCGCCGGCACGATCGCGGCGGTCGGAGATTCCGTCGACGGCTGGGAGCCGGGAGACGAGGTGCTCACCCATCCCCTCCCCCTCCGCGACCAGGGAGCCTGGGCGCCCTTCCTGATCGCCCCGGCGACGGCCCTCGCGCGGAAGCCCGCCTCGCTCTCGTGGGAGGCCGCTGCAGCGTTCCCGGTTCCGGCCCTGACCGCCACGCAGGTGATCGACGGAGCCCTGGTGGTGCGCCCTGACGACCTGGTGCTCGTCAACGGCGGGAGCGGGGTGACCGGGGCGCTGCTCGTCGGGCTGGCCGCGGCCCGCGGCGCCGAGGTGATCGCGACCGCAGCACCGGCCGGCCCTGAGCGCCTGCGCAGGCGGAGTTATCAGCTCACACCTGGTTGGTGGCAACTACGAAAAGGCTCGAGAGGTCGCCACGCGCTTCAAGACAATGTTCGACGACGATTTCTACATCGAGATCCAGGACCATGGTCTCGATGCGGAAGTAAAGATCCGCGAACTCGCCCCGAAGCTTGCTCGCGAAATGGGTATCAAGCTCGTCGCGACCAACGACTGCCATTACATCGAGCAAAAGCACTCGATCGCGCATAATATTCTGCTGCACATCAAGGACAGCGGAAAAGAACCGGCGAAGATCGACGAACTGCGCTACAAGACCGATCAGGTTTATTTCCGCAGCGCCAAAGAGATGCACAAGCTCTTTAAGGAGTGGCCGGAAGCGAT
>JAICJC010000071.1 GCA_025928655.1 Thermoleophilia bacterium | reverse complement strand
GCGGCAGCGGCGGCGAGGCCGGCGCCCGTGACCGCGACATGGCGGCGCAACCGGCCTCTCGGCGCGCCGGCGAGGCGACGCCAGGCGCGCCCGGGGATCCGGCGCATCAGGACGTCGTCGCGGTTCCCGGCCTGGAGCCGGACGCTGACCCACGCCGACGCCGGGAGCACCGGATGGATGACGTGCCGGCGGCCCCGCGCGAGCGTCCAGCCGCCTTCCAGAAGACGCAGAGCCAGGTCGGCGTCCTCCCGGTATGCGCGGCGGAAGCGCTCGTCGAAGCCGCCGGCCGCATCGAGCGCGGCACGGCGGAAGGCCATGTCTGCGGTGGCCCAGCGCGCCCGCTCGAGCCCTGCGACGTTGCGCTCCCAGTCGGTGGGCCTGCGGCCGGGCGAGAGCGGGACGCGAAC
The DNA here is from genome assembly GCA_025928655.1 of Thermoleophilia bacterium. Lineage (GTDB taxonomy): Bacteria > Actinomycetota > Thermoleophilia > Gaiellales > JAICJC01 > JAICJC01. Next base: position 18,779 of record JAICJC010000071.1, on the reverse strand, counting down.
CATGCCCTGGATCCCCGCGACCTCCCCGCCGGCCGCGGCGATGTCCGCGAGCAGTGCGGCCGCCCAGCCCGGCGCCACCTGGACGTCGTCGTCAAGGAAGGCCAGCCACTCGGCCCGGGCAGCCCGGATCCCGTCGTTGCGCGCCGCGGCCGGCCCTCGGCCCCGCCCGCGGACGACCTCGACCCATGCGGGCACCGGCAGTTGCCGCCCGGACGGCCGGTCGTCGACGACGAGCACCCGGCCGCCGAGCAGTTCCCGCTCGGGCGCGAGCGACGACAGGAGCGCCACCAGCGAGCGCCGCCCGACCGTGGGGATGACGATGTCGGCGACCGTCACGCCGGCTCCGCTCGCCGCAGGACGAAGGGGCCGATCGCCAGCAGGTCGATCGGTGTCGAGCCAAAGCACTCGAGCGCGTCGCGGGGATGGTCGACCATCGGCCGGCCCGCGGTGTTGAAGCTCGTGTTGACGACGACGGGCAGGCCGGTGCGGCGCTCGAAGGCGTCGAGCATCCGGAACACGAGCGGCTCCGTGTCCGCGTCGACCGTCTGGACGCGGGCGGTGCCGTCGACGTGCACGACGGCCGGGATCCGCTCGCGCCATTCCCGGCCGACGACGTGCACGAAGAGCATGTAGGGGCTCGGAAGCGGCCCGGCGAAGATCTCGTCCGCCCGGGTCGCCTTCACCATCGGCGCCACCGGCCGGAACTGCTCGCGGCCCTTGATGTCGTTCAGGCGGTTCAGGTTGTCCGCGTCGGCCGGGCTCGCCAGCAGGCTGCGATGGCCGAGGGCACGCGGCCCGTACTCGCTCGCGCCCTGGAACCAGCCGACGACGCCGTTCGCCGCGAGCGTCCGGGCCGCCTCCTCGGCCACGTCACGTGGCCGCTCGTAGCGGACGCCCGCCTCGCGCAGGGAAACCTCGATCTCCTCGTCGCTCCAGGCCCGGCCGAGCGCGGCAGTTCCCATCGGCTGCAGGTCGTCCCCTGCCTCCCGAGCGACGTGCAGGGCCGCGCCGAGGGCCGTGCCCGCATCGCCGGCGGCCGGCTGCACCCAGATCTCGTCGTACGGGCCCGCGGCCCACAGGCGCGAGTTGGCCACGCAGTTCAGGGCGACGCCGCCCGCCAGCGCGAGGCGGCGGCCGCCCGTGCGGCCCTGGAGCCAGTGGATCAGCTCGAGCTCGACCTCCTCGAGGCGGGTCTGGAGGCTCGCGGCCAGGTCGGCCTCGGCGTCGCCGAGCGGCCGTCCGTCGCGGCGCGGCGCGAGCTCTTCCCAGGGCACCGGCTCCACCACGTACCCGGCACCGTCCGCGCGGACGGCGGAGCGCAGCCGCTCCAGGTGGCGCGGCGTCCCGTACGAGGCGAGCGCCATCACCTTGTACTCGTCGCTCGAGCGCATGAAGCCCAGGTGCTCGGTCGCGTCCTCGTACAGCAGGCCGAGCGAGTGCGGCAGCGGCTGGGCGGCGAGGATCTGGAGCTGTCCGTCGCGGTAGACCCCGGCGAGCGACGACGTGCGCTCACCTCGGCCGTCGAGCACGAGCACGTCGCAGCTCCCGCCGAACGGCGCAGCCAGGGCCGCGGAGGCGGCGTGGGAGACGTGGTGGGGGACGTGGCGGACGATCCCCGGGTCGAGCCCGGGCAGCGCGGAGCGCAGGAACTGGGGCGCACGCTGGGCGTAGAGCGTCCGCAGCCCCTCCCAGGCGCGGGCCGTCGGGTCGCCGTTCATCGCCGGCGCCAGCGACGGGTCGTAGGAGTAGGCGACGGCGTCGAGATCCTCCGGGCGCAGACCGCCGGCGCGCAGGCACCAGGCGGCCGCCTGCTCCGGCAGCTCCCAGGTCGAGAACGGCACCGGCAGCTTCCCGTGCTTGCGGCGCGTGAACCGCTCCTCCTCGGCGGCCGCGACGGTCACGCCGTCCACGACGAGCGCGGCGGCGGGGTCGTGAAAGACCGCGTTCACCCCCAGGACGCGCACGGAACCCTCCCCATTAAACAGGAGACGGACGCACCCCCGGCGAGGGGAACGCCCGTCTCTGGACGAGAAGTCATTTTCCACACGAAGCGCACCGGCAAACACGTCCGCGGAAACGCCGGTTCGCCGGGCCAGGCGAGGGGCATGAACCGGGCGTGGCGGACTCGCGTCTCGGAGTTGTCGTGGTCACCCGGGACCGGCTCGGGTCGCTGCGCCGCACGCTCGCCCACCTGGACCAGTTGCCGGAGCGGCCGCAGATCGTCGTGGTCGACAACGCCTCGACGGACGGCACGGCGGCCGCCGTCGCGCGCGAGCACCCGGAGGTGACGGTCGTCCCGCTCGACCGCAACCGGGGCGCGGGGGCCCGCACGATCGGCGCCGCCCGGCTCGACCGGCCCTACGTCGCGTTCAGCGACGACGATTCATGGTGGGCGCCGGGCGCCCTCGCCCGGGCCGCGGCCGTCCTTCACGACCACCCGCAGGTCGGGCTGGTCGCCGCCCGCGTCCTGGTCGGCGAGGACGAGCGCGACGACCCCACCTGCCTCGCGATGGCGTCGAGCCCGCTCGGCGGGGGCGGCCTGCCCGGCAGGGCGGTGCTCGGGTTCGTCGCGTGCGGTGCCGTCGCCCGCCGTGAGGCGCTGCTCGCGGTCGGTGGCTTTCACCGCCGCTGGCAGATCCAGGGCGAGGAGGGCCTGCTGGCCGTCGACCTCGCCCGGAGCGGATGGCTGTGCCTGTACGTGCCCGAGGTCGTCGCCCACCACCATCCGTCGGCCGTCCGGGATCACGCCCGCCGGAGGGTGCTCGAGGTGCGCAACACGCTCTGGTTCGCATGGCTGCGACGGCCGCTCGGAGCCGTCGCCGGGATCACGCTGCGGACCGCCGCCCGCGGCGTCACCGACCCGAGCGCCCGGCGGGGGCTGCTCGAGGCGGTGCGGGGAGTGGGATGGGTGGCGCGCGAGCGCCGGGTCGTGCCCGCCGAGCTCGAGCGGCGCATGCGGGCCGTCGGGCTGTAGGTGCGGTCCGAGTCGTCGAGTACCCGGCCGTGACGGGCCGATCGGAGGCGTCGGGCGACGCTCCTAGTCGTGCTGGGTGACGTTGATGACGGCGCCGTTGGGGTCGCGCAGGAAGAACCGGCGCAGTCCCCAGTCCTCGTGCGTGAGCGGGTAGACGATCTCGGCGCCGGCCGCCTGGGCGCGCTCGTAGACGGCGTCGAGGTCGTCCACCTCGATCGACACGTCGGGGTGCACGTGCGCCTTGATGTCGAGCTTCATCACGCTCAGCTGCACCTCGCGCTGGTCGGTGCCGAAGAACAGGACCCAGTCGAGGCCGTCCCCGCCGCCGAGCCCGATCACGTCCCGGTAGAAGGCGCGGCTCTCGTCGAAGCGCTCGGACAGGATGTTCGGCTTGATCCGCCGGACGGCCACTACGTGCGGGCCGTGCCGCCATCGCGGCGCCGGCGCGTGCCCTCGTCGACGACCAGGAGCGCCAGCCCGATGACGATCGCCGACAGCCCCTGCGCCCACCCGGCGGCGAGGCCGATCATGACTCCAGCGACGATCAGGATCAGCGCGAGGACGCGCAGGACGAGGTTCGCTGTGGGGTGGGTCTGGATCATCTGTGCTCCTTTCCGCTGAGAGCCAGGCTAGCGAGACGGTGGCAGCGAGGCGGGCGGATGTCGTCATTACGATGGCTTCCGTCGCAACGCGCGCGAGGATCGCAGGTTTGGAGAATGCGATCTCCGCGTCCGCCTATCGAGTGGTGCGAAACCGACTCGGACTGAGCTGGCGCATGGATTCCCGCGGCCTTCCCGTGATCAGTTCGGCAACGAGGCGCCCTGTGACGGGAGCAAGTGTGAGGCCGAGCATGGCGTGGCCGGTGGCGATGGCGACGGATCCCTCCTGGCCCGGCAGCCATCCAACGAGCGGGACGCCGTCGGGTGTGCACGGGCGCGGGCCCGACCACACCTGGATGATGTCCGCGTCCTTCCACTCCTCAAACGCTCGCCGGCCGACGGCGTGAACGGCGCGGACCCGGGCGTCATCGATACGGATGTCAAGGCCGTCGAGCGCCATCGTCCCGGCGAGACGGAGCCGCCCATGCAAGGGCGTCACCGCGACATGTGCTTCGTGGAGAAGGAGCGGCCGGACGAGCGGCTCGCGCTGGTGACGCGCGAGATCAACCGAGTATCCCTTGCCGCCCTCAACGTAGAGGCGCGCGCCCCGGGTGAGCATGCGGAGGCGCGTCGACCAGGCTCCGGTCGCCATCACGACGACCTTGGCCCGAAAGTCGCCGCGTGTCGTCGACAGCGTCGTCTCAGAGTGCCGACGGCGGGCCGCATAGACGGTGGCGCGGGGCACCATCGTCGTACCGGCTGACTCGGCGGCCCGGCCGATTGCGCGCACGAGTTCCAGGGGGTCGCCGTGGGCCTCGTTCGGAAACAGAATGCCTCCCGCAAGCGGCATCGTCAGGGCCGGCTCGAGGTGCGTCACCTCGCTCGGGGAAAGGACGCGCGGCTCGAGACGGGAGAGCGTCGGCCCGAGCGCCTCCTTGCGGGCATGTTCAAAGGCGCGACTCGTCTCGTACACCTCGATCAGACCGTCCCGTCTGACGGATTCCAGGTTGTGGGTTCGCGCGAAGTCAAGATGCATCGCCAGGCTTTCGATCGAGAGGTCGCGCACCAATCTGGTGGCCGCGATGACCGATTCGAGGTTGCTCGCGGCCGCCCACCGCATGAGCCACGGGGCGAGTGCAAGGTGAGGGCGCAGCGCGAACGGGCTATCGCGCCGATGAAGCCAGCGAAGCGCCTGGACGACATCGCGGCGGTGAGCGAACGGACCAGCGTGGCACGGCACGATCAGCCCCGCGTTGGCATGCGAACACCCGGCGCCCCATTCGTCCCGTTGCTCGAGCACGAGCGCGTTGCAACCCGCGTTTGAGAGGGCCAGCGCGACAGATGCCCCGATGACACCACCACCGACGACCGCAACGTCGTGGATCTCCACGTCTACACCCGCTCACCCGCGTCGGGAAACGATCCCCACCGTGTTGGGATCGCTCGAGAGGCGTTCCTGACCGCCGCCGTCGGTCGCACGCCTAGCCGGAGACGAGTTGGGAGATGCGTACGTCCGGACCTTCCAGTTCTGCGATGAGGCCGTGGATCCGCCCGGTGCCGTACTCGGATCCGGGGTTGACCGCGACCGTCCGACCGATCTTCGCGATCCCGCGGGATTCGTGGATATGCCCGTGGAGGGCCAGGGCGGGTTGCACCTCCTCCAGGATCTGGCGCACGGCGGTGCTTCCCACCGGCGCCTCCTGCACCATCCCCGCCTTGGTCACCGGAGTGAGGTCCACATCGAGTTGAGCCGCCGTGTCCAGGCCGCTGGCGATCGGTGGCACGTGGAGGTTGAAGATCGCCGCGGCGGGTGACTCGAGCTGGTCGGCGAGCGCGCGGAGCCGGCGGTAGAGGTCGTCTTCGTCCAACTCCCGGGGGCTGTCCCAGGGTGTGCGATTCGACCAGCCGAGAGACAGGAGTTCGTGGCCGTCGATCGCAACGACCGCGTCGTCGCATGGAATGACGCCCTCCGCCGACGCGAGGATCGGGTCTATCGAGAGCGGGTCGTCGTTGCCGGGCATCAGATAGAGGCGACCTCCAGAGTCTCGTAGCCGCTCCTCCGCAATCCTCATCCAGCGGCGCAGTTCGTCCTCCAGAACCGAGGAGAAGACCCGATCCCTCTCATCGCTGGACGAAGAGACCCGCGCGAGCTCGTCCTCGCTGGTGTGCCACGGATAGATGCCGGCATCCCGGATCTCGCTTTCAAGCGCGCGCATTTCCTCTTCGCCATGAGCCGTGCGGGTCTCCCCGAACAGCGTGGCAGCGAAGACGTCGCCGTCGCGAACGATTGGAGATAGCGCCTTGCCGGTGATGTCGCCGCCCATGATCAGCGTGGGAGCGCTGTAGAACCGCGCGGCGTTCAGGAACTTGCGCCAGCACACGTCGCTGCCATGGACATCGGACGCGTAGTAGAGGCGGAGCCGGCGCGTCTCATCCTGGGCGCTGCCTTTTGTCCTCCATCTAGGCATCGGTGGTTCGCGAGTGCCGTACCGCCCCTCGAACCCCGAGGGCACGAGTTGGGTTGTCCGTCCTCAACTAACTGACCCGCTGACCGGCGCGATCCACGAAGTCTCGAACGACGGCCAGATAGGCATGAGCTTCCTTTTCGAGGATCGTGAGGTGGCTGGAGTGGCCGAAGATCACGAACTCGCTGTCGGGGAGCGCATCTGCCATCGTGCGCTGGATGTCCAAGACGAGGTGGTCATACCACCCGCAGAGGACGAGCGAGGGGGTTGTGATCTCACTCAGACGACCGGTGACATCCCAGTCGATCAGGTTTCCGTTGCAGAGGAACTCGTGAGGCCCCCACATGGCCCGGTAGGCGGGTCCGATGTCTTCCAAGAGCGGCGCGGCGATGTCCCGGTACTCGTCGAGCGTCCGCGGGAACCCGAACGGCGTGGAGCGTCGAAGGTGCGTCGCGTACAACCGCTCGATCACTTCTGTGTACTGCGGGTCGTCGGTATCGCCCTGTCCTTCGGCGTGCATGATGATCGCGAACTCGTCCGACGGCAGATCGGCGCGGAGCCGCACCATCCCTTTGAAGGTGTCGGGGATGCTGGCCGAGGTGTTCGAGAGCACCAGACTCTTGAGCGCCTCCGGATGGTCGAGTGCGTATTGCAGCGCGAGCCATCCTCCCCAGGACTGGCCGAAGAGGTGAACGCGCCCCAGGCCGAGCCTGGTGCGGACGGCTTCCACCTCCTCGACGAAGCGTTCGATCCTCCAGAGCGAGGGGTCGTCCGGACGGTCGGACTGCCCGCTCCCCAGCTGGTCGTAAAGGATGACTCGCAGGCCGTCGCGTCCGAGTCTCGAGAGTCGCTCGATGTATCGGTGATCCAGGCCCGGCCCTCCGTGGAGGCCCAAGAGCACCTCCTCGCCTTCGCCCCATTCCCAGAAGGCGATCTCGTGGCCGGCGCCATCTACCGCCAGCCGCGTCGGCTGATCGGCGCGTCCGCGTACGCTCATTGCGTCCTCCATGGATGAGATGGGGTCGTCATTCCGGCGGGATCTCGGCGTAGTGGAGGGTGATGTCTACGCCGCGACGACGCTGGGCCGCGCGAGCCACCTGGTAGATCACATATCCGACAGGGAGACACGCGAGGAACATTGCGATCGTCTGCGAACGGTTGTGCACGCCCAATCCGGCGTACCGCAGGAAGATGTAGACGATCAGGCTCGCTGAGAGGAACCCGAGGACGCCGAGTACGGTGATCAGCGGAACGCCGCCGATGTGGACGTTCGACTTCGGTGTCTGACGCCAGATGACCGGCCGGTGCCAGGGCAACAGGATCGCCGCGGCCGAGACGAACAGGACCGGGATCATCGTCATCAAGATCCCATCGGCCAGGACGGTGAAGAAGCTGGTCGTGTAGACCGCCCACAGGATGAAGAACACGGACAGCACCGCGTTGATGGCGAGCGATACGAGGGGTGTGTGCGTCCGAGGGCTCACGTAGGTGACGGCTCGAGGGAGCACGCCGTCGAACGACCAGGCGAAGAATCCGCGAAGCGGCGGCGCCAGGTTCAGCCACATGAGCAGCGGAAACCAGAGCAGGAAGGTGACCACGAGGAAGACCGTGAGGGCGGTGCTGTTGGCGGCGACGCCGACCAGGCTGTACCAGACCGGGCTCGTCGAGAGCGGATAGTCGGGCGTCCCGCTGAGCGCGTTCGCGGATGCCAGGAAGTGCGACCCGACCATGTGGTACAGCGCCAGCGTGGGGATCGTCAGCAGCAGCACGAATGTCCCCAGGCTGACGGTCATCGTCTGCAGGGTCTTCCAGGTGCGCGCCTGCCGGATTTCACCCGCGTAGGCCACCGACCACCACGTGTACACGAGGACGGATGCCGTGACGGCGATGGCTGGGAATGTGTTGCCCCAGGAAGTCCCCGGCGCGGCGATGTGGGCCTTCGCGGCCGCGTCGAGCACGTGGTTGTAGGAGCCCGCCCCGCCGTATTTGTCGAAGTGCGAGGCGAACGTCGACCGTGACGTCGCAAACATGACGATGGTCCCGACGACCATCCCCAGGACGCCGAGACCGAAGCACACGTTCTGGACGCGCATCGAGATTCTGAGCGGCACGGCGAGGAGGATGACCACGACGGCGAAGACCGCGAGGGCGAGTATCAGCGTCCAGGTATTGGACTGGATGTCGGATGACCACCGTGTCCAGCGATCGCTCCCGCTCACCAGCCCAATCGTCGCAAAGGCCGGCGCCAACCCGAACCGCACAAACGCGACGGCGATGAACGCATTGACGAGGAGCTGAGCGACCGCGAGTCCGACCGACGAACAGACTCCCCAGGCGGGGCCCAGGCACCGGCTGACGATGATGTAGTCGCCGCCGCTTCGGGGGATGGTCATCGAGAGGAAGGCGAATGGGAGCGCGATACACAGGGCGATCACGCCGGTGATCCAGTACGCCGCGATGACGTGTGCTCCGGGATAGACGGCGAGCACCCAAAAGATGTTCACGGCGAGCGCGTAGCCGGGCGCCCCGGCGAGGATGTTGAAGATCGTCGCGCTGGTGGGGGATACCTCCCGCACGAGTCCAGTCGCGCGGCGAACGAACAGTCCGCCACTGACCGAGGTGGATTCATGTGTCGCCATATGCCGCCTCGCTTCCGGTCGCACGCCCGATGCGGGCGCTGGGATGCCGATGCGCGGCGACTGTATCGAGCGTACCGATAAAGGTCAAGTACCCGGACCGTTTCCGGTTGGACACAGGACTGTTTCTCACCTACCATCGCGGCTAGCGTGTCTGCTTCACCCCTGACCCCGCCGGCCGGGCCGGTGGCCGCCTCATTGTTCCGGCCGGTCGAGACCGCCCGGACGGTCGACGATCTCGTCGCGCAGATCGTCGATCTCATCCGATCCGGGCAGCTGGCCGAGGGCAGCACCCTGCCCGGCGAGCGCTCGCTCGCCTCCCGGTTGCAGGTCTCTCGGGCGACCGTCAGGTTGGCGATGAGCCGTCTGACCGACGCCGGGGTCGTCGAAGTGGGAGTTGGCCGAGCCGGAAATGCTCGTATCCGTTCGATGTGGATCCCACAGGCACTCCTCGCACAAGGAGCAGCGCCGGAGGGGGACGCGATCTTCCAGTTGCTCGAGGCGAGACGGACCCTCGAACCGCGCGTCGCTCAGATCGCCGCGGCACGAGCCGACGGCGCAGACTTCGAGCGGATGCAGCGCGCGATCGACCTGCTCGAGGCGCATCGAGACGACCGCCTCCGAGCCGGCCAAGCGGAATCCCTCTTCCACCGCGTCATGTGGCACGCGGCGCGGAACCCGGCGCTCGAACAGATGCTCGTCGCGCTGTTCCGCCGTCTCGACGCGGTCCGCGACATGATGATGCGAACGAGCGAGGACATGAGTTACGCGATCGAATGCCACAAGCAGACACGCATGTCGCTGATGCAAGGAGACTCCGCCGAGATCGATCACGTCATGGACGGACATCTGGGCCATTTGGAACAGATGGCCGAGGAGGTGCTCGGCCGACGAATGCGGCGCGACCTTCCCAGCTTCCTTTGACCCACCGCCAGACGGCCGGAGATCGATCGCTCGGAGACCATCGGGAACCTGAGGAGCGTTCGGACCGCGAGGGCCTCCGCCCCTCTGTGACCAGTGCGCCTGGTAGGAATCGAACCTACGGCCTTGCGCTCCGGAGGCGCACGCTCTATCCCCTGAGCTACAGGCGCGCTTGCAGGCGGCGGATTCTACCGGGCCGTCAGCCGTCGCACGGCGGCAGGGCGGGAGCGCGCGACGACGGCCCGCGGCCCGGCGTCCAGCCGCGCCGAGATCTCGGAGCCCTCCGCGCCCGGATCGAGGGGTGGATCACCGCCACGACGCCGCCCGACTCGATGCAGGTGGAGGTGACCGCGGGCGCCAGTCGGCGCCGGGCTCCCAGGTGGGTTAGTCGACCCGCCACAGCCCGAGGCCGTCCCCGACGTCGACGATCCCGGCTCCCATCGGTGGCATCTTCGCAGAGCCCGCCCGTCGGATAGGCTGGCGCCCGTGGAGCTCTCCTGCCGCGTCTTCGCGCTCGAGTACTCGGAGCCGTTCGTCATCTCCCGCAGCGCGGACACGAGCTCCGAGGTGGTGCAGGTCGCGATCCGCCACGGCGACCTCGTCGGCTACGGCGAAGGCGCGCCGGACACCCACTACGACGAGTCGGTCTCAAGCGCGATGCGCTTCCTCGGCCGGGTCGAGCCCCTGCTCGGCGACGACCCGCTCGCGATCGAGGCGATCCTGGGCCGCATCGCCGAGATGCCCGGCGAGATGGCCGCCAAGTGCGCCGTCGACGGGGCGCTGCACGACCTGCTCGGAAAGATCTGCGGCCAGCCGCTCTGGCGCATCCTCGGGCTCGACCCGGCCCCGCCTCCGACCAGCTACACGATCTCGATCGACACGGTGGAGGGGACGGCCCGGCGCGCCGCCGCGGCGTCGGCCTACCACGCCCTCAAGATCAAGGTGGGCGGCCCGGCCGACCTGGAGCGCGTCCGCACCGTGCGCGCGCAGGCGCCGGACTCGCTCATCCGAGTGGACGCGAACGAGGCCTGGTCGGTGCACTCGACCGTTGAGCTCGTGCCCGAGCTCGAGGCGCTCGGCGTGGAGCTGATCGAGCAGCCGCTGCCGGCGCGGGAGCGCTCGGGCTACTGCCGCCTGCACGACAGCTCGCTGTCGATCCCGATCGTGCTCGACGAGAGCTGCCACACGCTCCCCGACGTCGCCCGGTGCGGCGAGATCGCCGACGGCGTGAACATCAAGCTCACGAAGTCCGGCGGGATCCGCGAGGCCGTGCGGATGATCCACGCCGCGCGCGCGCTCGGCCTCAAGGTCATGCTCGGGTGCATGAACGAGTCGTCGCTCGGGATCGCCCAGGCGGCCCAGATCTCGCCGCTCGTCGACGTCGTCGACCTCGACGGCCACCTCCTCAACAAGAACGACAGCCACACCGGCCTGCTCCTCGTCGACGGCCGGGTCGTCCCCGGCGACGGGCCCGGGCTGGGCGTGACGCCGCTGGAGCCGTGGCCGTGAGCGAGAAGCGGTACGCCGTCCTCGCCGAGGGCATGTTCGACGAGGAGGCGAAGACCGCGACCGGGGTGATGCGCTACGCCGAGGCGCCCACCGTCGCCGTGGTCGACTCGACCAGGGCCGGCACGCGGGCGGGCGACCACGTCGCGGGGCTCGTGTCGGAGGCCCCGGTCGTGACCGACGTCGACGCGGCCATGGCGCACGGCCCGACGACGCTCCTGATCGGCGTCGCCCCGGCCGGCGGCCACCTGCCGCCGGCGTTCCGGCGCAGCATCCTGCGCGCGATCGAGCTCGGGCTCGACATCGAGAGCGGCCTGCACGAGTTCCTCTCGGACGACGCCGAGATCGCCGCCGCGGCGGCCGCCAAAGGTGTCTCGGTGCGCGACCTGCGCAGGGTGCCCGACGACCTCGACGTGCCGACCGGCGCCAACCTCGAGGTGAAGGCCCACACCGTCCTCACGGTCGGGTCGGACTGCGTCCTCGGGAAGATGACGGTCTGCCTCGAGCTCGACCGCGAGACGCGCCGGCGCGGGCTCGGGTCGGTGTTCGTGCCGACCGGCCAGACCGGGATCGCCATCGCGGGGTGGGGGATCGCGGTCGACCAGGTCGTGTCCGACTTCATCGCGGGCGCAGCGGAGCAGCTGGTGGTGCAGGGCCACGCCCGCGGCGGGGACGGCGCCATCCTCTGGATCGAGGGCCAGGGATCGCTCAACCACCCGTTCTACTCCGGCGTCACGCTGGGGCTGCTGCACGGCTCCGCGCCGCACGCGATGGTGTTCGTGCACGAGCCCGGCCGGGAGCTGATCGAGGGCGATCCGCGCTACCCGATCCGCGACCTGGCCGAGCTGATCGACGACCAGGTGCGGATGGCGCGGCACATCCGGCCCGCCCCGGTGGTGGCGGTGGCGCTGAAGACGAACCGGATGGACGAGGAGGCGGCCCGCGCCGCCATCTCCCAGACGGAGCGGGAGACGGGGCTCATCGCCGACGACCCGGTTCGGTTCGGCGCGGGGCGGATCCTGGACGCCGTGCTCTCATCGCGGTGAGGAGATCCCGATGACGGGTGGAGATGGAGCAGTGCCGGGGGCAGGCCCCCCCCCCCGGGCCGGTGCCCACCGCGGCGGCGCTACGCCAGTCCGAGGGGGCACGGCGGGTCACCCAATTATCACGCCCCCGGGCGCCCCCCCTGCCGGGGGGTGTGGGAGCCGGGCCGGGCCCTGCCCCCGCCCGCGTGACTGCCCCCACGGCGGCTGCGATCCGACTCTCGGAGGGGCCAGGCGGGTACGCACTAGTATCCCGCCCCGGTGCGCGACCCCCGACTGACCACGCTGGCAGACCTCCTGTGCCGGTACTCGCTCGAGGTCGGCGAGGGCGACACCGTCCTGATCGACGGCCCGGCGCTGGCCCAGCCGCTCTTCGTCGAGGTGGTGCGCAAGGTCACCGAGCTCGGCGGCCACCCGATGGTGCGGCCGCGGCTGGAGCGCGCCCAGGCGGTGTTCCTCGAAGGGGCCAGCGAGGAGCAGCTGCGCACCGTCACGGAGCTCGACCGGATCGAGGTCGAGACGCCGACCCGGTCGCTCAGCGTCTGGGGACAGCGCAACAATCGGTTCCTGAGCGGGATCGACCCCGACCGCCAGGCCACCCGCTCGGCCGCCACGCGGCAGCTCTTCGAGCGCTTCTTCGAGCGGGAGGCGGCGGGCGAGGTGCGCTGGTGCGGGACGGCGTTCCCGTGCGACGCGTCCGCGCAGGACGCGGGCATGTCGCTGACCGAGTGGGAGGACTTCGTCTACTCGGCCGGCCACCTCGAGGATCCCGACCCGATCGCCTTCTGGCGGGCCCAGTCCGAGCGCCAGGACCGGATCGCGAAACGGCTCCAGCATGTGCGGCAGCTGCGCATCGTCGGCGAGGACACCGATTTGCGGCTCGACGTGTCCGGGCGCAAATGGATGAACGCCGACGGCCGCCAGAACTTCCCCGACGGCGAGGTCTTCACGAGCCCCGTCGAGGGTGCCACCGAGGGCCACATCGCGTTCAGCCTCGACGCGCCGTACAACGGCAACGACGTCGCGGGCGTGCGGCTCTGGTTCGAGGGGGGCAAGGTCGTGCGCGAGGAGGCGACGAAGGGCGGGCGCTTCCTCACCCAGATGCTCGACATGGACGAGGGCGCCCGGTACCTGGGCGAGGCGGCCTTCGGCATGAACGAGGAGATCCGTCACGGCACGCGCGACACGCTCTTCGACGAGAAGATCGGCGGCACATGCCACGTCGCCCTGGGCATGGGCTTCCCCGAGTGCGGTGGGAGCAACAGCTCCGGCCTGCACTGGGACATGGTCTGCGACCTGCGCTCGGGCGGCGAGGTGTACGCCGACGGCGAGGTCATCTACCGGGACGGGCAGTTCCTGTGACCGACCCGCGCGTGCGCCGGCTGGCCGAGGTCGTCGTCAACTACTCCACGGGCGTGAAGGAGGGCGACGTCCTGATGATCCAGGGCCCGGCGCTGGCCGAGCCCCTGATCGTCGAGATCGTGCGGGCGGCGCTCGCCGCAGGCGCGATTCCGCACGTGCGCGCCTCGGTGCAGGGCGTCGACGAGGCCTACCTCGCGGCCGCGAGCGAGGCTCAGCTCGACCACCTGCCGCCGTCCGCACTCGAGGACATGAACGCGATCGACGCCCGCATCGCGATCATCGGCGCCTGGAACACGCGCGAGCTGTCGGGGATCGACCCCGCCAAGCTGGCCCGCCGCTCGGCCGCCGCCCAGCCGCTGATGGGCCGGTTCATGGAGCGCTCGTCTGCGGGCGAGCTGCGCTGGTGCGTGACGGCCTACCCGTGCGACGCCTTCGCCCAGGACGCCGACATGTCGATCGACGCCTACGCCGACTTCGTGTACCGGGCCGGGTGGCTGCACCTCGACGACCCGGCTGCGGCCTGGCGGTCGTACGCCGGCAAGCTGCGGGCGCTGTCCGACAAGATGGCGCAGATGAAGACGCTCCGCGTCGTGGCCGACGGCACCGACCTCACGGTCGGCGTCGACGGCCGCTCCTGGGTGGCGTCCCAGGGCCTGCGCAACTTCCCCGACGGCGAGATCTTCACCGGCCCGCTCGAGTCCGAGACGTCCGGCGAGGTGCGCTTCTCGTTCCCGGCCGTCATGGGCGGCCGCGAGGTGCAGGACGTGCGCCTGCGCTTCGAGGAGGGCAGGGTCGTCGCCTCGGAGGCGGCCGCCGGCGGCGATTACCTGCGGCAGATGCTTCGGATGGACGCGGGCGCGTCGATCCTGGGCGAGTTCGCGATCGGCACGAACTACATGGTCACCGAGTTCACCCGCCAGATCCTGTTCGACGAGAAGATCGGCGGCACGTGCCACATGGCGCTCGGCGCCGGCTATCCCGACACGGGCAGCGTGAACCGCTCGGGCCTGCACTGGGACATGGTGTGCGACCTGCGCTCCGGCGGCGAGATCCACGCCGACGGCGAGGTCATCTACCGCGACGGCGCGTTCCTGCCGTCGTTCTTCGCCGAAGAGCTCGTCGCCCCAGTGGCCTAGATGGTTGGCCGATACCTCCGCGCGCGCCTGGACGCCGGTCTGGTGGCGGGGGTTCGGACCGCCGGTGGGGCTGCGGACCTCATCGATCGACCATCTCCCGCACGAGCCACGCCATCCGGGCGACGTGGGCCATGAAGGGCAGGTCGTGCACCCGCAGGACGGCGACGCCGAGATAGGCGGCCAGGGCGACCACCGCCGCCGTGCCCTCGAGCGACGACTCGGCCAGGCCGAGCGGCTCCGCCGTCACCTCCTTGTGCGAGGGCGCCAGCAGGAGCGGGTAGCCGAGCGACGCGAGGCGGGGAAGCTCGGCCAGCGTGCGCAGGTCCGTGGCCGTGTCCTTGCCGAAGCCGAGGCCGGGATCGACCAGGATGGCGTCCGCGCCCACCCCGGACGCGCGGGCGGCGTCCGCGCGCGTGACGAGGAACTGCGCGATGTCGTCCACGGAGACGGCATGGCGGCCCTCCTGCGCCTGTTTCGGCGGGAGCGAGAGATGGGTCACGACGAGCCCCGCCCGGTGCCCGGCGATCGTCGCCGCCATGTCGGGGTCGGTCAGGCCGGTGTGGTCGTTCACGATGTCGGCCCCGGCGCGCAGGGCCGCGTCGGCCACCCGGGCGCGGTACGTGTCGATCGAGATCGGGACGTCGAGCCGCGCGCGCAGCGCCGCGACCACGCCCGCGACCCGGGCGATCTCCTCCTCCTCGCCGAGCACGCGACCGGGCTGGGCGGTCATCCCGCCGACGTCGACGATGCCCGCGCCGGCCCGGACGAGCTCGAGGCCGCGGGCAATGGCCGCCTCGGGCGCCGCCGTGGCGCCGCGGTCGTAGAACGAGTCGGGCGTGACGTTGACGATGCCCATCATGCGGGGCGGCCCTGCCAGGGCGAGGCTGCGCTGCGCGAGGCGCAGCGTCATGCGGAGGCAACAAGGGGCACTGCGCCAGCCTATCCGCCGCCGAGAAGTGGTCGGGGAACGGCGAACACCCGAGTTCTTGACAATCGAACACCTGTTCGCTACCATCGTCGAACACATGTTCGCCTCACTCGACATCCGGCGTCTCCTCACCCTCGCGGCGGCGAGCGCGGTGCTGCTCGCGCTCGTCATGAGCTACGCGGCGCCAAGCAGCCACGGCGCCTCGCATCCGCGTCGCCATGCGGTGCAGGTGGGGGAGACCCTGTGGTCGATCGCGCTCCGGGCATACCCCTCGTCCGACCCGCGTGACGCCGTGTACCGGATCGAGCAGGCGAACGACCTCCACGGAGCCGGCATCGCCGCCGGACAGGACCTGGTGCTGCCGTGAGCGCCCTGCCGCACATCACGCTGGCCTCGGCCCCGGCGACGAACGTGGTCTCGCTGGAGGAGTGGCGGAACGCCCGGCGGGCGCCGGTCGAGGCAGACGTGCCCTCGCCGGCTCCGCTGCGGCTGCTCCGGCTCGTCGTCGACGGCGACGAGCCGCCCCCGTTCCGGCTGGACGTGTTTCTGCGCCGCGCGCGTGCGGTGATGGGTGACCCGGCCGACCAGCGGCCGATCGACCCGTACCGCGACGCCGAGCCCGCCTGAGCGGGGCGGCGGCCGTCCACGCTGGTGGCGTGCGCTCGCCGACGCCTGGACCGGCGCCCGTACAATCACGCGATGGATCTGAGCGTGCTCTTCCTGGGGACGGCCGCCTCGGCGCCGACGGCCCGGCGGGGGCTGGCCGCGTCGCTCATCCGGCGCGGCGGCGACCGCATCCTCGTGGACTGCGGCGAGGGCACCCAGCGGCAGCTGCTGCGGTCGGGGGCGGGTCTGGTGGACGTCGAGGAGATCCTGCTCACGCACTGTCACGCAGACCACTTCCTCGGGCTGCCCGGCCTCCTCAAGACGTACGGCCTGCGCGCCCGCGAGGCGCCGCTTCGCCTCTACGGCCCCGCCGGCCTGGGCGCGCTCATGACCACCATGGCGCCCCTGGTCGGGCGTCTGCCCTTCCCGCTCGAGCTGGCCGAGCTGCGGCCGGGCGCGGAGCTCCCGCACGAGGGCTACCGCATCACGGCGTTCGAGACCGACCACGGGGTTCGGAGCCTCGGCTACGCGCTGGTCGAGGACGAGCGCCCCGGCCGGTTCGACCTCGAGGCGGCGCGGCGGCTCGGCGTGCCCGCGGGCCCGATGTTCGGGCGGCTCCAGCACGGCGAGTCCGTGACGCTCGATTCCGGCCAGACCATCGCCGCCGCCGACGTCGTCGGCGAGGCGCGGCCGGGCCGGCGGATCGTGCTCTCGGGCGACACCCGTCCGTGCCGGCCGCTGTTCGACGCGGCGCTCGGCGCCGACGTGCTGGTGCACGAGGCGACGTTCCTCGACGAGGAGCGCGAGCGCGCGGCCGAGACAGGCCACACGACCGCGCTGCAGGCCGGCCGGCTCGCGCGCGACGCGGGCGTGCACCTGCTCGCGCTGACCCACATCTCCACCCGCTACCTGGGCCGCGAGATCGCCGCCGAGGCGACGGCCGAGTTCGCCGACACCGTCGTGCCGCGGGACTTCGACACCATCGAGCTGCCGCTGCCCGAGCGCGGCCGCCCCCAGCTCGTCCGCGAGCGCGACCCGCACGCCGCGCCCTCGCCGGCCGAGCCCGCTCCGGCCGGGTGACGCTCGACTTCGACCCGCTCGCCGCCGACTACGACCGGCTGCGCCCGGGCGGGCGAGCCTGGGAGGAGCTGTCCGAGCGGACGCTTACGGCCCTCGGCGACTTCCGCCGCCTGGTCGACGTCGGCTGCGGCACCGGCCGGTTCGCAGCGTTCGCCAAGGCTCGCCGCGGGGGACGGGTCTGGGGCGTCGATCCGTCGACCGAGATGCTCCGCCGGGCCCGGGAGCGGCCCGACGCGGGCGGCGTCGGCTGGAAGCAGGCGTCGGCGGAGCGGCTGCCGTTCACCGGCGGCTGGTTCGACGCCGCCCACATGCACCTGGTCGTCCACACGCTCGCCGACCGGCCGGCCGCGCTGGCCGAGATCGCCCGGGTGCTCATGCCGGGCGGCCGGATCGCGATCGCGACGTTCGCGACGGAGCACTTCGAGCGGTTCTACCTGAACCCGTACTTCCCCTCGATCGCGCCGCTCGACCGGGCCCGCTTCCCGGGTCCGGCCGTCCTCGCGGCCGAGCTGGGGGAGGCCGGGTTCCGCGAGGCGGCGGTCGAGCGCATCAGCCAGCCCGTGAGCGCGGAGCCGCACGACGTCCTCGAGCGTGTGCGCGGCCGTTACATCTCGACCCTGCACCTGCTCGAGCCCGCCGAGTACGCCGACGGCCTGGCCCGGCTCGAGCGCGACCTCGCTGCCGGACAGGGGCCGTTCGCCTACTCGCTCGAGTGGGCGCTCGTGGCGGCAACCCGGGAATGAAGGTGGGGACTGTCCCCGGCCGGGGACAGTCCCCATGTCAGGTCAGGATCTCGCGCATCCCGGCCGCGAACGCCGCGCCGCCGCCGTTGGCCGGGTGGCGCACGTAGGTGGCGCCGGTGCCGAGCACGGACTCGGCGATCCGGCCCACGGCCACCACCGTCTGCGGGCGCACGAGCTCGATCAGGCGGCGCGCGAACGCCGCGCCCAGCTCCACCTCGATCACCGTCGGGCGGCGGTTCGAGAGCGGCTCCCCCGGGCGGTGGGGATGGGTCGGGACGGTGTTCCAGAGGATGACGCGCCGCTCGGCCCCGAGCTCGTCCAGCACCCGGTGCACGATGGTGCCCGACGGCTCGCTCCAGCGGCGGGCGGTGCAGCTCGGCCGGTAGGGGTCGCCCCACCGGGCCAGGTCGCGCTCCGACGTGAAGGCGATGCCCGACCAGCGCATCCCCTGGTAGCCGGCGGCCTCGCCGAGCGCGACGACGTCGGCGCCGGACCGCTCGGCCAGGTAGGCGCGCAGGTTCGCGATCCGCACCGCGCCGGCGTCCTCGCAGTCGTCCGGGCCGGCCTCGGCATACTGGTTGAACGTCGCCCCGATGCGGGCCCGGGCGAGGTCGGCGAGCAGCTCCTCCATGCCCGAAACGCTACCGGCGTCAACGGCGCGCCGTCCGCGCCGGCTGGTATGGTTTCCCCGGCGTCGCGAGCGGCGCCACGGCCGAGAGCCACCTTTAAGTCCGCGCCCAGTGAGGCCGGGAAGGAGTTGCATGTCGACCACAGAGGCCG
>JAICJC010000018.1 GCA_025928655.1 Thermoleophilia bacterium | reverse complement strand
GACACCCGCACGGTCCTCATCGGCGTCCGCAGCGTCGACGAGGGCGAGAAGCTGCGCCTGCGCGACCTGGGCGTGCACGTCTTCACCATGTACGACATCGACCGACGCGGGATCGGGACGACCGTCGAGGAGGCGATCCGGCTGGCGTCCGGCGGCGCGTTCCTGCACGTCTCGCTCGACATGGACGTCGTCGACCCCGAGCAGGCCCCGGGCGTCGGCACGCCCGTGCGCGGCGGGATCACCTACCGCGAGGCCCACCTGGGCATGGAGATCCTCGCCAAGCACGGTGTGGTCAGCTCGCTCGAGGTGGTCGAGGTGAACCCGGTGCTCGACGAGCACAACGCCACCGCCAGCCTGGCCGTCGAGCTGGTCTGCTCCGCGCTGGGCGCTCGGATCCTCTAGGGCCCCGGACGGGGTCAGACCCCGAACGGAACTGTCACGGAGCTGTCACGCACGACGTTCGGGGTCTGACCCCGCATCGTCGGGCACGAACTTGCGGCCCACCAGGGTGTCGGGCAGATGCTGCTGCTCGACCAGGCCCCCCGGGAAGTTGTGCGGGTACCTGTAGCCGACGCCGCGGCCGAGCTTCTGGGCGCCGCGGTAGCTCGCGTCGCGCAGGTGCGTGGGCGGCGGCTGGGCGCCGTGGTCGCGCACCTCCGCCATGGCGGCGTCGATGCCGACGTAGGCCGCGTTCGACTTGGGGGCGCGGGCCAGGTAGAGGGCCGCCTGGGAGAGGTTGATCCGGCACTCGGGCAGGCCGACGAACTCCACCGCCCGCGCGGCCGCGACGGCCACCTGCAGCGCCTGCGGATCGGCGTTGCCGACGTCCTCGGAGGCGAACACGATCATCCGCCGGGCGATGAACTTGGGATCCTCGCCGGCCGCGATCATCGTGGCCATGTAGTAGAGGGCGGCGTCCGGGTCGGAGCCGCGCATGCTCTTGATGAACGCCGACGTCGTGTCGTAGTGGCGGTCGCCGCCCTTGTCGTACATGAGCGGCTGCTTGCGGGCGGCGTCGCGGATGTGGTCGGCCGTCACCTGCCCGCCGCCCGCGCTGGCGACGGCGGCGTCCAGGATGTTCAGGGCGCTGCGCGCGTCGCCGCCGGCCGCGCGGACGACCTCCTCGCGCAGGTCGGGCTCGAGCTCGACCCGGAGCGCCGCCTCGCCCCTGCGCACGATCGACTCGAGGTCGGCCGCGGCGAGCGGCATGAGCTCGAACAGCTGGCAGCGGCTGAGGAGCGCCGAGTTGACCTCGAAGTACGGGTTCTCCGTCGTCGCCCCGATCAGGGTGAGCAGGCCCGACTCGACAGCCGGCAGGAGCGCGTCCTGCTGGCCCTTGTTGAAGCGGTGGATCTCGTCCAGGAAGAGGATCGTGCGGCGGCCGTTCCCGCCCAGGCGGTCGCGGGCCTCGCCCAGCACGCGGCGCACGTCGCCCACGCCGACCTGGACGGCCGAGAGCTCCTCGAAGTGGGCCTGGGTGGTCGCGGCGACGATCCGCGCGAGCGTCGTCTTGCCGCTGCCCGGGGGCCCGAAGAAGATCATCGACGGCACCCGGTCGGCCGCGATCGCCCGCCGCAGGGCGCTGTCGGGGCCGACCGTGTCCGCCTGGCCGACGAACTCGTCCAGCGTGTGGGGCCGCAGCCGCTGCGCCAGCGGGGCGAAGGACTCGAGCTGGGAGTCCGCCGAGTCCGAGAAGAGGTCGCGGGACATCTGCCCAATCTACTCCTGCCGGCGCGGCCCTTCACACGGACCTCGTGTAGCGTGCGGACATGCTTGAACACGATCTCCGTGCGGAGACGGCCCGGCTTCTGGCCGGCCTGATCCGCATCGACACGACCAACCCGCCCGGCAACGAGACGCGCGCAGCCGAGCACCTGGCCGCCTACCTGGCCGAGTCCGGCGTCGAGCCGGCGTTGCGCGGCCGCGTCCCGGAGCGGGCCAACCTCGTCGCCCGGCTCCGCGGGACCGGCGACGGCCCGTCCCTGATGCTGCTCGGCCACACCGACGTCGTCCTCGCTGACC
Source organism: Thermoleophilia bacterium (assembly GCA_025928655.1). GTDB lineage: Bacteria > Actinomycetota > Thermoleophilia > Gaiellales > JAICJC01 > JAICJC01. The sequence goes on along the minus strand of JAICJC010000018.1, from coordinate 37,818 downwards.
GCGCGGAATGGTCGGTGGAACCCTTCTCCGGCCTCGAGCGCGACGGCCACGTCTGGGGTCGCGGCGCGCTCGACATGAAGGGCCAGGTGGCGGCCGAGGCGGTGGCGTTCGCGACCCTCGCCCGCGAGGGCTGGAACGGCGCGGGCGACCTGATCTACTGCGCGGTCGCCGACGAGGAGGTGGGCGACGGCTGGGGCCTGCCGTGGATGACCGAGCACCACCCCGACCTCGTGCGGGCGGACTACGTCGTGAACGAGGGCGGCGGCGAGCGGATCACGAACGGCGATCGCGTCGCCTACCGGGTCGGCATCGGCGAGAAGCAGTGCTCCGCGTTCGCGGTGACGACGCACGGGAAGAGCGGCCACGCGTCCACCCCCGGCGCGTCCGACAACGCGCTCCTGAAGATGATCCCCGTGCTCGAGCGCATCGACCGGATGACGCCGCCGTCTCGCGACCTGCCCGAGCTGCGGACGTTCCTGGGCTCGATCGGCGCCGACGGCGACCCGCGCAGCGTGCTGAACGCGGCCCGGACGACGAACCCGCTGCTCGCGGCGACGATCGAGCCGATGCTCGGCGCCACGATCGCACCCACCGGGATGACCGCGAGCTCGAAGATCAACGTCATCCCCGGGCGCGCGCAGCTGCGGGTCGACTGCCGGATCCTGCCCGGGATGACGCAGGCCGACATCGAGGGCGCGGTGCGCGAGGCGCTGGCCGGGCTCGAGTACGACTTCGAGTTCCTGGAGCGCGACGGCGGCACGATGTCGCCGCCCGACACGCCGCTCTTCACCGCGATCGAGGAGTTCGTGCCCGAGATCGAGCCGGGTGCGACCGCCGCGCCCGTCATCTGCTCCGGGTTCACGGACAGCCACTGGATGCGGGAGGCGTTCAGCTCCGTCGCCTACGGCTTCATGCCGACGCGGATGGACCCGGCGCTGGCGGGATCGCTCATCCACTCGGCGGACGAGCGCATCCCCATCGACGATCTCGACCTGGCGGTGCGGTTCTTCCTGCACGTCTCCCGGACGATGGGGGCGGCCGCATGAGCCCGGCGAAGGACAAGGTGCGCCTGGGGGGGATGGCGCTCCAGAACGGGATCCTCGTGCACAGCTTCGACCACTGGGCGGCGGCCGTGCGCGGAGGGGACGGCGAGGTGAAGCTGGCCTCGGGCCGCAAGCCGGACCTCCCGGACGTCGTGACCGCGACGCCGCTCCTGCGCGGCGTCGCGCGCATGTTCGAGATCGTCTACCTGCTGCCGACGATCAAGCGCAACCTGCCCGAGGCGCGCCTGCCGATGGAGTCGCCCGGCATGGGCGCGGCGCTGGCGGGCTCGGCCGTGCTGGCGCACGTGATCCGGCGCACCCGGCTGCATCCGGCGACCGTCGAGATGGTGACCGCCGGCGCCGCCCTCGTCCCGGCGATGATGGCGCTGCGCGGCTCGCGCATCGCCGGATACCACGGCGCGGAGCACAAGGCCATCGGCGGCTACGAGAAGGACGGCGCGCCCGTCGACATCGCCAAGGAGCACGAGCGCTGCGGCTCGCACATGGTCGGCCCCCTCCTGATCGCGAGCACAGCCGGGAACCTGCTCGTCTCGCGCCTCCCTGCGACGCGCCGCGGGCCCGCCCGGCTGGTCGCGAGCGTCGCCGCCATGGGGGCGGCCACCGAGGCCTTCGCCTGGATGCAGCGACACCGCGAGCATCCGCTCGCCCGCGCGATGCAGCGGCCCGGGTACGAGCTGCAGCGCGTCGCCGCCACCCGCGAGCCCAGCGCCGGCGAGCTCGAGGTGGCCGAGGCGGCGCTGCACGAGGTGCTGCGGCTGGAGGGCGCGCAGGCGGCCTGATCGGGGAGGGTGCCCGCAACGACGATGGGGACTGTCCCCGCGTGCCGCGGGGACAGTCCCCATCTGCCTCTATCCGCAGCCCGCCACGGGGTGGATCCGGCTGATGAACGCGCCGCGGGTGTTCGGGCCGAGGTGACCCCACTGGCGGTCGCGGCCGAACGTGTTGCCGTTGCGCATGTTGCCGAACTCCCACACGCACTCCCCGCCGACACGCGCCCGCGTGAAGTACGGGAAGAAGTGCCCGGGCCCCGGCGGCGGCAGCACGCACCCGGCGCCGCTGACGATGTCGCAGCCCTGCTCGGTGGCGCTCGTGTCCGTCACGAACTGCATGTCCGGGTAGCGTCGCCCGCGGGTCGTGGGTGAGAGCTGCCGGAACGTGCTCGGGAACTGGTTCGGGTGCACCGAGGTCGGCCAGTCGGCCCGATAGGACGTGCCGTCGTAGTCGAGGTCGCCGATCGCGTTGAAGAACACCGGGCACCCGGTGACCTCGTTCGGGTCGGCCACCCCGCCGTGGGTGTCACCCCGCCGGTAGCACGGCGCATCGTTCGGCTCGAGGCTCGACCCCTTGTCCGCCGGGGCGTCGCTCTCGTACGGGCCGTGGCAGCGGTTGAAGTACGTGTCCGTGAACGACCCGTCGACGAACGTGCTCTTTCCGGTCACGCGCCGGCACGGCTCGAAATGGCCGATCTCGAACTGGGTGTTGATGTTGTACGGCCCGAACCCCCACGGGACGTCGTTCTGGGGCTTCGCGCTCGAGTACTCGGGCTGGAAGTTGAACGGCGAGCCGCTGCAGTCGGCCGGGCTCGTGTTCATGAACCCGTTCGCCGCCGACGCGATCATGAAGCCGCTCTGCCCGGTCGTCATGTCGGTCTCGCGCACCTCGAACGCGTGCCCCCCGGCCACCTTTGCGTCGTACATGTGGATGGCGACGCGGTCGCCCTGGTTCATCAGGAACGTCTTGGGGTTCGGGGTGAAGGTGGAGAGGTCGGACTCCTGCGGGCTCGGTGGCCCGGCGGGAACGCCGTCACGCTGGATGAAGGCGAAGTTCACGGGCTCGATGCAGCTGTTGTTGCAGGTGCCGGCGGCGTCGCACTCGACGCTGTCGATGGTGAGCGCCGAGCACCAGTGCGTGTTGTCGCAGCTGATCGAGTCGTCGAACGGCGCAAACCCCGGCGGGTAGAACTGCAGCTCCATGAACGCCGAGCCGCCGCCCGGGAACGAGCCGTGGGCGGCGTTCGTGTCCGATCGCGGCTTGCACGGGAGCTCCGGATCCGACCGCGGGTCGCACAGGTTCATCGAGAACCACGGCGCGACGGTCAGCTCGAAGCTGTGGACGACGTCGTGGCCGGGCCGGTTCACCGTGGGCAGATGGTGGGGCTCGACGGGGAGCCGCTCGACCCAGGTGACGTCGCTGGCCGAGCCCGGACGCGACGAGACGAACCGCAGCGACGGCTCGTCGTGGCCGATGTAGTGGCCGTGATCCTCGAAGCGTTCGTCCTTCGCGAGGCGCGCATCGGCGCAGATCAGGGTCGGCTTCACCGCCCGCTGGATGGGGCTGAACCCGTTGCAGTCGAGCTCGCCCGTGGCCCGCGGCGTCACGTGGGTGCCGGCGCCGGCCGCCCCGGCCGTTCCCGCCGAGGCCGCCACCGCCACCGCCGCGGCGATCACCCCCATCCTGGCGGCCATGCGCAACCGAGCTCGGAGTGTGTGCGGACGGGCCACTTGCCCCCCTTTCCCCTCGGATCCCTGCCGCGGGTGACCCTATGCCGGAAGGCAAACGGGTGCAAGGGTGTTCCTCTCACCGGATCTCCCGTACGCTGGAGGCGGTGGACTGGATCAGCGAGGGCAACGTGCACGACTGGCTGCACGACGCGGTGCACGGGCTGCACATCGGCGTCGGCTGGCTGCACGACTTCCTGGTCGCCTGGGGCATCTTCATCTTCCTGGGCCTGCTCTGCTGGCTGACCTGGAAGTTCATCTCCATGATGCCGAACGTGCGCCCGAAGCAGCTCGACGCGCGGGCCGACTCGGACGTGCGCTGGGACGAGGTCGCGGGCGTCGAGGAGGTGCGAGCCGAGCTCGAGGAGGTGGTCGAGTTCCTGCAGGACCCGGCCCGGTTCGCGAAGCTCGGGGCGCGCGTGCCCAAGGGCGTGCTCCTGTACGGCCCGCCCGGGACCGGCAAGACGCTGCTCGCGAAGGCGGTGGCGAACGAGTCGGAGGCGAGCTTCTACTTCCAGAGCGCCTCGTCGTTCGTGGAGATGTGGAGCGGCCTGGGGGCGGCCCGAATCCGGCGCCTGTTCCAGACGGCGCGCAAGAACCAGCCGGCGATCATCTTCATCGACGAGCTCGACGCCGTCGGCCGCCACCGCGGCAGCGGCGGCCCGGGCGGGGGCAGCCAGGAGCACGACCAGACGCTGAACCAGCTCCTGGTCGAGATGGACGGCTTCGACCAGAGCGACCGGCTGGTCGTGATCGGCGCATCGAACCAGCTGGGCGCGCTCGACACCGCCCTCCTGCGCCCCGGCCGGTTCGACCGCCACATCGGGGTGTCCGCGCCCGACCTGAACGGCCGCGAGCAGATCCTCGGGGTGCACACCCGCGGCAAGCCGCTCGCCGAGGGCGTGCGCCTCGCCGACGTGGCCCGCCAGACCTCCGGCCTGACCGGGGCCGACCTGGCCAACATCTGCAACGAGGCCGCGATCAGCGCCGGCCGCGGCGACCGGGAGGAGATCGTCCAGGCGGACTTCGACTACGCGCTCGAGCGGGTGGTGGCAGGCCTCCAGCAGCGGCGGCTGATCACCGACAAGGAGAAGCGCGTGATCGCCTACCACGAGGCCGGCCACGCGCTCGTCGCCCGGCTGATGGGCGACGCGATGCAGCTGCACAAGGTCACGATCGTGCCTCGCGGCCAGGCGCTCGGGTACACGCTCAACCTGCCCGAGGAGGACCGCTACCTGCACTCCACCGAGGAGCTGCGCGACTGGCTCAAGGTGATCCTCGCCGGCCGGGCGGCGGAGCAGGTCGTCTTCGGCCGGATCACGAACGGCGCCGCCAACGACCTCGAACGCGCCACCGCCATCGCCCGGTCGATGGTGTTCGAGTGGGGCATGGGCGGGTCGATGCCGCACCAGCAGGTGCGGGCCGACAACTACGCCCTGTCCGAGGAGACGAAGAGCGTGCGCGACGCCGAGCAGCGCGGCATCACGGACGCCGCCTACCGCGACGCGCTGCGCCTGGTCGAGGTCCACCGTGTGTACCTCGACCGGCTGGCGCAGGCGCTGCTTCGGACGGAGACGCTGGAGCGCCCCGAGATCGAGTCGCTGCTCGCGGGGCTCGAGCCCGAGTCGAACTCCTCGCTCGACATCGGCGTCGAGGCGGCCCTGGCGATCGCGCCGCCGCCCCTGCCGGAGCCGAACCCCTAGACGGTGGGGGCCCCGCCGGGTGGCGGTGGCGGCGTCTCCGCCGCCGGGGCATCCGCGACCTCCTCGGCCGAGCTCTCGACCGTGTCCGACGCCGGCGCGGCGTCACCCGCCGAGCCGTCGCTCTTCACGGCGGCGATCTCCTGCTCCTTCGCGGCGATCTGGGCGCGGATGTCGACGATCTTCGCCGCCGGCCCGGCCAGCTCGCCCGAGCGCTCGGCGAGCGCGTTCGCCTGGTGCAGGTTGAACGCCTCGCGCCCGAACTCGACCAGCGCGTCGCGCTCCTCGCCGTTCAGGTTGCGCAGCTGCACCTGCAGCTGACCGACCTTCGCGACCTCCTGGGTCTTCTCGGCGACCGTCGACGCGACGCCGCTCGCCTGCTGCGTGAGCTTGTCCAGAAATCCCATTGCAAACCCTCCGGGTTTCGGTGTTCTCGTAGGATGCCGACCAGTGCATCCGGAAGCGATCCATCATATCGGCCACGCCGTGGACGACCTCCCCGCTGCGATGGATGTTTACCAGCGGCTCCTCGGCGGCGTGGTCGAACATCGCGAGACCGTCCCGTCCCAGGGGGTGGAGGCGGTGATGATACGGGTCGGCGAGAGCCGGGTCGAGCTCCTGCGCCCGCTGGGGGACGACACGCCCGTCGGCAAGTTCCTCGCCAACCGCGGCCCGGGGATGCACCACGTCGCCTACCTGGTGTCCGACATCCGCGCCTCGCTGCGCGATGCCGCGGAGGCCGGCGCCGAGCTGATCGACACCGAGCCGCGCCCGGGCCTGTTCGGGCTCGAGGTGGCGTTCATCCATCCCGGCAGCGTGGCCGGGGTCCTGGTCGAATACGTGCAATATGGAGGGAACAGGCATGGCAGCAGCTGATGTGTCGCGTGTGGAGATCGGCTTCGACGGCGGGCTGATCGTGGTCACGAAGATCGCCGCGAAGGAGTGGGCCGGGCTCGAGGAGACCCTGAAGTCGGGCAAGGGCGTGGCGACGTTCTCGGGGGACGAGAGCTCCACGTACCACGTCGACGTCTCCAAGATCAGCTACGTGAAGCACGAGGCCCACGTCGGCCGGGTGGGGTTCTGACCCTCGGCCGGTGGCGGCACCCCGCCCTCGACCGCGTCGTCCGGCCGTACACCCGCGCCGGTGACTACGGCCTGCTCTGGGTCGCGATCGGCGTCGGCTGCGGCCGGCCGGTGCGGGTGGCTGCCACGGTGTGGGGGACGCTCGCCGTGAACTACGCGGTGAAGCAGGCGGTGGGCCGCGAGCGCCCGCCCGATCCGGCCGCCGACGCGCTCGTGCCGGCGCCGTCGTCGTCCTCGTTCCCGTCCAGCCACGCCGCGATGTCGACGGCGGCTGCGATCGCGCTCTGCACGGTGCGGCCGCGGCTGGCGCCCCTGTGGGTGTCGATGGCGGCGGCGATGGCCCTGAGCCGGGCCTACGCCGGCGTGCACCACATGAGCGACGTCGTCGCGGGCGCGGCCGTCGGGGCGGTCACCGGCACGGCGGCGGCGAGGATCTGATGGCAGGTGTCGAGGTCGGCCTGGTCGGCCTGCCGAACAGCGGCAAGTCGACCCTGTTCGACGCGCTGGCCGGCGGCGGCGCCGTCGTCGCGCCGCACATGTTCTCGACGGTCGAGACGGTGCACGGGGTCGCCGACGTCCGCGATCCCCGCCTGGAGGCGCTCGACGCGGTCTCGAGCTCGCAGTCGGGCAAGATCGTGCCGGCGACGCTGCAGGTGGTCGACATCGCCGGGCTCGTGAGCGGCGCGTCGCACGGCGAGGGGCTCGGCAACCAGTTCCTCGGCAGCATCCGCAACACCGATGCCGTGCTGCACGTCCTGCGCTGCTTCCAGGACGACGCGGTCGCGCATCCCGCCGGCCGGATCGACCCGCTCGAGGATGCCGAGACGGTGGAGCTCGAGCTCGTCCTCGCCGACCTGGCCGCCATCGAGCGGCGGGCCGAGCGGGTCGGGAAGGCGGCCAAGGGCGGCGAGGCGGCCGCCGTCGCGGAGGGGACGGCGCTCGAGACGCTGCGCGAGTGGCTGGAGGAGGGCCGGCCCGCGCGGTCGTGCCCGGTCGAGGTGCCCGCGTCGCTCGACCTGCTGACGGCCAAGCCGGAGCTGTACGTCGCCAACGTCGACGAGGGCGGCGACGCGGAGGCCGTGGCGGCGGTGGAGCGCTTCGCCGCCGAGCGCGGCAGCGAGTGCATCGCCGTGAACGCCAAGATCGAGGCGGAGCTGCGGGAGCTGCCGCCGGAGGACGCCGAGGCGTTCCTGGCCGACCTCGGCATCGAGCGGCCCGCGCTCGACCTGGTGACGCTGGCGGCGTATCGCCTGCTCGACCTGATCCCGTTCTTCACCACGGGGCCCAAGGAGACGCGGGCGTGGACGATCCGCCGCGGCCAGAACGCACAGCAGGCGGCGGGCCGGATCCACTCCGACCTCGAGCGCGGGTTCATCCGGGCCGAGGTGATCGAGTGGGACAGGCTGGTCGAGGCCGGCTCGGAGGCCGAGGCCAAGCGGCGCGGCTGGGTGCGGGTCGAGGGCCGCGACTACGTGGTGGCCGACGGCGACACGCTGAACATCCGCTTCAACGTCTGAGGCCCCCGTTTCGGAAATACTGCACGCGTGATCGACGGGGTGCATGCGCTGCTCTTCGCAGACGACGCCGAGGCTGCCCGGGCCTTTCTGCGCGACGTGCTCGGCCTGGACTCGGTCGACGCCGGCGGCGGCTGGCTGATCTTCGCGCTCCCGCCGGCCGAGCTCGCGGTGCATCCGGCCGACGGCAACGACCGCACGGCCGGCGAGCACCAGCTCTTCCTGATGTGCCGGGACATCCGCCGCACCGCCGCCGAGCTCGAGGCGCGCGGCGTCGAGCTGACGTCGCCCGTCACCGAGCAGCGGTTTGGCCTGGTGACGTCGCTGCGCGTGCCGGGCGGGGGCGAGGTGGGCCTGTACCAGCCGGCTCATCCCAGCCCGCTGCGGGGCTTCGAGGGAGCGTGATCGCTACCGCCGCACCGCGCCCTGCGCGGTCGGCATGATCAGCACCTCGCTCACGTCGACGTGCTCGGGCTGGTCGAGCGCCCACATGACGGCGCCCGCGATGTCGTCGGCCTCCAGGCGGCCCTGGCCAGGGTTGTCGAAGAACGGCGTCTCGACGGCGCCGGGCTCGATCAGCGTGACCCGGATGCGGGCGTTCCCGTGCGTCTCGCGCAGCTCGGCGCGCAGGCTCTGGCCGATGCCGGTGACGGCGAACTTCGTGGCCGAGTAGAGCGAGCCCGGCAGCGACCGGCGTCCGGCGATGGAGCTCGTGATGACGTAGTGGCCGGTGCCGCGCTCGAGCAGGTGCCCCAGCGTCGCCCTGATCGTGTAGGCGATGCCGAGCACGTTCGTGAGCACCATGGAGCGCCAGTGCTCCGGCGACTCCTTCAGGAAGCCGCGGGCGGCGCCGAAGCCGGCGTTCGCGAACACGACGTCGATGCGGCCGAACCGCTCGAGCGCCGCGTGCGCGAGCGCCTCGACCTGATCCCACTCGGTCACGTCGCAGGCGACGGCGAGCGCGTTGCCGGCTCCCAGCTCGCCGGCGAGCGCGTCGAGCGCCTCCTTGCGCCGGGCGGCCAGCACGACCCGATCGCCGCCCGCGACGGCGCGGCGGGCGGTGGCGGCGCCGATCCCGGTCGACGCGCCGGTGATGAGGACGACGCGATCAGCCACGGCCGGAGAGCGCCTCCCCCACGCGGGCGTCGAGCGAGTTCGCGTGGTAGAGCGCCACCGCCTCGGCGGTCTCCAGCCGGCGGCCCTCGATCGGGCCGTGGTGGCCGGCGACGGCGTTCAGGAGCGGCAGGAGCACGTCGTCCGCCAGGCCGGCCTCGCGCGCGGCGGCGTCGATCATGCGCACGCCGGCCAGGACGTGGCCGAGCATGCGCCCCTGCTCGGAGACCGCGATCGTGACGCCGGGCCGGAATGTCTCCGTGCGGCCCGCGTCGTGCAGGAGCGCGGCCGTGAGCAGGATGTCGGAGTTCAGGCGCGGGTGCAGCCCGGCGGTCTCGCGGCACAGGGTCGCGACGGCGACCGTGTGCTCGAGCAGGCCCCCCGCGTAGTCGTGGTGCGTCTGGGAGGCGGGGGCCGAGCGCAGCCGCTCGCGGAAGCGGGCGTCGGTCAGGAACCGCTCGAGCAGCCCGCGCAGGCCGGGGTGGGCGACCTCGCCGGCCAGGAACTCGACGAACCCGTCCAGCGTCTCGGCGTCGCGGCGGGCGCCCGGGACGAGGTCGAGCGGGTCGCCGGCGTCGATCTTCTCCACGTCGCGCACGGCGATCTGCAGCCGGCCCCCGTAGCTCTCGACCCGTCCCAGCACGCGCACCGTGTCGCCCTGGTCGAAGCGCGCGCCGAGCAGGTTCACGTCGTTCCAGACGACGCCCGGCACGCGGCCGGTGCGGTCGGCGAGCTCCATCGAGAGGAACGGGTCGCCGTTGCGCGTGTGGCGGCGCTGCTTGCGCTGGACGGCGAAGGTGGCGTCGACGAGCGTCCCCTCGCTCAGATCGGCCACATAGGTGTCGCCCGCCATCTCCGCGACACTTTATCGGCCGGCGGTCGGCCGGGGATCGGGGTCAGACCCCGAACGGCGGCCGTTGCAGTTCCGTTGCACTTCTGTACGGGGTCTGACCCCGGTCGCCGTCCCGTAGTATCCCGCGGATGGCATCACAGCCCGGCACGCGTGAGGCCCTGCGCCCCCTGCGGGCGCTCCGCTACGACACCGACCGCGTCTCCCTCGACGACGTCGTCGTGCCGCCCTACGACGTGATCCCGCCCGCCGACCGCGAGCGCTACGCCGCGACCAGCGAGTACTCGGCCGTCCACCTGGTGCTGCCCGAGTCGCCCAGCCGGGCCGGGCGGCTGCTGTACGAGTGGCGCCAGGACGGCGTCCTGCGCCAGGACGAGCGGCCGGCCGTGTGGTGGCACGTCCAGGACTACGTCGGCCCCGACGGCGCCGAGGGCAGCCGGTCGGGCTTCCTCTCGGCCGTTCACCTGTCGGACTACGCCGAGGGCCGGGTGCGCCCGCACGAGCAGACGCACGCCGCTGCCAAGGCCGGCCGGCTGGAGCTGATGCGCGCGACCTCCACCAACCTCTCCCCGGTGTTCGGGCTCTACGACGATCCCTCCTCGGCCCCGCGGGACGCCCTGCTCGCGCACGCGTCGGGAGAGCCGGCGATGGAGGTGTGCGACGGCGACGGCACCACTCACCGCTTCTGGCCGGTCACCGACGCCGGCGCCATCGCCGCCGTCCAGGAGGCGATGGCCGAGCAGAGCATCCTCATCGCCGACGGCCACCACCGTTACGAGACGGCGCTCGCCTACCGCGACGAGCGCCGCGTCCGCGACGGCGACCCCGCCGGCGACGAGCCCTACGACTTCATCCTCATGCACCTGGTGAACTTCGAGGGCGGGGGCCTCGAGATCTACCCCACCCACCGCGTCGTCATGGGCCGGCGCGAGGTCACCGACGAGGTGCTGCACGCGTTCGACGTGAGCGAGCTGGAGGGGCCCCCGGGCCAGGTCGAGGAGGCGCTGCGGCTCGTGCCCGCGGACACCGTCGCGTTCGCCGTCTGGCGGGGCGCCGACCGCCGGGCGCTCCTGTGCACGCTGCGCGACCGGGCTGCGGTCGGGATGGCGATGATGGGCACTCCCGCGCCGCTGCGCTCGATCGACTCGGCGGTGCTCGAGGCCGTCGTCCTCGCGCCGCTCCTGGGGCTGCTCGATCCGGCCCAGTTCCAGACCACCGAGTCGATCCGGTACGTGCGCGACCTCGGCGCCGCCACCGCGCTCGTCGACCAGGGTGAGGCCTCGGCCGCGTTCCTGCTGCGCCCGCCGGCCGTCGAGCAGGTGCGCGCCGTCGCCGCGGCCGGAGCCGTGATGCCGCAGAAATCCACGTACTTCTTCCCCAAGCTCTTCAGCGGCTTCCTGTTCAATCCGCTGGACGCGTGATGCGGCAGGCGTGGCTCGAGTTCTGCCGCCGCGTGGCCGCGGACGTGGAGGCCGCACTCGCCGACCTCCCGACCCGCGACGACCGCGAGCCGGTCGTGGGCCGGGGCAGCGGCGGGGACGACACCACGGTGATCGACGACCGGGCCGAGCAGGCGGCCGTCGCCCAGCTCGAGCAGCTGCACGCGCAGGGCATCGACTTCCGGCTCGTGTCGGAGGAGCTCGGCGAGCGCACCTTCGGGTCGGGCGAGAGCCCCTGGGTGGTGATCGTCGACCCGATCGACGGGTCCCTGAACGCGAAGCGGCGGCTGCCGTTCTACTGCCTCTCGATCGCCTTCGCCGACGGCCCGACCATCGCGGACGTCCGGTTCGGCTACGTGCGCGACCTCGGCAGCGGCGAGGAGTGGGTGGCCGAGGCGGGGGCGGGCGCGGCGGTGGACGGGCGGCCGCTGGGCGGGATCCGGCCCAAGGAGCGGTTCGGCATCGTCGACTTCGAGGCCACGAACGCGGCCCTGGTCGCGCAGGCCGCCGGGCGCATGGACGGGAACGTCGGCCGGATCAGGGTCATGGGCGCCCTGGCGCTGGCCCTGTGCCAGCTGGCCGACGGGCGGGTCGATGCCGTCGCGACGCTGAAGCCCTCCCGGTCGGTCGACCTGGCCGCGGCCTGGCTGATCGTGCGCGAGGCCGGCGCAGACGTGTTCCTGGTCGACGATCCGGCGCTGCCGCTCGACCTCCGCTCGCGCACCCGGGCGACGGCCGCCCGCGACCGGGAGTGGTCGACCCGCCTGGCCGAGCTGGTGTACGCCGGCGAGCCTGCCTGAAGCAGCGCATACACTGCGGGCATGGTCTCCGAGACCGCCATCCGCGAGGCGCTTGTCGGTGTCATCGACCCGGAGCTGCGGCGGAGCGTCGTCGAGCTCGACATGGTGCGCTCGGTCGACGTGCGCGAGAGCCACGTCGGCGTCACCATCGCGCTGACGGTCGCCGGCTGTCCGATGAAGGCCGACCTCGAGTCGCAGGTGCGCGGCCGGGTCGGCGCTGTCGAGGGCGTCGAGTCCGTCGGGGTGAGCTTCGACGTCATGACGCCGGAGCAGCGCACCGCGCTGCGCGAGCGCCTGCATCCGGGCGGGGGGAACGGGGCCAAGTCGCTCGCGATCTCCCAGCGCACCCGCGTCCTGGCCGTCGCCTCCGGCAAGGGCGGCGTCGGCAAGTCGACGGTGACGACGAACCTGGCGGCCGCGCTGGCCGCCGGCGGGGCGGAGGTGGGCGTCGTCGACGCCGACATCTACGGCTACTCGGTGCCCCGCATGCTCGGCATCACGCGCCGCCCCGTGGTGGTCGAGGGCATGATCGTGCCGCCCGTGAACCACGGCCTGCGGATCATGTCGATCGGCTTCTTCCTCGAGCCGGACCAGGCGGTCGTCTGGCGCGGGCCGATGCTCCATAAGGCGCTCGAGCAGTTTCTCACCGACGTCCACTGGGGCGAGCTCGACTACCTGGTCGTCGACATGCCGCCCGGCACCGGAGACGTCTCGATCTCGCTTGGCCAGCTGCTGCCGTCGCCCGACGTCGTGATCGTCACGACGCCCCAGGCGGCCGCCCAGCAGGTGGCGGAGCGCTCGGCTGAGGTCGCCGCCAAGACCGGGATGCGCGTCGCGGGCGTGATCGAGAACATGAGCTACCTGGTGTGCCCGTGCTGCGGCGAGCGCTCGCACGTGTTCGGCGAGGGCGGCGGCCGGGCGCTGGCCGACCGGCTGGGCGTCCCGCTGCTGGGCGAGATCCCGCTCGACGAGCCGCTGCGCACGGCGGCGGACGCGGGCCGGCCGCTCGTGCTCGAGGATCCGGACGCCCCCTCGGCGCGGGCCGTGGCCGAGATCGCCGCCGCCCTGCCCGGCGTGCTGCGGCCGCGCAGCGGCGCCGAGCGGATCGACCGTCGCCTGAGCATCAGGTAGGGGCTTCCGCGCCGCCGGCCGTTTGAGAACACCGTCCGGGCGGGAATAGTGCCCCCGACCGACCTCATCGGAGGAACTCACATGACGACTCGAGGAAGTAGCGGGATCGGCGGCATCACGACCGGTGGGATCATCGTCATCATCGGGATCATCGTCGCCATCTTCTGGAGCCTCGTGCTCGGGATCATCATCGCGCTCGTCGGCCTCATCGCGTTCGGCGGTTTCGCCCGCGGCCGGTGGTACTGAGCCCGTAATGGTGTAGCCCGCTCGGCGTCCGCCGAGCGGGCTACAGTCCCCCGCGTGCCTGGGCGCGCACTCCAGATCCTCCTCTGCGTTGCCGCGCTGACGGCGGCGTTCGCCGTCGCAGCGGAGGCGACCACCGTGACCGGCACCCAGAACCCGCAGTTCCGGGTGCGGGCGACGATCACGCCGGCTCACCCCCGGGTCGGCCAGACCGTCGTCGCCTCGTTCCGGATCACCAACCTGACCGCCCGCACGCACCACGGCGAGTGGGAGTTCACGTGGTCGACGCCGTCGAGCGGCATCGGCGCCGCCATGGGCGGTACCCTGCGCCCGGGCCGGATCGCCGGCGAGACGCTGCGCCAGAAAGTGACCGCCAAGACGGCGCAGGGCAGCTTCGTGATCTCCGCCTCGGTGTCCGACGCCCGGGGCCGGTCGCACGCCAGCGCCAAGGCCGTCTTCGGCGGCTAAGCCCGCCCCTCCGCACGCTCGCGCAGGGCGCGCAGCACGACGGGGTCGACGCGGCCGTCGTAGAGCCGCTCCTCGAGATTTTCCCTCCCCGCCCAGTCACGCAGCGCGCGCTCGACCGGGCCGGAGCGGCCGACCTTCGCGAGCAGCTCGGTCAGCTCCGCCTGCACCTGCTCGAGCGGGATCAGCTGATCGTCCGGCGTGCGGCCGAAGAGGAGATCCTGGATGGCGTACAGGCGCTGGAGCTCCGTGACGGGATCGGGGTGATCGTCGACACGGAGGTCGACGAGGGTGTCCGTCCCGCCGCCGTAGCCGCCGTCCACCTCGCGCACGATCACGGCCGCGGACTGCCGCCCCCGGCGGTCGCCCCCGGCGGCGTCGCCCGCGGCCAGCGACGCGAGCAGCCGCTCGGCCAGCGGGCCCTCCGTTCCCTCGAACGTGTCCACCAGCGCGGTGACGACCCCGGCGCCGGCGAGCAGGTTGCCCTGCGCGGCGTAGCCGGCGCCGGTCCTGCCTCCGGCCCAGTCGAGGCATTCCGGCCCGGTGAAGGTCGCGCTTCCCCCGGCGGCGTCGACGACGCCGACCTGGCGTTCCGAGCCGTCCGGATCGTCCGCCAGGAGCCGGTCGAGCGTCTCCTGCGCGCTCGCGCCGGCGCCCAGCAGCTCGAGGCCCCGGGGGCCGTACGAGACGTTCGCGAACGCCTGCGTGGCCACGGCCCCGACCTCTGCCTGCGCCCACGGCACGATGGCGCCGACGGCGAGAAACCTGGAGGCGACGACCACTCCCCACTGGCGCGCCTCGAGATCGCACGCCACGAGTGAGAATGTCACGAAAGCGTCTCGCCGGGCTTGAGCTCCTCGACCACGACGTCGGTGAGACCGCGCTTCGCGAGCTCGTCCCGCAGCCCCTGCGGCGTGCCGGTCAGGAGAGGGAACGTGCCGTAGTGCATCCCCAGGACGTGCTTGACGCCCAGGAGCTCGACGGCCTTCGCCGCCTCCATCGGGCCCATCGTGAAGAAGTCGCCGATCGGGAGCATGGCCAGGTCGGGCTGGTAGAGCTCGCCGATCAGGGCCATGTCGCCGAACACGGTCGTGTCGCCGGCGAAGTAGATCCGGTAGCCGTTCTCGAGCGTGATGATCAGGCCGGCCGGCTCCCCGGTGTAGACGATGGTGCCGTCCTCCTCGCCGTAGCTCGAGGAGTGGAAGGCGTGCGTGAGGGTGACGCTCACACCCTCGGCGCTGAGCGTGCCGCCCTTGTTGCCGCCGATGATGTTCTCGACGCCCTTGGACCCGAGGTAGTCCCCGAGCTCGATCATGCACATGACCGCGGCGGGGCTCTTCTCCCTGGCCAGCCGGATGACGTCGCCGGTGTGATCGGAATGGCCGTGGCTGAGGAGGATGAGGTCGACGTCGCCGGGATCGTGGAGCGACTCCGGGGCGACGGGATTTCCGGTCATCCACGGATCGATGAGCGCCCGCTTGCCGCCGGGGGTTTCCAGGATGAAGGACGCGTGCCCGATCCAGGTGAGCTTGACGCCGTTGTCGAGTGACATGGAGGGCCTCCCTCGTGTGCCTTCTGGGACGGGGCAGAACATAGCCGACACGGGGCGGTCGGCCCGGCCATGCGGATCATGCCCGGCGGATGACGGAAGGCCGCGCCGGGCGGCCGAGGATCCGGGGGGGCCCCGAGGTCTTCGAACGGCGGTTCGCGTCCGAATGGCGCAGACGGCGGCTGACGCCGGAGCAGCGGGTCGCGCGGGGGAAGGCGGCCCGCGCCCTCGCGCCCCGCTCGTCCCACGGCGCCTGGGAGCCGCCCGCCGGCCGGGCGGACCCGGTCGCGCTGCTCGAGCGCGAGGACGCCGACCGCGTCCCCGACCTCGTGCCGGTGCGCCACGCGCGGATGGCGGTATCGCCCTTCACGTTTTACCGTGGCGCCGCGGCGATCATGGCCGGCGACCTCGCGCAAACGCCGGTGTCGGGCGTCACCGTCCAGCTCTGCGGCGACGCCCACATGGCCAACTTCGGCGTGTTCGGAACGCCGGAGCGGCGCATGATCTTCGACCTCAACGATTTCGACGAGACCTATCCGGGGCCGTGGGAGTGGGACGTGAAGCGGCTCGCGGCCAGCTTCGAGATCGGCGGGCGCGACCGCGGGTTCCGCGCGCGTGACCGGCGCGCGATCGTGCAGGAGTGCGCCCGCGCCTACCGCCGCCAGTTGCGCCGCAGCGCCGGCCAGGGCACGCTCGGCGCGTGGTACGCCCACGTCGACGCCGAGCGGCTGCTGGCGCAGGTCTGGCGCGAGGTCGGCCGGGGCCGGCTCTCGAAGAGGGAGGCGCGCTGGGCGGAGGGGGACGTCGCCAGGGCGCGCACGCGCGACAGCGTGCGCGTGCTCGCCCGGAGGGCCGCGAAGGTCGAGGGCGACCTGCGGATCCTGCCCGACCGGCCGCTGGTCGTCCCGCTCGAGGAGCTCATCGCCACCGGGTCGGAGTGGGAGGAAGCCGAGCGGCTGATCAAGCAGCTCCTGGCGTCGTACCGGCGCACGCTCACCCGCGAGCACCATCCGCTGGAGGAGTTCCGCTTCGTGCATGCCGCCCGGAAGGTGGTCGGCGTCGGCAGCGTCGGCACCCGCTGCTACATCCTCCTGCTCGCCGGCCGCGACCACCGCGATCCGCTGTTCCTGCAGGTGAAGGAGGCCGGTCCGTCCAGGTGCTCGAGGAGCACCTGGACGGGCCCCGCTACCGCAACCACGGCGCGCGGGTGGTGATCGGCCAGCGGGTGATGCAGGCGGCGACCGACGTGTTCCTGGGCTGGCAGCGAATCCCCGGGCTCGACGGCCGCGCCCGGGACTACTACGTGCGTCAGCTGCACGACTGGAAGGGCAGCGCGGACGTCGACCGGCTGCAGCCACAGGGCGCGTGGCTGTATGCCCGCCTGTGCGGCGCGACGCTCGCCCGCGCGCACGCCCGCTGGGGCGACCGGATTGCGATCGCCGCCTACCTCGGGAAGGGGGACGCCTTCGACCGGGCAATCGCCGAGTTCTCGGCGGCGTACGCCGATCAGAACGAGCGCGACTACGACGCGTTCGCCGCCGCGGTCCGGTCGGGGCGCCTGGCGACGGCCTAGCCTACGCGGATGTCCGCACCGGCGCGACCGGGCCCGGAACCCACGCCCGCACGCCGTGGCGTCCTCGCCGCCTGCGCCCGCGCGGGCCGCCGGATCGCCGGCGTGCTCGCGACTGCCGTCGACCGCTACTTCGCCGACGGCTGCCCGCAGCACGCGGCCGGCATCGCCTACCGGGTGGTGTTCTCGATCGTCCCGCTCGCGATCGTGCTGGTCGCCGTGTTCGGCCTGCTGCTCGGGAACCGGGACATCCACGACGCCGTGGTGGACACCGTCGTCCGGGCGCTGCCTCCGAGCGTCGCGAGCCGCGAGGACGTGGCCGGCGCCATCTCCGGGATCGCGTCGCCGTCCGGCGTCGTCGGGCTCATCACGCTGGCCCTGTTCGTCTGGGCGGCGACGGGCATGATGGCGACCATCCGCACCGGCCTCGAGTTGGTGCTCGGGGGGAGCGGGGCCGGCCGGCCGCGCGGGGGAAGCTCGTCGACCTCGTGCTCGTCGTCGGCTGCGCCGTGCTCGTGCTCGGCACCGTCGCGGCCACGGTGCTCGACCGGCTCGCCCAGCACGAGCTGCGGCGTGTCGACGCGCTGGCAGGGCTGCGCACCACCACCGCCGGCAACAGCGCCCCGCGCGTCGCAGCCGTCCTCGCCTCGGTCGTCATCGTCATGCTCCTCTACCGGTTCGTGCCGTCCCGGCGCCTGCGGCGCACCGACGCGCTCGCGGGCGCGGTCACGACGGCGATCCTCCTGCTCGCGATCTCGTTCGCGTCGGGACGGATCTACGAAAACGTGAACCGCCTGAGCGTGGTGTACGGGTCGCTCACGTCGGCGCTCGTGTTCCTGTACTCGGTCTACCTGTACGCGTCCGCGCTGCTGTTGGGCGCGGAGGTGGCGGCGGCGTGGTCGCGCCCGCCGGATCCGGACGGGGGCGAGCGTCTGCAGGTCCGCATCCGCCGGGCCGTGCGCGGGCTCTACGTGCGCGATCCGGACTGAGCGGCGCGCAGGTCGAAGAAGAGCAGGGCGAGCACGATCGAGACGTACGGCATCACGACGGCGTAGACGACAGAGCTCACGATGTCGATCGCGCCCAGCGAGGCGGATGAGGCGAAGAGCACCGCCAGCCCGACGATCGGCCCGGTCGCGAGGCCGATGCCGGTGGCGACGGCGGTGATCGCGAACACGCGCCAGGCGTGGTGGCGGACGAGCTCGCGGCTACGGCCGAGCGCGGCCCGGGCCGAGCGGCGCTCGATCACGCACGTCTGCGTCGTGATCGCGTGCCACACGAGGAAGGCGACCGCGAAGATGAGTCCGACCAGCGTCGTCACGAGGAGTGCCACCACGATCAGGATGGTCAGGATGGCCCCCGCCAGCGGGAGCGCGCGTTCTCCAATCGCGCGGATGTGGATCCTGCCGGAACCGCCCCGGGCCAGCTCGTCGACCGACATCGCCACCGCCGCCGCCACCAGCACGCTGGGGACCAACGCCGTTATCCCGCTGCCGACGAACAGCGCGGCGACCCCGGAGATGAAGCGGTCGCCGCCCTCGACGCCCTTCGGGTCGGTGAACGGCGAGTGCGCGAACACGACCGCCTGGATGCCGGCGGCGACACGCCGAGGGGGACGAACACTGCTCCGACGCCGAGGAACCAGCCTCGGTGGGTGCCGTGGATGCGCCACGCCGAGACGAACATCTCGCCGGCCGCCCGGCGGCGGTCGATCGGGGTCGCACTCCCCGGCGACCAGCGGGTGCGCCGCACGAGCACTGCCGCGGCGGCGGCGAGCGCGAGCACGACCGGGATGACGAGCCACGGGGACGCGAGCGTTCGCAGGTAGAGCTTCGACCCGGAGGCCACGAACCCGCAGAAGAACCCGGTGGCGCTCGGCCCGAGCGACGTCCCGCCGGGGACCGAGAGCGCGGTGTCGCGCCAGGTCGTCTCGGTCCAGGTGACGGGCTTGCGCCACCGGGTCTTGTCGTTCGGGCCGGTGGGGCCGCCGTTCGGGCTCCGCAGGCGCTGGCCCCACAGGCCGTCGAAACCCAGCCAGGCGAACCGGCTGTCCGCCCCCGGCGGCGTGGTCGGCACGACGACGACCTTCGGATCGACGTCGCGCGAGGGCGTGCGGGTGTCGTCGCAGCCGACGCCGGCCTGGGCGCTGTAGCCGAACCAGAGCGCCGAGCGGAAGAAGTTCGCGTGCGATCCGGATGCGGAGTAGACGAGCGGGTGCGTGCCGCGCCGCTCGAGGTCGGAGTCATCCCAGTCCGCGCGTTGCGCGCCCGAATGCTGCGAGTAGCCGACCTCGAGCGGGGGGCGGCGGAGGGCGTCGGCCGGCGAGTCCGCCGCGAAGACGAGCTGGATCATCTCCCAGTCGCCCTCGTGCTTGTTGTTCCAGTCGTTGTAGACGTAGTAGAGCCAGTACTGGAGCGCGAGCCGCCCCGGCCTGTCCGGCTGGGTGGCGATGTGGGCGTAGACCGTGGCCGGCTTGCCCTGCGAGATCTTCTTGAGCCAGCGCTCGTAGGAGCAGCCCGGCTTCAGCGGGTTGCCGGGGAAATCCAGGAAGTACGCGGAGTCCTTGCGGTAGAGGTCGCGCATCGTCGGCGCCTGCAGGGTGTAGCCGTCCGGGCCGCGCAGCGTGACATCGTTGCGCCCGAGCACGAGGTTGACGGCGACGGGCTCGTAGGCCTCGCCGTGGGTGTCGCACGCCTGTGCCTGCTTCTTCAGGACGACGATCGGCGCGTAGCGCTGTGCGAGCTGCGTCGCCGCCGTGGTCGCCGCCCAGGCCGGGCCGGCCAACGCCGCGACCAGGCATGCCGCGGCCGCGGTTGCCACGAAAAGGCGGCCGGGCCGGCCCGCTAGAGATGCCAGCGGTGTACCCGCACGGCCGGGAGGTCGCCGACGTCGTCCTTCTAGATGCGCAGCGTCACGGTGTCCGACTCTACCTTCGCCACCGCCCCGACAGGGATCGTGACGTCGCGCAGGCCCCACAGGTGGCCGTGCTCGAGCACGAAATGGGTGATCTCGTCGACGTCGACGACCAGCGCCTCCACCGTGCCCAGGTGGTGGCCGTCCGCCGAGACGACCGCGCTCGCGCGCCGGATCTCGGCCTCGCCCTTCGGGACGCGGTCGTACGTCATCATGTACGGCTCGTCGAACGACGGGTAGACCCCGATGTCCGGCGTCGTGTAGTACGGCATCGCCAGCACGTCCTCGATCCCGATGTCCCAGTCGGGGTCGTCGCGGGGCAGCTGACCCGTCCGCAGGTACGCCGACTCGCGGACGGTCGCGAACCCATCCACGTCCGCCCGCGTGCAGCGCAGCGAGATCTCCCCCCGGTCGCCGTCCGCGAGCTCGGCCGGCACGAGCCGTGCCGGGCCGAGATTCCCGTGCGGCCGGACGACGAGGTGGGTGACGCGCCGCTCCACGGGATCGACGACGACGTCGGCAAGCTCACCGACGGCGCCGTCCGTACAGAGGATGGGCTTCCCGAGCTCCAGGCGCATGGCCGCACGGAGCGTCCCCGGCACAGGGCGCCCGGGCATCATCCCTACCGGACGATCGGGAAGGAGACGCCGGGCCCGGCCAGAACTCAGGTGGCACGATGCCCACGCTTCCGCGCCACGTCACCCCCGCACGCGTCGCCGCGATCGCCGCCGCCGCGCTCGTGGCCGCGCTGCTCGGCCCGGCCCTGACCGGCTTCTACATCGCGATGGTCGCGACCGCCGCGATGCTCGGCGCGGCCTTCGCCGCGTACCTCACGGTGGTCGACGAGCCGTCCGAATGGGCGGTGTTCGAGCTCGGCGCCTGCGCGGTCGCCGCCCTGCTCACGCTGGGGGGCACGAGCCTTCGGTTCCCGGACGTCGTCTCCGGGGCGACCCCGTCGGCGGTGGTCAAGCTCGCGTGGCTGGCCCTGGCCGTTTCGGGGACGGCCGCGATCGCCTCGCTCGGGCGCGAGCACCTGGACGAGTTGTGGCATCTGCGCGACGCCGGCGTCGCCCGGCTCACGCGCCGGGTCTAGTGCTCCGTCACGAGCGCCGCGGGCATCCCTGCGATGATGGCCGGCGTGGAAGACGTCGAGGTCGAGGCGATGGCGGTGGCACCGATCCCGGTTCCGGAGGTTCTGTGGCGGCGGCCGCCGGTGGTCGCGCTCGCCGCCGTCTCGGGGACGTCACTTGGCCGCCTCGGGGAGCCTTCGACCGCGTCCGCTGCCGCGTGGGCCGCGGCGGGCGCCGCCGCGCGGCTGCAGGTCTCCCACGTGTTCGTCGACGGTGACGAGATCACGGGGGTGATCGACTGGTCCGAGGCGGGCCCGGGTGATGCGATGTACGACCTCGCCACCCTGACCCTCGGACATGAGGAGCGCCTGGGCGACGTCGTCGCCGGCTACGGCACCGATGTCGATCTCGACGTGATCCGCGGATGGTGGTCGGTGCGGAGCCTAGGGGCGGCCCGCTGGCTGATCGAGCGCGGCTTCGACCCCTCCTCGCCCGGCCGCGAGTCGCCGTGCTCAGATCCCAGGTGTGAGGCGGTGGGGGCGTCAGGCAGCCTCGCGCGTGCGCGACGGCGGGACGGCCCTGCCGCCCGCCCGGTCGACGATCTCGTCGACCTGGCTCGCCAGCCGCGCCCGGGCGCCAGGCGACGCGTACGAGGACGGGTAGAGCTCGCCGTAGCGCTGCACCAGGTCGGGACGGTACTCCCCGAGCCAGGGCATGAAGACCTCGCGCACGCCGGGGCGCAGGTGCAGCAGGATGGCGCTGATCGAGACGGCGCCGGCCTCGACGCACGCCTCGACGACCTCGGTCAGCTGCTCGGGCGAGTCCGAGATGCCGGGCAGCACCGGGGCGACCAGGACGCCGCAGGGGATGCCGGCGGCGTTCAGGCGGCCGACCGCCTCGACCCGCCGCTGCGGCGGCGGCGTGCCGGGCTCGCTCGCGTGCCAGGTCCCCGTGTCGAGCGTCCCGATCGAGAGGTTGCAGCGGACGAGCCCGGCCCGGGCGGCGTCGGCCAGCAGGTCGATGTCCCGCATGATCATCGGCGACTTCGTCAGGATTGAGAACTCGTTGCCGGCCGCGATGAGCGCCTCGATCAGGCCTCGCGTGAGCCGGTAGCGGCCCTCGGCCGGCTGGTAGGGGTCGGTGTTCGTGCCCATGGCGATGTGGTCGCCGCCCCAGCGCGGGTCGCGCAGCTCGGCGGCCAGCCGCTCGACGGCGTTCACCTTGACGACGATGCGGCGCTCGAAGTCCGTGCCGGCGTCCATGCCCAGGTACGTGTGCGTGGGCCGGGCGAAACAGTAGGTGCACGCGTGGGAGCAGCCCCGGTAGGCGTTGATCGTGTAGCGGAACGGCATCCGCGACGCCTCGGGGACGCGGTTGATGATCTTCTTCGCGCGCGTGTGGATGTACTCGACGTCGCGCAGGGCGCGCCCGTCGCCCATGCCGTCTGGCTCCGGGAAGAGCGGCAGCTGCGCCTCGTCCATCGGCGCATCATAGCGAACATATGTTCGTCCGACCCGCCAAAAGGGGTCTGACCCCGTTTGGCGGGTGCAGTGGCCCCTCGGCTCTGCGTCTAGAACAGCGAGCCGGACGCGGTGCGCGCCAGGTCGATCAGGGGCGTCGGGATGAAGCCGAGCACGAGCGCCGCCAGGGCGGCCAGGCCGGCCACGCTCGCGGTGAGGCCGAAGCCGGGATGGGAGCTGATCGCCGGCGCCTCGACGTCGCGGTCGTAGAGCGCGAACGGGATCCGCAGGTAGTAGACGAGACCGACCATCGTGGCGATCACCCCGGCGATGGCGAGGTACGTCTGGTCGTTGTCGACGGCGGCGGAGAAGATGTAGAGCTTGCCCAGGAAGCCTCCGGTTGGTGGGAAGCCGGCCAGCGAGAGCATGCAGATCAGCATCCCGATCCCGAGCGCCGGACGGCGGTAGCCCCAGCCTGCGAAGTCGGCGATCAGCACCGGGCGCCCGAGCTCGCGCTCGCGCACGGCGACGATCCCGAATGCGCCCAGGTTCATGGCGCCGTAGACGGTCAGGTAGTAGAGCAGCGCCCGCGTGCCGAGGGCGCTGTGGGCGGCGACCGCCGTCAGCAGGAAGCCGGAGTGGCCGACCGTGGAGTACGCCAGCATGCGCTTCACGTTCGCCTGCCGCAGCGCGGCCAGGTTCCCGACGGCGAACGAGACGATGATGATCCCGGCCAGGCCGATCTGCCACACGTCGGACTGGCGCGGGTAGGCGGTCACGAGCACCCGCAGCGCGAACACGAGCGCCACCACCTTCGTCGCGGCGGACATGAAGGCGGTCACCGCCGTCGGCGCGCCCTCGTAGGCGTCCGGCGTCCACATGTGGAACGGCGCGGCGTTCGCCTTGAACCCCAGCCCCACGATCACCAGGGTCAGCCCCATCAGCACGAGCACGTTGTGATGGTCGCCGGTCGCGAGGCCGGCCCGGATGCGGTCGAACTCGAGCTGCCCGCTGGCCCCGTACGTGAGCGCCGCCCCGTAGAGCAGGAAGGCCGCTCCCACCGACCCGATGATGAGGTACTTCAGCCCGCCCTCGAGGGACAGCAGGTCGTCGGTCTCGATCGCGACCAGGATGTAGAGCGCGAGCGAGAAGAGCTCGAGCGCCACGAACGCGGTCACGAAGCTGTTCGAGACGCACAGGAGCGACATGCCCGCCGCGGCGGTCAGGAGCAGCGCGTGGTACTCGACGCTGCGCTCGCGCAGGTTGCCCATGCCCCACGAGAACGCGACGGCCGCGATCGCCGCGACGAAGACGAGCATCCGCCCGCCCTGGCCGAAGGCGTCGATCCGCAGCGTGTGGTCGAACGGGGCGCGGGCGCCGTCGTGGAACTGGGTGGCCGCGTACGCGGTGGCGGCCGCGAGCGCGATCACGGTCGCGCCGGCCGACAGCCGCCGCGCGAGCTCGTCGGGCAGGAAGATCGCGAACAGGAGCAGGGCGGCGGCGGTGCCGAGCAGGATGATCTCGGGGGCGATCGCGGAGAACGAGACGGGGATGGTCTGGATCACAGGTGCTGCACCTTGGCCGGGGTGTCGAACGCCACCTGGGACGTCGTCACCCGCTGCATGACGCCCCACGGGTAGGCCGTCAGCGCGAACAGGATCAGGAGCAGCGGCACCGCGATCGCGAGCTCGCCGATGCGCAGGTCGGGCGTCTCGGGGGACACCTTCTCGCCGTCGCCCTCGTGCGCGAGGGCGGAGTACCAGCGCAGCATGTACATGGCGGCGAGCACGATCCCGACCGCCGCCACGCCGCCGAGCACGGCCTGCTGCTGGAACGCGCCGATCAGGATGTAGAGCTCGGAGACGAAGATGCTCGAGCCGGGCACCGCCAGCGCCCACAGGGCCGCGATCAGGAATACGGTGGAGAGCACCGGGCGGCCGTTCGCGAGCCCGCCGAGCACGCGGAAGCGGTCAGTGCCGGCCCGCAGCTCCACCAGGCCGATGAGCAGGAACGCGGCCACCGAGACGACGCCGTGGTTCACCATCTGGAAGATCGCGCCCGTCACGCCGTTCGAGTTGAAGGCGAAGATCCCGATGATGATCAGGTTCATCTGGCTGAGGCTCGAGTAGGCGACGACGCCGCGCGCGTCCTCCTGGCGGAAGGCCACTACCGCGCCGTAGATGAGGCCGGCCAGGCCGAGGCCCAGAAACAGCCAGCGCCAGTCGTGGGCCACCGACGGGAAGAGCGGGACGGCGAACACGATCAGCCCGTACGCCCCGGCCTTGGAGATCACCCCGGAGAGCAGCGCCGTCACCTCGATCGTCGACTCGCGGTAGGCGCTCGGCAGCCACCCGTGCAGCGGGAATAGCGGGGCCTTGATGCAGAAGGCGGCGGCGAAGGCCAGGAAGAGCCAGGTCGACTCGTGCGGGTGGGACGTGAGCGCGGAGAGCTCGAACGTGTGCGCCGAGACGCCGAGCACGGCGATCGCCACCAGCATGAGCAGTGACCCGATCATCGTGTAGACGACGAACTGGATCGTCGCCCGGCGCCGGCCCTCGCCGCCCCATGTGCCCATGAGCACGTAGAGCGGGATCATCATCGCCTCCCACCCGAGGTAGAAGAGGACGAGCTCCTGGGCGGTGAACAGCAGGACGAGCGCGAACTCGAGCAGGAGCATCAGCGCCAGGTAGACGCGCACGCGCTCGCGCCCGGCCACCATCGCCGCCCCGATCGCCGCGGCGATCCCGACGGCCGTGAGCAGCACCATGAACAGGGAGAGGCCGCCCATGCCGACGTGGTAGCGGACGGGCACGCCGGCGCCGAAGTCCGAGATCCAGCGCGTGTTCTGGGCGAACTGCACGCCGCCCCCGACGTCGAACCCGACCAGGGCGATCGCGCCCAGCACGGCCTCGGCCAGGGCGACGGCGAGCGCCAGCAGCTCGGTCCCGCGCCGGGGCAGCGGCAGCAGGCCGACCACGACGCATCCGGCCAGGGGCAGGAAGATCAGCGCGGTGGTCACAGCGTCGCCCTCGACAGGAAGTACACGCCGAGCACGGCCGCCCCGGCAACGAGCACCGTGGCGTACTGGCGGACGACGCCGGTCTGGGCGTCCGCGGTGCCGCGGGCGAGCATGCGCACGAGGAAGGCGACCAGGTCGACGGTGCCCCAGACGACCCAGCGCTCGATGAAGCGGTAGATGCTCACGGCGAGCGCCGCCGCCGGGATGTACGCGATCGTGTCGTAGAGTTCGTCCCAGTAGAACTTGTGCTCGGCGATCGCCGGCGTGCGGCCGAACGGGCGCTTGAGCCGCTCGAGCAGGCCCGGCTGCGCGTACGCCCGCCAGGCCAGAACCCCGCCGGCCGCCCCCAGCGCCCAGGCGATGGCCGTGGTCACGACGTCCTCGGAGGTCGAGGGCTCGATCGTCGGGGCCGCGTTCGCGAGCCAGTCGCCGAAGGTCTGGTTGACGCCGAACCCGATGGCGAGGAAGCCGGACAGGAGCGTCCCGATCGCGAGCACCGCGACCGGCAGCATCATCACCCAGGGGCCCTCGCCGTGGCCGCTGTGGAGGTGCTCGGCCGCGTACCGGGAGCGCTCGCCGTAGAACGTGAGCCGCATCAGCCGTGTGGCGTAGATGCCGGTCAGGAAGGCGCCCGCCAGCCCGCCGACCCAGACGATCGTCGCGGCCGTCCCGCCCTTCTCGAGGCCGCTCGCGAGGATCCCGTCCTTGGACAGCGGCCAGAAGCCGATCAGGGCGACGGTGCCGATCCACATGAACCACTTCGTCTTCGGCAGGGCGGCTCCGAGCCCGCCCATCCGGCGCACGTCCTGCTCCCCTCCGAGGGCGTGGATGACGACGCCGGCGCCCAGGAAGAGCAGACCCTTGAAGAAGGCGTGGGTCAGCAGGTGGAACATGCCGGCCGAGTACGCCCCGATCCCGACCGCGGTGAACATGTACCCGATCTGGCTCATCGTCGAGTAGGCGATGATCCGCTTGATATCGGTCTGGACGAGCGCGATCACGCCGGCCATGAGCAGCGTGGCGACGCCGAGCAGGGCCACCAGGGCCTGGATGTCCGGCGCGTTCACGAACAGCACGTGGCAGCGGGCGACCAGGTAGACGCCGGCGGTCACCATCGTGGCGGCGTGGATCAGGGCGGAGACGGGAGTCGGGCCCTCCATCGCGTCCGGGAGCCAGGTGTGGAGCGGGATCTGGGCGGATTTCGCGACGGCGCCGAGCAGGAGCCCGAGCGCGACCCAGTTCGCGATGGGCGACCCCTTCGCCCAGTGCTGCGAGGCGGACGAGAACACCGAGCCGAAGTCCGTCGTTCCGAGGTCGCGGACCATGAAGAAGATCGCGACCGCGATCCCGACGTCGCCCATCGCGTTCATCACGAAGGCCTTCTTGGCCGCCGCCACCGGCTCGGGCCGCTCGTGCCAGAACCCGATCAGGAGGTAGGACGAGAGCCCGACGAGGCCCCAGCCTGCCAGCAGCAGCACGAAGTTGTCCGCCATGACGAGGAGCAGCATCGAGAACAGGAAGAAATCCATGTAGACGAAGAAGCGCCGCTCCTTGACATCGCCGTGCAGGTAGCCGATCGAGTACATGACGATCACGGCGCCGACCCCGGCGACGACCAGCATCTCGGTCACCGAGAGCGGGTCGATCAGCACCCCGAGCGGCACGTGGAACGTCCCCGACCCGGCCCAGGTCCAGGCCGTGTAGGTGTGCGCCCGCTGGGAGGCGCCCTCGCCCAGCATCCCGATCAGCTCGCCGATCGCGGCCGCGAAGGCCACGAACGCGAACAGGGTGCCCACCCACGCCGCCGCCCCGCGCGAGATCCGGGAGCCGGCCACGGTGAGCGTCGCCACGCCGGCCAGCGGCGCGAACAGGCAGATCCAGGCGAGCGTCTCCATCAGTTGCGCAGCCCCGTCAGCCGGTCGACGTCGAGGTCGCCCTTGCGCCGCGCGATGGCCACGACGAGCCCGAGCCCGACGACGACCTCGGACGCGGCCACCGCCATGACGACGAGCGCGAACACCTGGCCGGACTGCTCACCCACGTAGCGGGAGAAGGAGATCAGCGCCAGGTTGCACGCGTTCAGCATGATCTCGACCGACAGCAGCAGGATGAGGGGGCTGCGGCGGGTGAAGACGCCGTAGAGGCCGATCCCGAACAGGATCGCGGAGACCGAGACGAACCACTCCACCCCGACGTGCATCAGGCCTCGTCCTTCTCGTCGGCTCGGGCGCCGGTGCGCACGACCTCGAACGCGGTCTCCGCCTGCATCACCGAGGACTGCAGCGAGCGCACCCGCTGAGGCCGCTCGACCTCGAACGCGCCCGGCTCGTCGGCGCCGCGCGGCGCGGGCCGGCGGGTGGCGAGCACGACCCCGCCGACGGCGGCGATCAGGAGCAGCAGCGAGGTGCCCTCGAAGGCGAGCAGGTAGCGGCCCAGGAACCTCCCGGCGATCGCCTGCGGGGCGCCGAACGCGTCGCTCACGACGGGGCCGTGCAGGAAGCTCTCGCGCGTGACGCCGAACACGATCTCGGCCGCGATCCCGGCGGCCGCGACCAGGGCCGCCAGCGTCTGCCAGATCGGCCGCTGCCGGGTCGGCTCATCGGCGCGCCCGCCCAGGTAGGCGGTGACGAACAGGAACATGATCATCACCGCGCCCGCGTACACGATCACCTGTGCCGCCGCCAGAAAGTCGGACTGCAGCAGCAGGTAGAAGGTCGCGAGCGCGATCAGGTTCCCGATCAGCGCGAGCGAGGAGATGAACGGGTTGCCGGAGAGCACGACCATGAGCGCGGCGACGATCGCGACGACGGACGCGACGACGAAGACGATGTCGTAGGTCACGCCGCCCCTCCGTCGCCCGCCGGCTCCACCACGTCGAACGGATCCCGGGGCGCGACGGGCGTCGTGCGGCTCGGGTGCATCGGCTCGAGCAGCATGTCCTTGTCGTAGACCATCGCTTCGCGCGACATCTCGGCCAGCTCGTAGTCGTGGCCGAGCGTGATCGCGTCGAACGGACAGGCGATCTCGCAGTAGCCGCAGAAGATGCAGCGGCTCATGTTGATCTCGTAGATGCGGGCGTAGCGCTCGCCGGCCGAGTAGCGCTCCTCTTCGGTGTTCTCGGCGGCGACAACGCGAATGCAGTCGGCCGGGCAGGCGGCGGCGCACAGCGAGCAGCCGACGCACTTCTCGAGACCGTTCTCGTGCCGGTGCAGCCGGTGACGGCCGCGGAAGCGGGGGTACACCGGCCGCTTGTACTCGGGGTACTGCTGCGTGACGGGCTTCCGGAACAGGTGCCGGAACGTGACCGCGAAGCCCTTGACTGTGCCGGTGACGGGCATTGTCCTCGATCCTTACGCGCGCCAGGCCACGATGACCGACGTGACCAGCAGGTTGAGGGTGGCGGCCGGGAGGAGCACCTTCCAGCCGATCGACATCAGCTTGTCGTACCGCACGCGCGGCAGCGTCGCCCGCAGCCACATGGCGACGAAGATGAAGATCGCCATCTCGAGCAGCATCCAGATCGGCCCGGGCAGCCACGGCCACCCGTACCCGCCGAGGAACAGCACCGACGCGATCGCCGAGAAGGCGATCAGGGCGACGTACTCGGCGTTCTGGAACATGGCGAAGCGCATGCCGCCGTACTCGGTGTGGTAGCCGGCGACGAGCTCGCCCTCGGCCTCGGGCAGGTCGAACGGGATCCGGTTCGTCTCGGCCGTCGCGGCGACGACGTAGACGGCGAACCCGAGGAACTGCGGGATGATGTAGGGGAGGCCGTCACGGTGCTGGGCCTCGACGATGGCGGTCAGCGAGAGCGAGTGGCTCATCATGACGACGCCGATGACTGCCAGCGCCAGGCTGACCTCGTAGGAGATCAGCTGGCTGACCGCCCGCATCGAGCCGAGCAGGCTGTACTTCGAGCTCGACGACCAGCCGCCGACCAGGAAGCCGTAGAAGCTGAGCGAGCCCAGCGCGAAGACGACGAGCAGGGCGACGCTGGGGTTGGAGACCCACAGGAAGATCTTGAAGTCGGTGCCCGGGATCGTGGCCTGACCGCCGAACGGGATGACGGCGAACACCGCCAGCGACGCGAACAGCGACACCACCGGCGCCGCCAGGTAGAGCACCGGGTTCACGCCGACCGGGAGCAGGCTCTCCTTGCGGATCAGCTTCAGAAGGTCGGCGATCGGCTGGAGCAGCCCGAACGGGCCGACGCGGTTGGGGCCGAGCCGGACCTGGAACCGGCCCAGCATGCGCCGCTCGGCCCAGGTGAGCATGGCGAAGACGCCCATGACCAGGTTGGCCAGGATGAGCGACTTGATCACCGTGACGATGAACCCGTCAGGCATCTTCAGCCTCCGCCGGTACTGCGGCGACCGCGCCGGGGCCGACGTGCGGCACGCGCGCCGCCAGGCGCACGACGCCGGGACGCAGGCCGCGCTGGACGAGCGCCGGGCCGGTGACCGCATGCCCGTCGTGCGTCACCTGGATCCGGTCGCCGGTGGCGACGCCGAGAGCTTCCGCGTCGGCGTACGCGATCTCGATCCCGCGCCGGCGCTGGAAGTGCAGCGCCTCGGTGTGGTCGACGGCGGCGCCGGACATCAGCTCGCGATAGCCGACCACGACCGTCTGCGGCACCGCGGCCGGGGCCACCTGCGGCGCCGCCGGGGCGTCGCCCACGGGCGCCCGCTCGCCGAGCGGCGCGCGCTCCCCGATGCCCGACCAGGACAGCCCCGCGAACGCGGGCCGGCGCTCGGCCAGGTCGGCGAACGCGGCCGGCGGGTCGTGCGGCAGCTCGACGCCGAGCCGGGAGCCCAGCTCGGCCGCCCAGGCGTAGCCGTCCGAGACGCCTGCGGGCGCCTTCGCCGCCGCGCGCAGGCGCTGGACGCGCCCCTCCAGGTTCACCAGCGTGCCGTCCTTCTCGAGGATCTGCGACTCGGGCACGATCGTCGTCACCCAGCCGGACGAGTCGTTCTGGAAGCCGGTCACCTGGAGGGCGAAGAAGCAGCGTGCGAGCGCGTTTCGCCACCGCTCGCCGGCGTGCCAGTCGCCGACCGGGTCGGCGCCGAGCAGCACGAGCGCCTTGATCGTCCCCGACTCGGCCAGCTCGAGCGCCGCCTCCGGCGAGGCGGTGCCGAGACCGGCGGCGGCGATGCCGATCTCGTTCGCCGCCCGCGGCGTGCGCAGGACGCGGCAGCCGGAGGTGTGGGCGACGTGCGCCAGCACCGACGCCACCTCGCTCCGCATCGGGCCCGACCAGATCAGGACGGCATTCTCGCCCCGGAGGGCGTCCGCCGGGGCGCCGTCGCCGCCGGCCGCCTCGAGCAGGGCGGTGTGGGCGGTGCCCGGCGCCGCCGAGACGTGGGTCGCGCCGCGCAGCGTGTCGAGGCGGGTCGCGCCGGGGCCGACGGTGAAGACGCCCGCGCCGTTTCCGACCGCCTTGCGGATCCACAGCTCGAGCACGGGCGCGCGGTGGCCGAGGTCGGCGTCGCCGGCGACCACGATCGTGCCCGCGCCCGCCAGGTCGGAGATCGACGCCGCGTACGGCTCGAGGTCGCTCCACCAGGAGCCGCCCTCCGGGCCGCACACGCCGACGCCGCCGCCGAGGGCCTCGTCCAGCAGCCGCGCCCAGGCGTGCGCCTCCTCGTTCGTCTGCTCGCCCGAGGCCAGCACGGCCACCGATCCGGGGCCGAACCGCTCGACGGTGGCGCGCAGGCGGTCGGCGACGTGGTCGAGCACGTCGGTCGTCGACACCGCCTCCAGGCCGCGCCCGCCCCGGATCAGGTTCCGGGTCACGCGCTCGGGGCTGCGCAGGTGGCCGAACGCGTAACGGCCCTTGTCGCACAGCCAGCCCTCGTCGACCTCGGGGTGGTTGCGCGAGAGCACGCGCGTCACCCGGTCCTCGCGAATCGTGGCGGAGGTGTTGCAGCCGATCGCGCAGGCGCCGCAGACGGTCGGGATGTTCTGGATCTCCCAGGGCCGGGCCAGGAACCGGTACGGGGACGACGTGAGCGCGCCGACCGGGCAGAGCTCGGTCACGTTCCCGGAGAACTCGTTCGTGTACGGCCGGCCCTCGAAGGTGGTGATGATCGAGTTGGCGCCCCGATGCTCGGCCACCAGCTGCATGTCGCCCGACACCTCCTCCGAGAAGCGCGTGCAGCGCCAGCAGAGGATGCAGCGCTCGCGGTCGAGCGTGATCAGCGGCGAGACCGGGATCGGCTTGTCGTGCGTGCGCTTCGGCAGCGTCATGCGGGTGACGCCGGGGCCGTAGCGGAACGTCAGGTCCTGCAGCGGGCACTCGCCGCCCTTGTCGCACACCGGGCAGTCGAGCGGATGGTTCAGGAGCAGGAACTCGAGCACCGCGTCCTGGCCTTCCCTGGCGCGGGCCGAGTGCGAGTCCACCACCATGCCGTCCGCGGCCGGGGTCGTGCATGCCGTCTGGAGCTTGGGGATGCCCTCGATCTCGCACAGGCACATGCGGCAGGCGCCGATTCCGGCACCGAGGCGCGGCTCGTAGCAAAAGACCGGGATCTCGAGCCCCGCCTCCGCCGCGGCCTCGACCACCGAGAACCCCTTGGGGACGGTGATCTCGCGCCCGTTGATCGTGAGCGTGACGGTATTCGTCTCGACGGTCGCCACTACCCCGCCCCCTGAATAACCGGGGTCAGACCCCTTTTATTCATCGTCGGCCTCGATCTCGTCGTCGTAGAGCGCCTCGGCCATGTCGATCTCGTCCTGGGCCGCGGCCAGCCGCAGCAGCTCGGGCACGATCACGTCGGGATCCTCGCCCTCCTCGATCCGGCGGCGCACGTCGAGGAAGGCGTCGTGGAACGTGTTCACGCCGGCACTCCGCTCACGTCGTGGTAGAGGCTCGCGATCGGGCTCTGCTCCACGAACGGGCAGCCGCCCTCGTCGATATGGCGCTGGAACTCCTCACGGAAGTGGGTGACGTAGCTCGCGATCGGCATCGCGAACGCATCGCCGAGCGGGCACAGGTTCTTGCCCAGGATGCGGTCGCACACGTTCAGGAGCAGGTCGACCTCGCCCTGCCTGGCGGACCCGTCCTCGATCCGGCGGACGACGTCGGTGCCCCATTTGGTGCCCTCGCGGCAGGGCGTGCACTTGCCGCAGCTCTCATGGCGGTAGAACTCGGCCACCCGCAGGGCCAGCTGAACCATGCAGGTGCGGTCGTCGATCACGACGACCGCACCGGAGCCCGCCATCGAGCCGGCGGCGGCAATCGACTCGTAGTCGAGGCCGGTGTCGAGCTGGTCGGGCATGAGGAGCGGCGTGGAGGAGCCGCCGGGGATGATGGCCTTCATGGTGCGCCCCTCGGGCATGCCGCCGCCGTGGCCCTCGATCAGGTCGCGCAGGGTGGCCGTGAGCGGCAGTTCGTAGTTGCCCGGCCGCTTCACGTTCCCCGAGAGCGAGAAGACGCGCGTGCCCTTCGATCGTTCCGTGCCGACGGCGGCGTAGGCCTCGCCGCCCATCTTCACGATGAAGGGCACCGAGGCCAGCGTCTCGACGTTGTTCACGAGGGTCGGCGCGGCGTAGAGCCCGGCGATGGCGGGGAACGGCGGCTTCGAGCGGGGCTGCCCGCGCTCGCCCTCGAGCGAGGTGAGCAGGGCCGTCTCCTCGCCGCAGATGTACGCGCCCGCGCCACGGTGCAGGACGATCGTGGCGTCGTAGCCCGACCCGAGCACGTTGCGGCCGACGTAGCCGCGCGAGTGCGCCTCCTCGAGCGCCCGCTTCAGCACCTCGAACTCGGTGCGGTACTCGCCCCGGATGTAGATGAACGCCGAGGTGGCCGACATCGCGTAGCTCATGATCAGGATGCCCTCGATCAGCGCGTGCGGGTTTCGCAGCATGATCTCGCGGTCCTTGAACGTCCCCGGCTCCGACTCGTCCGCGTTCACGCACAGGTACGCGGGCGTGCGCCCCTTGGGCAGGAACGACGCCTTGCGGCCGGTGGGGAAGCCGGCCCCGCCGCGGCCGCGCAGGCCCGAGGTGTCGACCGTCGCGACCACGTCGGCGGCCTCCATTCCGAGCGCGCTGCGAAGCGAGGCGTAGCCGCCCGCCTGCTCGTAGGCGTGGATGTTGCGGCGGTCGCCGTCGAAGTCGAGCAGGATCCGCCCGGTCTCGCTCATCCGGGCTGCCCCCGCAGCTCGTCCAGAAGCGGCCTCACACGGTCGGGGCCGAACGGCTCGTGGTAGCGCTCGTCCACCGACACCACCGGGCCCCAGCCGCAGCCGCCGTAGCACTCGACCGTGCGCAGGGTGAACCTGCCGTCTGCCGTGGTCGAGCCGGGTTCGATCCCGAGCTCACGGGAGAACTCGCGCAGTGTCTCGCCGGCGCCGACGAGGGCGCAGGAGATGTTCGTGCACACGCAGATCTCGTGGGCGCCGGCCGGGTGCAGCCGGTACATGTCGTAGAAGGACGCCACCGACTTGCACAGCGCCGGCGTGAACCCGGTCGCGTCCGCCACCTGCTCGAACGCCTCGGTCGAGAGCCAGCCGTACTCCTCCTGCGCCAACCGCAGGGCCGGGATCAGGGCCGAGCGCGGCTCGGGGTAGAGCGCCACGGCCGCCAGGATGCGGTCGCGCAGCGGGGCGCTCCTCTCGTCGGGCGGGAGCGGCGCCGGCATCTGCGGACGCGTCTCGACCGCGCCCGCGAGCGTCTCGGCGGTGGCCGGGTCCACTACCTGTCCGCCTCGCCCATGACGCCGTCGAGCGATCCGACCACGACGATCATGTCGCCCACGTAGCGGTTCACGGACATCATGGCCGTCACCTGGAGGCTGACGAAGCTGGGCGCGCGGAAATGGGCCCGCCACGGCTTTGGGCCGCCGTCGGAGACGAGGTAGCAGCCGAACTCGCCCCGGGCCGACTCGACCGGGTAGTACACCTGCCCGGGCGGCACGCGAAAACCCTCGGTGACCAGCTTGAAGTGGTGGATCAGGGACTCCATCGAGGTGTGCAGCTCCGCCCGCGGCGGCAGCACGTACTTGCGGTCGGTCGCCATCACCGGGCCGGACGGCATCTTGTCGAGGCACTGCTCGACGATCCGCACCGACTCGTACATCTCCTTCGTTCGACACAGGAAGCGGTCGTACGCGTCGCCGCGCTCGCCGACGACGACGTCGAAGTCGATCTCCGGGTAGGCCAGGTAGGGGTCGGTGCGGCGCAGGTCGTAGGGGACTCCGGTCGCGCGCAGGTTCGGGCCGGAGAGGCCCATCGCGATCGCGGCCTCCGGCGTGATGGTGCCGATCCCGCGGTAGCGCGACTCCCAGACCGGGTTCCCCGCCAGCAGGTCGAGGTATTCGTCGATCCGGCGCGGCATCATCCGGCAGAACTTGCGGCACTCCTCGTAGAAGCCCTTGGGCAGATCTTCGGCGACGCCGCCGAACTGCGGGTAGCGGTCGTGCATGCGCACGCCGGTCGCCATCTCGAACAGGTCGAGCACGTAGTCGCGCTCGCGCAGGCAGTAGAAGAAGACCGACATCGCTCCCATCTCGACCGCCGACGTGCCCAGGTAGACCAGGTGGCTGTGGATCCGGTTCAGCTCCGAGAAGAGGGTGCGGATCCACTGCGCCCGCTCCGGCACCTCGAGTCCGATCAGCTTCTCGACCGCACCCACGAAGGCGAGCTCGTTGGCGAAGAACGCCAGATAGTCGATCCGCGGCGCGTAGGTGATGCCCTTCCAGTAGGTCTTCTGCTCGAAGTTCTTCTCGAAGCCGGTGTGGACGTAGCCGATGTCCGCGTCGAGGCCGACGACCACCTCGCCGTCGATCGTCACGATCAGGCGCAGCACGCCGTGGGTCGACGGGTGGACGGGCCCGAAGTTGACCGTGATCAGATCCTCGCCCGGAGGGGGGTCGATCTTCGACGGCGCGCCCGGCGGGATCCTCGCCGGGGTGAAGAGGGGCTGGATCGCGGCCGGTGGACGCTCGACGGTGCTCATACCGCGTCCGTGAACTGGACCGGCTCGCCGCCGATCGGATAGTCCTTGCGCAGCGGGTGCCCGTCCCAGTCCTTGGGCATGATCAGGCGGCGCAGGTTGGGAT
Source organism: Thermoleophilia bacterium (assembly GCA_025928655.1). GTDB lineage: Bacteria > Actinomycetota > Thermoleophilia > Gaiellales > JAICJC01 > JAICJC01. Next base: position 2,277 of record JAICJC010000018.1, on the reverse strand, counting down.
GGCCGGCGAACACGATGCCCATCAGGTCGTACTGCTCGCGCTCGTGCCAGTCGGCGGTCGGCCACACCCCGACGACGCTCGGCACCTCCTGGCCGTCGTCGAGCCACACCTGCACGCGTACGCGCTCCGGGGCGCCGCTGCCGACGTGGGCCAGGTGGTAGCGGACGGCGAAGCGCTTCGGCGGCCGCTCCGGGGTCGCCGGCGAGCCCCAGCTCCCTGTGGCGTTCAGGTCGCGGCCGCGCTCGGTGCCGTAGTAGCCGGCGACGTTCTCGCCGTAGCCGAGGTGGTCGACGGCCGAGACCGCCGAGAGGAAGTTCTTGCCCTGCTGGTCGCGCAGGTGGGTGCACACCTCGACCAGCTTCTCCGGCTTCACGGTGAGCGTGGGCATGTCGATGCCCTTCTCGTGCCCCACCACGGAGCCGGGCACGGCCGAGCGTACCGCCGCCGCAAGCTGCGCCGCCGTCACGCCTTCGACTTCTCCTGCTCGTACGCGGGCGGGATCCCGGCGCGGATCTTGCGCTGGATCAGCCGGAACCCGTCGAGCACGGCCTCGGGGCGGGGCGGGCAGCCGGGGACGTGCACGTCCACCGGGACGATCTTGTCGACGCCCTGGAGGATGGCGTAGTTCGCGAACATGCCGCCCGAGCTCGAGCAGGCGCCCATCGCCATGACCCACTTCGGCACGAGCATCTGGTCGTAGACCTGCCGCAGCGGCGCGGACATCTTGTGCGACACGCGCCCGGACACGATCATGAGGTCGGACTGGCGCGGCGAGCTGCGGAACACCTCCGCGCCGAAGCGGGCGATGTCGTAGCGTGGCGACGGCAGCGACATCATCTCGATCGCGCAGCAGGCGAGCCCGAAGCCGGCCGGCCAGATCGAGTTCGACTGCGCCCACGCGACCGCCTTCTCCACCGTCGTCAGCATGATGTACTGCTCCAGGTCCTCGGACCTGATCGCACGGTCGATGCGGACCGGCGTCACCGCCATTCCAGGGCCCCCCGGCGCCAGACGTACACGTATGCCACCACGAGCAGCACCACGAACGTGACCATCTCCGCGAGCCCGAACCACTTGAGCGCATGCAGCTCGAGCGCGAGCGGGTACAGGAAGACGATCTCGATGTCGAACACGATGAAGAGCATCGCGGTCATGTAGTAGCTGACGGTGAACCGGCCGGCGAGGAACGTCTGGGACGAGACGCCGGACTCGAATGGGATGCTCTTGTCGCCCGCGAGCCGCGACGTGCGGGTGGCCAGGGCGAAGGTCGCGAACAACAGGCTGAACGGGATCACGAATGCGATCGCCGCGAACACCAGCAGAGCTGCCCAGTCGCCGAGCACCGAGGGCGACTATAGCACCGCTCACAAGCTCCGCTTTCGGCGCGCCGCGATCCGCATGTTTTTGGGGATTCGCGCAGGGTGGCGGGTGTCACAAGCGCCGTCTTCTAGACTGCCTGACATGAGCTCCGAGCAGATCGTCGACATCACGATCATCGGCGGCGGCCCGACCGGCCTGGCGGCGGCGTACTACGGCGGCCACCGCGACGCAAGCGTGCGGATCATCGAGAGTCTGGAGCAGTTGGGTGGCCAGGTGTCGGCGGTGTACCCCGAGAAGCACATCTTCGACGTGGCCGGATATCCCAAGATCAACGGGCAGGAGCTGATCGACCGGCTGACCGATCAGGCGCTGCAGTACGAGCCTGACGTGAGGCTGGGCGAGGTGGTCGAGACGATCTCCCACCGCGACGACGAGGTGATCGAGCTGCACACCGCGTCGGGGGAGACGCTGCTCACGCGCACGATGATCATCACGGCGGGGCATGGGGCGTTCAACCCGCGCAAGCTCGACCTGCCCGACCTGGAGCGGTGGGAGGGCAACGGCCTGCATTACTTCGTGAAGCGCAAGGAGGCGTTTGCGGGGCGGCGAGTGGTGCTGGTGGGCGGCGGCGACTCGGCGCTCGACTGGGCGCTGGGGCTGCAGGATACGGCGGCCGCTCCGATCACGCTCATCCACCGTCGTGAGCGGTTCCGCGGCCTTGAGTCGTCGGTGAACGAGGTGCGCCGCCTGGCCGGCGAGGGCCGGGTCGAGATCATGGTGCCGTGCGAGGTGCGCGCCGCGGCGGGCAACGGTCGGCTCGAGCAGATCACGGTGGAGAACACCGAGACCGGCGAGATGGTCGACGTCGCCTGCGACGAGGTGGTGACGCTGCTTGGATTCGTGTCCCACCTCGGCCCGATCGCCAACTGGGGCCTCGAGTTCGCAAACAAGCGCCAG
>JAICJC010000037.1 GCA_025928655.1 Thermoleophilia bacterium | reverse complement strand
GTCGCCAGCGCGGCCAGGACGAGCAGGGTGGGGCGGACCGGCGGGGGCGCGAGCCAGGCGGCGACGCCGAGGGCGGCCGCGCAGACGCCGAAGAGCTGACGGGCGCCGCCCGCACGTCCCCGCATGGCGGGAACCTAGCCAGACGGCCGGACGACGTTCCGACCGAGGACCCTCCCCGGCCCGGGGATAGTCCCCACATGTCGGAGCGGTGCTAGCGCGACCAGAAGTTGAGCCGGCGGGCGGCGCCGCTCGACTCGCCGGCGTCGTCGGCCGCGTCCGAGACGGCGGTCGCGACCGGGGGCTCGTTGTCGTCCTCGGGCGTCACCGAGATCGACGTCACCGCGCCCGTCTGCAGCTTGCGGGCGTAGAGCTCGAGGTCGGCTTCCCGCCGTCCGAGGGTGGCCTCACGCTCGCCCAGGCGGCGCTCCTGGGCCTGCAGCTGGGCCTCGCGGCTGCGCAGGACCGCCAGCGCCTCGTCGAGCTTGCCGGCGTCGCGCCCGCGGCCGTTGCCGCTCTCCGTCGCGGCGTGCACGGCCGCCTCGAGATCCTCGCGGGCCGCGGCCTCGCGGCGCTCGATCTCGGCGATCCGCCGCTGGAGGGCGGCGCGCTCGCGGTCGACCGCGACCTCGGAGTCGGCCAGCGCGGCGCGCTGCGACTCGAGCTCGGCCTCGATCCGGTCGGCGCGCACGGTGAGCCGGGCCACGTCGGCCTCGCGCTCGTGCAGCTGGGCCGCGCGCAGCTCCATGCCGTCGTGGCGGGTGTCGAGCTCGCGCTCGCGCGCGTCGAGGGAGTCCTGGCGCCGGTCGAGCCGGCTCTCGCGCCGCTCTACGTCGCTCTCGGCGGTGGCGACGCGCGACTCGCGCTCGCGCAGGTCGGCGGCGAGGCGTTCGACCTCGAGCGCGGCGCGCGACTCGGCCTCGGCCATCGCCTCTTCGGCCCGGGCCTGGAGCCGCTCGGCCTCGGCGTGCAGGCGCTCCGCCGCGACCCGGGCCGCGGACACCTCGCGCTCGTCCTCCTCGACCTGGCGGCGGCGCAGCTCGAGATCCTCCATGCGGGCCTCCATGCCCTCCATTCGCTGCTCCACGTCGGCCAGCTCGGCCCGGCGCTCGTCGATGTGCGTGCGCTCGCTCTTCAGGCGCTCGCGCTCGGCCGCCGCGACCTGGATGGCCTCCTCGGCCAGGCTGCGCTGCTCGTCGATGTCGGCCAGCTCGGCCTCGCGCGCGCCGAGCTCGCGGGCGCACTCCTCGAGGGCCGCTTCACGAACGGTTACGTCCTCCTGGGCGGCGGTGACCGCCGCGGAGGCCTGCTCGACCTCGACCAGCTTGGCGTCGACCTCGGCCAGGGCCTGCTCGCGCTCGGCCAGCGCGGCGAAGCGCTCGTCGAGCTCGGCGGCGCGGTGCTCCGCGTCGGCCTCGAGCGCGGCGACGCGCGCCACCGTCTCCTCGAGCGCGGCGGAGCGCTCCTCGACGTCTGCCGATGCCGCGCGCAGGCCGGCCTGATCGGCCGCAAGCTCCTCGAGCGCCCGGGCCAGCTCGGCCTCGCGGCCGGCCACATCCTCCTGGGCGGCGGCAACGGCGGCGGAGGCCTGCTCGACCTCGACCAGCTTGGCGTCGACCTCGGCCAGGGCCTGCTCGCGCTCGGCCAGCGCCGCGAAGCGCTCCTCGACCTCGGTGGCGCGGCGCTCCGCGTCGGCGTGGAGGGCCGAGACGCGCTCCTGCGCCTCGTCGATCGCGGCGGAACGCTCGTCGACGGCCGCGGACGTCTCGCGCAGGGAGGCCTGCCCGGTCGCGAGCTCGTCGAGCGCTCGGGCCAGGTCGGCCTCACGGGCCGCGACGGCCTCGAGGCCGGCGGTTGCCTCCTTCGACAGGGCGGATGCCTGGGCCTCGCGCTCGGCGATGGCCGCAAGGGCCTCCTCGACGCGCTTCTCGCCGGCTTCGAGCGCCTCGGAGCGCTGCATCATGTCGGCCCGCACGGCGTCGACGGAGAGCTCCTTCTGGCTCAGGACCTTCTCGACCTTCTTGGCGCGGTGCTCGCGGTCGGCCAGGTCGGCCTCGCGCGCGTTCAGGCGCGCCTCGAGCTCCGCCAGCTCGGCGGATCCGATCGCGCCGCGCTCGCGCAGCTGCTCGACGAGCCCGTCGCGCTCGCGCTCGAGCCCCTCGCGGGCGGCGCGCGCCTGCTCCAGCCGCCCCTGGGCGGCGGCCAGCTCCTCCTGGAGCTCCGCCACCTTCCCCGCCATAGCGGCGTCCACGTCGACCTCGGCGGCCGCGGGGGCAGCCTCGGACGGGGCGGCCTCACGCTCGGCGACCGCCCGCTCGCGCTCATCGAGCTCGCCGGCGCGCCGCGCCAGCTCGGCCTCGAGCTCCTCGAGGTGCGCGCGGTCGGCCTCGCTGCCCGCCGTGGCGTGCGACGCGGCGATGCCCTCGCTGACGGCCAGGGCCGCCTCGCGCTTGGACAGCTCGCGCTCGCGCCGGGCGAGCCGGGCCTCGCGCTCGGCGAAGACCACCTTCGCCTGCTCCTGCAGCGCCGCCTGCTCGCGCTGGAGCCGCTCCTCGGCCTGGCGCAGCGACGTGAGCCGATCCTCCATCGCACGCCGGAGGCCGCTGGGGGTGTCTGCATTTCCGGGCGTCTGGCCGTCGCTCATCTGGCACATACCTCGTCGCGAAGTGGATCAGGGGCCGAGGGCCGAAATCCGGCCTCGGCAGGGCGCTCGGCGGGCCGCCGTGGTGTCCTCAGGCTGTATCGGCGGGCGCGGTCCCTGGCTTGAGTGTGCATGTAGGGCAGAGAAGGTCAAGGCCGTCGCGGCCCCGGCCGGCGCCCGCCTTAAGCGCGACGCGCCCCTGGACGACGGTGGCGAACGACCGTCCTACAGGGGCGCGGCGAGAACCTGTCGGCCTGCTCGACTGTGGTGCGTTTATGGCTTGACGGTGCGGAAACTCGTGCTAACCAAACGCGGCAGATCTGTCGATAAGCCGTGTGGTACCCGTGTGATTTACCAACCCTTGATCGGCATTTCACTCCCCTTCGCTGATCCAGTACCCCGAACGAGGGAGAGCATAGTCCCTCTGTCACGGGATGTCAAATAACTCGTATGAGCGAGACAATTCCCCATCCCGAGCGCGGCGGTCCCGTCCGCGCCTACGCCTCGATCCTCGCCTGCGCGGCGCTTGGAATCGCCGTTCCCGCGGCCGTCATCGCCGGCGTGGGGCGGTGGGATGTGGTCGCGCTGCTGGGCGCCGTCGGCTACGTCGCCGAGTCGCGCACGATCCGCATCTCGACCAGGGTGGAGCTGTCGGGCTCGCTGATCCCGCTGGCGATGGCCGCCGTCCTGTTCGGCCCGGCCGCGGCCGCGGTGGTGGGCCTTGCCTCGATGCTCTCCGACCGGCGCGGCCCGCTCGAGCGGTTCGTCATCTTCAGCTGCGGCCGCGCGCTCGCGGGCGCGTGCGCGGGGCTCGGCGCCGCGGCGGTGATCGCGCTCGACGGCAGCGCGGGGGTGGGGCACCTGCTCGCGGCCGCGGTCGCCGCGGCCGTCCCCGCCACGGTCGTCGAATTCTCCGTCACGGCCATCACCCTGTGGCTGCGGCATCGCACGTCGCCCGCCGAGCTGTGGCGGCTCGCGCGGATGCACGACCTCGTCAGCGTGGCCCTGTGCGCGCCCGTGGCGTGCCTGTTCGCGCACGCGTACCTGACGAGCGGGATCTGGGTGCTCGCCTTCTTCGTCATCCCGGTCGCCGCCAGCCACCTGGCGTTCGGGATGCACGCGCCCAAGGAGCAGCTGATCGCCGCCCTGGAGCAGACGAACGCCGAGCTCGAGGCCGCGAACAGCCACCTGCGCCGGATCAACATGAGCTTCGCCGAGGCGCTCGTGAAGGCGATCGACGGCCGCGACGCCTACACCGCCGGCCACTCCAAGGCCGTCGCCGAGTACTCACGCGACATCGCCCGGGAGATGGGGTTGGGCCGCGAGGAGGTTGCGCGCATCCACCTGTGCGGCCTCGTGCACGACATCGGCAAGATCGGCGTGCGCGCGGAGGTGCTCGAGAAGCAGGCGGCGCTCGACGACGGCGAGTGGGACGAGATGCGCCGCCACTCCGTGATCGGCGAGGCGATCCTGCTCGAGGTGCCCGGCTACTCCGACATGGCCGAGGTCGTGCGCAGCCACCACGAGCGCTGGGACGGCCGTGGCTACCCCGACAACCTGCGCGGCGAGGCGATCCCGCTGCTCGCGCGCATCATCGCGGTCGCCGACTCCTACAACGCGATGACGTCCGACCGGCCGTACCGGCAGGCGATGACGCCCGCCGCCGCCATCGAGCAGCTGGTGCTCGGCAAGGGCACCCAGTACGAGCCGGCGCCCGTCGACGCGTTCCTGCGCGTGCTCGACCTGGCGCCCGAGTGGTACCGGCGTGGGTACTTCGTCGTCGAGTACGAGGCCGAGCCGCGCACCGATCCGGCGACCTTCCCGAAGGTGCTGGCGCCGCGGCCGGCCGCATGAGCGCCGGTTCGGCTCAAGGCTCCGGCGCGCGCGCCCGATAGGTGTCTGGATGCAGGACGTCCGCCTGATCGAGATCCTGTCCGACGCGGCTGCCGCGCTGGCCGGCCCCGACGCGTCCCCGGACGTCGTCGAGCGCGTGCTCGCCGACGCCTGCGCCCGTGCCGGCGTCCCGTGCACGATGCGGACGACGTCGAGCGGGATCCATTTCGACTGGAGGCGCACGCCCGGCCGCCGCGATCACGCGTTCGTCTCGGTGCTCGCGGACTGCGCCAGGCTGGCGCTGGCCGCCGGCGGGGCCTCGGCGGGGCGGACGCTCGACGCACACGGATTCTCCCTCGAGCTCGAGCGGGCGGCGTCGATGGCGCGCTGGCGGAACCAGACGCTGGCCGTGGCCGTGTTCGAGGTCACGGGGCTCGAGATGGGGCCGGGCATGATCGACCAGTTCGACGTCGTCTCGGATGTCGGCGCGCTCGCGCTCTCGGCCGTGCGCCAGGACGACCGCGTCGGCCACCTGGGCGCCGACCAGTTCGCGCTCCTGTTCCCGCGCGCGGGGACGTTCGAGTCGCGCTCGGCCTTCAAGCGCGTGAAGGCGGCGCTGGCCGCCAACGACCGCATGTCGCGCGATCTCGGCATCGGCGCCGTCGGCTACGCAGAGCTCGGCGAGGCGGGATCGGGCGCCGAGGTGCTGGCGGCCGCCCGTGAGCGCCAGTCCCAGGCCCGGATGCGGCGCGCCTACCTGGCGCCGGTCGATCCGACCCACCCGCTGGCCGGATAGCGGCGGCCGCGTGGGGCGGCGGCCGGGGCAGCCGATCCGCGTTTTCCGTTTCGACTTGACATAACCAGGATTATCGTGCGCGGGCAGAAGAGGCCCGTCTACCCGGGCGCCACACCGTCCGCGCTCGGCGGAGCGGCCGGCCGCGCCCGCCACGGGAGCCGCCGCAGGGTGAGCCAGATCGCGATGCCGCCCGAGACGGCGGTGGTCAGCGTGACCATGACCTGCATGCCGACGCTGAACGCGAGCACCGTGCTCGTCGCGGCGGCGTTGCGGAACATGTAGCCGAGCAGCGCCTGCTGCGTCCCGAGCCCCCCGGGCGTCAGCGGCAGCAGCGTCGAGGCGCTCTGCGCCGACAGCGCGAGCGCGGCGTCGACGACGCTCGCCGGGACGTGGAACGCCGCCAGGAACCAGTACATCGCGCCGATGCGGCAGCACCACCCGGCCAGCTGCAGCGGCACGACCGTGCGGAAGTAGCGCCGCGGCGTGGTCAGGATGGCGAGGCCGAGGCGCACGCGATCCCAGAAGGCGACCACGTGCCGCTCGACGTAGGTGAAGAAGACGCCGAGCAGGATCAGGAGGATCGCGACCACGAGCAGGAACCAGCGCGCGTGAGCCGCGAAGAAGCTCCACTCGAACGCCGCCAGATTGCCCAGCGCCGGCAGGTGCGGGATGCGGCCGGTCAGGTAGGCCGCGAGCAGCAGGATCGGCCCGATGAAGACGTCGACGAGCGTCTCGGCCAGCAGGCTCGACGTGATCGTCGTGTAGGCCGCCTTCGGCATCGCCCGGTGGGTCAGGTAGACCTTCATCACGTCGCCGCCGCGGGCCGGCAGGATGCTGTTCACGCCGGCGCCGGCCAGGTAGGCGCCGACGATGCTGCGCCAGCGCACCCGTCCCTCCGGGTAGCCGGCCTGCAGGATGACCCGCCAGGCGCTCGCGCGCAGGAGCAAATTCGCGAGCGTGAAGGCGACGGCGATGGCGAGGGCCTGCAGCCGCACGTCGGCGAGGTTGTTCGCGAAGTCGATCGCGGCGTTCCAGAACGATTGCAGCGAGTTCACTACACGAAGTCTGCCAGCGCCCGCCGCGGGCGCCAGGCCTTCGCGAGGTCGCGCGCGGCTTTGGGGCTAGTCCTGGCCGCGCAGGAACTCGCGCAGGCCCGGGTTCTTCGACTCGAGCTCGCGGAGCGCGCGGGTCTCGATCTGGCGCACCCGCTCGCGAGTGACGCCGATTTCCGTGCCGACCTGCTCGAGCGTGGCCGGCTCGCGGTCGTTCAGGCCGAAGCGGGCCTCGAGCACGTGGCGCGTGCGCTCGTTCAGCTCCTCCAGGGCCGCCTGCAGCTCCTGCTCGCGCTGGCGGCCGACCAGCAGCGTCTCGGGCTGGCGGATGTTCGTGTCCTCGACCATCTCGGAGAAGTTGGACTCGCCGTCGCCGACGGGGCCCTCGAGCGACACGGGGTCCTCGATGATGCGCTGGAGCTCGATCACGCGCTCGACGGGCAGCTTAAGCTCGGCGGCCAGCTCGGCGGCGAGCGGCTCCCGGCCCAGCTTCTGGGTCAGCATCCGGTTCGCGCGGTGCAGCTTCTTGATCACGTCCAGCACGTGCAGCGGCAGGCGGATCGTGCGGGCCTGGTCGGCGATGGCGCGCGACATCGACTGGCGGATCCACCAGGTCGCGTAGGTGGAAAGCTTGTAGCCGCGGCCGGCGTCGAACTTCTCGACCGCCCGCATCAGGCCCATGTTCCCCTCCTGGATCAGGTCGAGGAGCGGCACGCCGGACGAGGAGTACGCGCGCGCCATCGAGATCACGAGGCGCAGGTTGCACTCGATCAACCGCCGCTTGGCGGCCTCGTCGCCGCGGTCCTTGCGGCGGGCCAGCTCGAGCTCCTCGGCCCGCGTCAGCAGGGCGCCGTCACCGATCTGGCGCACGTACGTGTGGAGCAGGTCGACGGCGGGGGCGGGAGCGTCGGTGAGATCGAGCTCCTCGGCCGCCTCCGTCGAGTCGAACTGTGGCTGCAGGCCGCCCACGGGGGCGTTGGAGTCGTCGTTCGGGGGCGCGGGGGTCACGGGCATGCGACTTTCGGTTCGGGGGCCGGTTTGGTCGGTTCGACCTCTCTGAAGTCAATCGGCTCCCGATGCCCATCTCTTGAGCACGACGGCCCCGTTTTCCGACACTCCGGGGCGATGGCACGCGTTTGCAGACGGTCGGGTGTGCGTTAGCGCCCTCGGGGGATAACGCGGGGCGAACCGCGGTCGAACACCATGGGCATGCACCACCCTGCGTTCGCACACCTCCCGGAAGGGATCAGCCCCGCCGACGCCCGGCGGATCGCCGCCGGCTGCTCGCACGCGCTCGTGCCCGACGAGCCGGCCGCGCGCGGGTACCGCTACGTCGGCCTGGGCGGCGCCGAGCCGCCCTTCTACCTCGCGCGTCGGTGCGCGGGAGAGAGCTGCGCCGCGGTCACGCTGCACGCGCCGCTCGAGCTGACGTCGGCCGGCGAGGCCGAGCCGGGCGCGGCCGCCGTCGCGCAGGTGAAGGTCTCGGTGGGGCTGAACACGCTCCGGTGGGACCGCTTGCTCGACGTGGACGTGGTGTCCGGCGTGTGGGCGGAGCTCCTGGGCTGGACGCTCTCCGAGGTCGCCCGCCTCGAGCTGCTCGAGGCGTCGTCGTGCCCGATCTGCGGGCCGATCAGCTGACGCGGCCCTCGGGCGAGATCGACACGCCACGCTGCTCGAGCCGCTTGCGGATCAGGTACTGGAAGGTCGACCACGCGCCGCGGCGCGCGTCGAACATCCGGTAGACCTGCCACTCCGTCAGCATCGACGGGTCGGTGCGGCGGGCCTGGGCCCAGTCGGCGAACTTGGGCAGGCGGCCGCTGCGCAGCGACAGGGCGGCGCCCTGCTCGACGGCCCGCTCCAGCCGCTCCTCCCCCACCGGGACGTCGAACCCGGCCTGCTTGAGGGCGTTGTTGAGCGACCCGAAGGTGTGCCAGTAGAGCGATTTCGACGGCATCGCGCCCTTGCGGGCCTCGATGTCCTTGGCCGTCGGGACGCGACCGAGCTCGTCGCCCAGGTCGCGCAGCAGGCGCAGGAGCTCGTCCTGGGTCGCGAACCGGCGCGGGACGAGGCCTGCCAGGCGCTTGGCCCGGTTCCACGACTTGAAATGCTCGATCACCGTCTGCGGATGCACCGTGGTGCCCGGGTCGGCCTCGAACTCGCGCATCGTCGGCGACCGGCCCAGCCGGTGGGCGCATGCGCGCAGCTCCTCGAGGATGTGCTCGTCCGAGTAGCGCTTGCGCATGCCGGCCTGGAACTGCTCCAGCTGCGAGCGGTCGATGCCTTCGATCGCCCGGTACACGGTCTTGCGTCTCATCGTCCGGAGTCTCCCAGGTGGTTTCGCCGATCAGGAGGTTATAGCAAAACACCCGATCTGTGCAAGTGAAACAGCGGTGCTTTGAGGCGGCGTCAAAGCGCCTCTGGGTAGAGTCCGACACGTGACCGCATTCACCGCCAAGGTCGTCGCGGCCCGGGCGGCAGCGGGACTGTCGCGCCGCACCCGTGCCGGCGGCGGCACCACGCTGCCCGGCAAGCTGCTCCTGCGCATGGCGCCGGACGCCATCGAGCGCATGACCGCGCGCCTCGCGGGCGGATCGGTGGTCATCTCGGCCACGAACGGCAAGACGACGACCGCCAAGATGCTCGCGGCGCTGCTCGAGCCCGAGCGGCGCCTGTGCCGCAACACCGCCGGCGCGAACCTCGAGTCGGGCGTGGCCTCGGCGTTGCTGCACTGCCACGGCGCCGACCTCGGGGTCTTCGAGGTGGACGAGGCCGCCCTGCCCGGCGTGGCGACCCGGCTCGAGCCGCGGGCGACGGTGCTCGGCAACCTGTTCCGCGACCAGCTCGACCGCTACGGCGAGCTCGAGGCGATCGCCGCCCGCTGGCAGCGGATGACCGCCGCCCTCCCGGCCGGGTCGCTGCTCGTCCGAAACGGCGACGATCCCCTGGTGGCGTCGCTCTCAAACCCCGGCGAGACGCTCACGTTCGGCATCGACCACGAGGGCGCGGCGCTGGCGGAGATGCCGCATGCGAGCGACTCCAAGTGGTGCCCCGCCTGCGGCACGCGCCTGCGCTACGAGCGGGTCTACCTCGGCCACCTGGGCGACTGGAGCTGCCCCGGCTGCGGCCGCCGGCGGCCGCCGCTGGACGTCTGGGCCGACGCGCTCGACCCGCTCGGCCTCGACGGCACCCGCTTCGTCCTGCGCACGCCGCTCGGGGACGCCGACGTCGAGCTGCCGCTGCCGGGCCTCTACAACGTCTACAACGCGCTCGCCGCCACGGCGGCGGCGTGCGCCGTGGGCGGCGTCGACGTCGCCCGCATGGCGCAGGGGCTGGAGCGGTTCGACGCCGCCTTCGGGCGCTTCGAGCGGCTGCGCATCGGCGATCGCGACGCCGTCCTGCTCCTGGCCAAGAACCCCGCCGGCGCGAACGAGCTCATCCGCACGCTCGCGACCGACAGCCGGCCCAAGCAGCTGCTCGTCGCGCTGAACGACCTCATCGCCGACGGCCGCGACGTGTCGTGGATCTGGGATGTCGACTTCGAGCTGCTGGCGGGCCACGTGCAGGGCGTCGTCACGGCCGGCACGCGCGCCGCCGAGATGGCGATGCGGCTGAAGTACGGCGGGGTCGGCGGCGACCGGCTCGAGGTGGCCGGGAGCATCGAGGCCGGGCTCGACCGGGCGCTCGCGGGCGGCGAGGGGCCGGTCTACCTGCTCGGGACGTACACAGCCATGCTGGAGCTGCGGGCGGTGCTCGCGCGCCGCGGGGTCGTCCGTCCCTACTGGGAGGCGGCATGACCGACCTGCGCGTCTGCCACCTCTATCCGGAGCACCTGAACATCTACGCCGACCGCGGGAATATCGCCGTCCTGCGGGCGCGGTGCCGGTGGCGCGGGATCGGTTTTGCCGCCATCGCCTGCGGCCCCGGCGATCCGCTTCCGGACGCCGACCTCTACTACGTCGGCGGCGGTCAGGACCGCGATCAGCTCCTGATCGAGGACGACCTGGTCGGCAGGGCGGCCAACCTGCGTGCGGCGATCGACGACGGCGCGTGGATGCTCGCGGTCTGCGGCGGCTACCAGATGCTCGGGCACTACTACCGCGGCCACCAGGGCGACGAGATGCGCGGCACCGGGCTGGTCGACCTCGTCACCGAGGCGGGGCCGACGCGCATGATCGGCAACATCTCGATCGACTGCGAGCTGCGCCCCGGGCAGCCCCTGACCGTCGTCGGGTTCGAGAACCACGCCGGCCGCACCCGGCTCGGCGAGGGCGTGCGCCCGCTCGGCCGTGTGCTGCACGGGCACGGCAACAACGGCCGCGACGGCGGCGAGGGCGCCCACGCCGGACGCATCGTCGGCACGTACATCCACGGCCCGCTCCTGCCCAAGAACCCGGCTCTCGCCGACCTCCTGATCGCCGAGGCGCTCGGGCGCCGACACGGGACGGTGGCGCTCGAGCCGCTGGACGACCGGCTCGAGGGCATGGCGCACGACGCCGCCCTCGCGATCGCAGCAGGCTAGGGTCGGGCGCGGCTCCGCCGCACCTCGACGACGCCGAAGCTCGAGGGCCTGCCGGCACCGTCGAGGGCGAACCCGGCGCGCTCGTAGAAGCGGCCCGCCTGCTCGTTCGCGGCGAAGTGCCACACGCAGACGACGCCGTGGCGCGTCTCGAGGTCGGCGACGGCGTGGGCGAAGAGCGCGTGCCCCAGGCCCGTGCCGATCCGGGCGGGCTCGAGGTAGAGGCCGTGCACCTCCCCCGCCCCCGGCGGCGCGTCGGCGTCGGCACACGGGCCGGTGCGGGCGAAACCCCACACGTCGTCCGGCGGCCCGATCACCCACAGCCGGTCGGCCGGCGGCAGGTCGGAGAGGTAGGCGTGCCAGTCGGCGGCCTGCTCGAGCGGGTTCATCGAGTCGAGCACGTCGGGCGCGAGCACGTCGGCGTAGGCCGCCCGCCACGCCCGGCTGGCGAGCGCGCCGATGGCCCGGGAGTCGGCCGGCCGGGCGGCGCGAACACTCGGGGACTGTCCCCGCCGAGCGGGGACAGTCCCCACTCAGCGCACCCAGAGCTCGCCCAGGTGCACGAAGGGATCGCCGGAGCGCCACCGCTCGAGGAAGCGGTGGATCGGCGGGCGCAGGTCGATCGACGGCAGCTCGGCGCGGTGCATCAGGCGGTGGCCGTGGATGGCGCCGTCGGCGGACGCGACGCTCTCCAGGCTGCGCCCGGAGACGTCGGCGTGGAAGATCACGTGGACGACGTGCTTGCGCGGCCGCGTTCCGGCCGGCGAGATCGACTCCACGATGGCGATCGGCCCCTCCAGCGAGAGCCCCTCCAGGCCGCACTCCTCGGAGAGCTCGCGGGCGAGGGCGACGTGCAGCGACTCGCCCTCCTCCACTCCGCCCCCGGGCAGCAGCCAGTAGGCGCGGTCGCCCTTGCGCTGCTGCAGGAGCAGCACGGCGTCGCCCTGGCGCAGGAGCGCGCCGACGCGGATGCGGGGGCCGCTCACGCCCCCGGTCTCAGCGTCGAGGAGCCGAAGCCGCGCTCGGCCCGCTCGGACGGTGGGAGCTCGTCGGCCTCGGTGACCGTGAGGCGCGGCAGGGCCAGGACGACGAGCTGGGCGATCCGGTCGCCGGGCTGCACGTGGAAGGGCTGGTCGGGGTCGGTGTTCAGGAGCACCACCTTCAGCTCGCCGCGGTAGCCCGCGTCGATCAGCCCGGGCGAGTTCACCACGGTGATGCCGTGACGCGAGGCCAGGCCCGAGCGGGGCTGGACGAACCCGGCGTGGCCGGCCGGGATCGCCACCGCGAGGCCGGTTGCGAGGGTGCACCGCTCGCCCGGCGCGAGCACCGCCTCCTCCACGCTCGCCAGGTCGAGCCCGGCGTCCCCCTCGTACGCCCCCGCCGGCATCTGGGCGTCCGGGTGCAGGCGGCGGATGAGGAGCTCGGTCATACGCGGTAGGCGGCGAACCGTCCGACCATATCGCGCGGAAGCCTGGCCGTCACGAGCACGCCCTCCGCGGCGTCCTCGCGGGCCGTGATCGGCGCGCCGGTCGAGTAGAGCGCCGACAGCTCGCTGCCCTCGGCATGCGGGACGAGCAGGCGCACGTCGACGTAGCGGCTGCTGAAGAAGTCGGCGACGCGTCGCTTCAGCTCGTCCAGGTTCTCGCCGGTGCGGGCCGAGATCAGGACGGCGTCCGAAAACCGGTTCTCGAGCCGCCGCCGGGTCAGCGCGTCGATCGCGTCGATCTTGTTCACGACGAGCATCGTCGGCAGCTCGTCCGCTCCGATGTCGGCGAGCACCGCCCGCACCTCGTCCAGCTGCCGGCGCATGCCGTCCTCGCCCGTGGAGGCGTCGGCGACCAGCAGCACGAGGTCGCCGGCGAGCGTCTCCTCGAGCGTGGCGGCGAACGCCTCGACCAGCGTGTGCGGCAGCTTGCCGATGAACCCGACGGTGTCGGTCACGAGGTACGACCTGCCGTCCTCGCGGAAGGCCCGCGTCGTCGGGTCGAGCGTCTCGAACAGCCGGTCGTCGACGCTGACGTCCGACCCGGTGAGCGTGTTCAGGAGGGTCGACTTGCCCACGTTCGTGTAGCCCGCCAGCGCCACCGAGGGCGTCGCCGAGCGCGTCCGCTCCCGCCGCATCACGCCGCGCCGGGAGGCGACCTCGCGCAGGCGGCCGCGCAGGAGCGAGAGGCGCCGCCGGGCCATCCGGCGGTCGGACTCGAGCTGCGTCTCGCCCGGGCCGCGGGTGCCGACGCCGCCTCCCAGCCGCTCGAGGTGCTTCCACATGCCCCGCATCCGGGCCATGGAGTACTCGAGCTGGGCCAGCTCCACCTGGAGCTTGCCCTCGGCGGTGTGGGCGTGCTGGGCGAAGATGTCGAGGATGACGGCCGTGCGGTCGACGACGCGCATCTGCAGGGCGTCCTCGAGCGTGCGCTGCTGGCGCGGCGTCAGCTCGTCGTCGGAGACGACCACCTCGGCCTCGAGCTCCTTGGCGAGGTCGCGCAGCTCGTCGAGCTTGCCCGGCCCCAGATAGCTGCGCGGGTCGGGGCTGCGGCGGCGCTGCACGACCGTCTCCACGGTCTCCACCCGGGCGGTGCGAAGCAGCTCCCGCATCTCCGTGAGTTCGTCGGCGCCGTCGGCGCCGGGCGGCAGGGACGCGATGACCACCCCCCGCTCCGGGGCCTCATCACGGTTGGTGATCCGGGTCACGAGAGCAGTATAGGGACGGGGTGGGCGCCGTCCCCGGCCGCGTCAGGCGGCGACGCGGAGGTGCTTCTCGATACGCGAGACGGCCTCGCGCAGGTCGTCGTCGGCGATCGTCAGCGAGAGCCGCACGTAGCCCTCGCCGTTCGGCCCGTACGACGATCCCGGCGAGACGACGACGGCCGCCTGGTCGAGCACGAGCTCGGCGAACGACACGGACGTGTGGCCCGCGGGGACCGGCACCCAGACGTACATCGTGCCCTTCGGCGCGGGCACGTCGATGCCGACCGACGCGAGCGCCGCGAGCACGAGGTTGCGGCGGCGGCGGTAGATCTCGCACATGTCGCGCACGTGATCCTGCGGGCCGAGCAGCGCCGACGCGGCGGTGAGCTGGACGGCGTCGAACACGCCGGAGTCGATGTTGGTCTTGAGCTTCAGGAGCGCCGCCAGCATCCCGGCGTTGCCGACCGCCGCCCCCACGCGCCAGCCGGTCATGTTGTAGGCCTTCGAGAGCGAGAACATCTCGACCCCCGCCTCGCGCGCCCCCGGCGCCTCGAGGAAGCTTGGGGCGGTGTAGCCGTCGAAGGTGATCTCCGAGTACGCGCTGTCGTGCACGACCGGGATGTCGTGTTCGAGGCCGAAGGCCGCCAGGCGCTCGAAGAAGCCGACGTCGACGACGGCGCCCGTGGGGTTGTTCGGGTAGTTGCAGAAGAGCAGGTTCGCCCGGGCGCGGACGTCCTCCGGGATCGCGTCCAGGTTGGGCTGGAAGCCGTGCGCGGCCGTCAGCGGCATCAGCACGGGTTCGGCGCCCGCGAGCAGCGCGCCGGACGTGTAGACGGGGTAGCCGGGGTCGGCCGCCAGGCAGGCGTCGCCGGGGTCGAGCATCGCGAAGCAGACGTGCGCGACGCCCTCCTTGCCGCCCAGGAGCGGCAGCACCTCGGTATCCGGATCGAGGTCGACCCCGAAGCGGCGGTCGTAGAAGGTCGCGACCGCCTGCCGGAACTCGGCCAGGCCGCGGTTCGACGGGTAGCGGTGGTTCTCGGGCCGCGCCACCTGGCGCTGCGCCTCCGCGACGACGGCGGCAGGGGTGGGCACGTCCGGGTCGCCGATGCCGAGCGAGATGACCTCGATCCCGGCCTTGCGGCGCTCGTCGATCTTGCGCTCGAGCTCGGCGAAGAGATACGGCGGCAGCGCCTGGACGCGGGCGGCGGGGCGCATGGCTAGAGCTCCTCCAGGGCGGCGGTGAACGCGGGCGAGAACTCGCCCCGGTGGACGCGCTGCGCAGGGCCGGTCAGGCGCACGTGCAGGCTCTCGTCGACCGCGACGACGAGCTCGCCGCCGTCGGTGTGCACCGTCACCGGGCTCTGCGCCCGCTCGGCCACCACGGCGGCGACGGCCGCGGCGCTCGACCCGGAGCCTGACGAGAGCGTCTCCCCCGCCCCGCGCTCCCAGACGCGCATGCGGATGTCGTTCCCGCCCAGCGGCCGGTAGAACTCGACGTTCGTGCGGTTGGGGAACCAGCGGTGGCGCTCGATCGCCGGCCCCACGGCGGCCAGGTCCAGCCCGTCGACCCCCTCGCTCTCGATCACGCAGTGCGGGTTCCCGAGCGAGACGAACTGATAGATCGGCGCGGGCGGCTCGCCGCCGTCGGGCCGGTGATCCGGCCCCTCCAGGGCGGCCGGGCCGGCGTCGACGGTCACGCTGTCACCCTCGACCGTCCCCGCCACCGTGCCCTTCGGCGTCTCCAGGGTCACATCCGTCCGCCCGTCGCGGTCGGCCACGTAGCCGACGGCGATCCGGCTGCCGTTGCCGGAGAACTCGGCGTCGCTCCCGTCGGGGTTCAGGATCCGCACCCGGACGTGCCCCGGCCCGACGGGCTCGAGCACCAGGATGCCGTCGCTGCCCGCCCCCAGGTCGGCGTGGCAGATGCGCACGACGCGGGCCGGGGTCAGGGGATGGGAGAGGTCGCCGCTCTCGATCACGAGGTACGCGTTGCCTGCCGCCTGCCACTTCTCGAACCGCATCCCGGCGGAGGATATCCCCCGGTGTTTGCCACGATGTGCGGTGGGTAGATCGTATTACGATATAAACTTCGAGGAAAGGAGTCTCATGAGCACCGTCCGGCACGAATCTGTGCGGACCGAGCCCCGGAACGGCGACGTGGGAGCGCTCCGGTCATGGGACGGGATCCCGGCCCGGATCTTCCTGCAGCCGGTTGCGGCCCCGAGCGTCCTGGGCCTCTTCGGCTTCGCCGCCGCCACCTTCATGGTGGCATCGAATCTCGCGGGCTGGTACGGCAACACCACCACGTCGCCGCTCTTCCTGTTCCCATTCGCCGCCATCCTCGGCGGCGTGGCCCAGTTCACCGCAGGTGTCTGGGCGTACAGGGCCCGTGACGCGCTCGCCACGGCGATGCACGGTACGTGGGGGTCGTTCTGGATCGCGTACGGCCTGTTCTGGTGGCTGGTCGCGAACCACACGATCACACCGCCGACGGGGAGCACGTTCGTCCCCCTCGGCTACTGGTTCATCGTCCTTGCGGCGATCACCCTGAGCGGGGCGCTGGCCTCGCTGGCCGAGAGCCTCTCGCTGTTCTCGGTTCTCGGCACCCTGACAGCGGGCTCGGTGCTCCTCGCCCTCAGCTACCTGATCGGTTCGAGCACCCTGCTCACGTGGGGTGGCTGGGTCCTGGTCGCCTCTGCTGTCCTGGCCTGGTACACCGCCTCGGCCATGATGATGGCAGCGACCACCGGTCGCACCATCCTGCCGCTCTTCAAGATGTCGAGGGCGGCCAACGTGCCCGGTGGCAAGCCGATCGTCCCCGTGCAGTACGCGGATGGCGAGCCCGGCGTGAAGATGGGTCAGTAGCCGCATCAGCGGCACGAACGGCTGCGGGGCCGGGCCCCGGCCCCGCAGCCATCCGCCGTATTCGACACCCGGAGGTCTCCAATGCCAGGCTGGTTCGTGCTTCTCGCGACCGTCTTGTGCGCAGCGGCGGGTGTGGGGCTGATCGTGCGGGCCGCCCTGCGGAGTCGCTCGCGCGCCGCCGTCCCCGCTGCGGTCGCTTCCCCCGGCCGTTCGCTCCGGCTGCGGCCCGCGAGCCGATCCTCTGCGGCCGACGCCGCACCGCCGATTGACGTCCACCACTCCCGCCTCGTCGGCTGGCGGTTCGGCCTGCTCCTGGGAGCGGGCGTCGAGGCCCGCCTCGCCCTGCGTCTGGCGGAGCGCACGGACGTCGACATCCACGAGGTCATGAGCCTCGTGCGCGGAGGCTGCCCCGCCGCCGTCGCCGCCCGCATCGCCGAACCGCTCTAGTGCGTCCCGGCCAACGCGCCGAGCAGGACGATCCCGGCGAGCACGGCGCACACGAGCCCGAAGCCGATCACGACCGGCCACGTCGCCGGCAGTCCGCCGACGAGCGCGACGCCGGCGACCAGGGCGATCGTGACGAGCCGCATGCGGCTGATCGCATACGGGCGCGCGCCCATGAACCGGGCGCCGAGCCTGTCCGCCAGGAGCAGCGCCGAGCCGAGCGTCCCCAGCAGGAGCACGGCCACGACCACGCTCCCGATCATCCAGATCGCCCAGTCGGCGACGTCGCCCCAGACCAGGCCGATGAGCACCGCCACGGCGGCCGTCACCGGCGCGGCGGCCGCGACGATGACGAGCGCGTCACGGGCCTCGCGGACGGCGTCGTGCTCGCGCCGGCCGCCGATCACAGCCCCGCCTCGATCTCGGCCGCCACGGCGGCGGCGTCCCGGTCGGCGTCGACGAGCCGCAGCCCGGGCAGGCGCCGCATCCAGGTGCGCTGGCGCTTCGCGTAGCGGCGGGTGCGCAGCGCCAGGCGCCGCTCGGCCTCGGCGCGGTCGATCCGGCCTGCCAGCAGGTCGGTGACGTCCTGGAGGCCGTGGATGCGCTCGGCGGTCGCCGAGAACCGCCCCGCCCCGCGCGCGGCGCGCACCTCCTCCACCACGCCGGCGTCGAACATCGCCCGTGTGCGGCGGTCGATCCGCTCGGCGACGGCCGCGGCGGGCACGGCGAGCCCGATCACCGCCGTCGGATGGCGGGCGTCGTCGCCCCACAGGCGGTCGTGCTCCGGCGCCAGGCTCGAACCGGCCGCGTGCAGCTCGAGCGCGCGGACGACGCGGCGGCGGTCATTGGGGTGCACGGCCACGGCCGCGGACGGATCGGCCGCCGCGAGCCGGGCGTGGGCGGCGGCCGCGCCCTCCCCGTCGTAGAGCCGCTCGAACCGGGCCCGCTCGGCCGCCCCCACCTGCGGTGGCAGCGGCATGTCGGCGAGGGCGGCTCGCAGGTAGAGGCCGCTGCCGCCGCATACCACCGGCGTGCGCCCACGGGCGATCACGTCGTCGACGGCCGCGTGGGCCAGCCCGGCATACTCGGCCACGGAGCCGGCGTGGTCCGTCGTCCAGACGCCCACCAGGTGATGCGGCGCGCGGGCGAGGTCGTCCGCGCCCGGCTGGTTCGTCAGGATGGGCAGGCCCCGGTAGAGCTGCATCGCGTCGCAGGAGACGATCTCGCCGCCGACTCGCTCGGCCAGCGCGAGTGCGACCGCGCTCTTGCCTGACGCCGTCGGCCCGAAGATGGCCACGACCCCCACCGCGGGCTCCTAGACGGCGACGGGAGCGCCGAGCTGCCCCGCGAGCGTCTGCGAGGTCGACGCCGTGATCCGCACGTCCACCAGCTCACCCGCGGTCGCCTCGCCCCCGAAGTTGACCGCCTTGTTCGCGCGCGTGCGGCCGCGCAGGACGGACGGATCGGTGCGGCTCGGCCCCTCGACGAGCACCTCCTGCACCGTTCCCACCAGCGCCGCGTTGCGGCGGGCGGCGTGCGCCTGCACGAGGTCGACGAGGCGCTGGATGCGCTCCTTCTTCACCTCCTCCGCCACCTGGTCTTCCCTCCGGGCGGCGTCGGTGCCCCGGCGGGGCGAGTAGACGAAGGTGAAGGCGTGGTCGTAGCCGACCTCGTCCACCAGCGTGAGCGTGTCCTCGAACTCGGCGTCGGTCTCGCCGGGGAAGCCGACGATGATGTCGGTCGTCAGGGCGATGTCCGGGATCCGGTCGCGGATGCGCTCGACGAGGGTCAGGTAGCGCTCGCGCGAGTAGGTGCGGCGCATCGCCTTCAGCACCCGGGTCGAGCCGGACTGGACGGGCAGGTGCAGGTGCTCGCACACGGCCGGCGAGTCGGCCATCGCCTCGATCACGTCGTCGCGCATGTCCTTGGGGTGCGGGCTCGTGAAGCGGATCCGCTCGATCCCCGGGACGGCATCGAGCGCCCGCAGGAGCGCGGCGAAGCTCGTCGTCACCGCCGGGCGCAGGTCGCGGCCGTAGGAGTTCACGTTCTGCCCGAGCAGGGTGAGCTCGCGCACGCCGTCGGCCGCCAGCGCCGACGCCTCCCGCACCAGGTCGTCCGGGTGGCGGCTGTGCTCGCGGCCGCGGACACTCGGCACGATGCAGTAGGCGCAGTTGCAGTTGCAGCCGGTCGAGATCTGGAGCCAGGCCTGGTAGTCGCGGTCGCGCTTGAGCGGCAGGTCGCCGGCGAAGCTGTCGAACGTCGAGAAGTGGCCCCGCGGGATCTCGCCCCCGGCCTGGATGAAGTCGCCCAGGCGGTGGATGTTCCCGGGGCCGAAGGCGAGGTCGACGAACGGGAACTGGTCGAACAGCTCGTCCTTCATCGACTCCGACCAGCAGCCGCCCACGACGACAACCTTGCCCGGATCGCGCTGCTTGGCCGCGCGGGCGTCCATCAGGTGGGCGACGAGGCGCTCGTCGGCCTTCTCGCGGATGGTGCAGGTGTTGAAGACGAGGAAGTCGGCGTCGTCGGGGGTCGCCGCCTCACCCAGCCCCACCGACTCGAGCAGGCCCTTGATCCGCTCGGAGTCGTGCACGTTCATCTGGCACCCGAAGGTGGTGACGTGGTAGCGCTTCATCGCGAGCGAAGGATACCCGGGGCCAGGATTCAGAGCGCGCCGACTCGGAGGCGGGGTTGCTCCGCGCCGACGGCGACCAGATGGACGTACCGGCCGCTTGCGTCGGCCCTGGCGATGTCCAGCCGGTTCGCATTCGAGTCCGGCAAGACGAAGACGAAGTTCGCCAGAGCCATCGTGGCGTCGAGATCGTCGGTTGCCGGGACGGCGGGGTTCATCCGACGCATCGCCGTCAGCAAACGCTTCCCGGTGGAAAACGCGCCAGGCCGCGAGCGACACCCGGATGCGTTCCCGCACCCGAAGCGAGCGGCCCGCCATTCGGTGAGCAATGTCCTCTCGGTACCGGTGTCAACGCCCGGGGGCAGGTTTGCCGTGCTTCCCCATACCTTCCCGTCCCCCACTGCAGTGTGAGTGGACGACGACCCGACGCACCCCGCCGGGAGAGCCGCAGCAACGGCCGCGATGCAGAGCAGTAGACCGCGTGTCGGCCTCTTCTCGGTCGGGTGCGCCATTCCGTCAATCAGACGGCCGGATCCAGATTGGAGTTCCTCGACGTCGGCTTCATGGCGAGCCCGCGCAACGATACCCGGAGCCTCCAACGTGCCCGTGGGACAATGGGTGGGTGACGATCGCGCCCCCGGCAACGCATCCCCACGAGCGCGAGGGCGACCGGCACAACGACGACGGCTGCGATTGCGGGTTCACCGTCGATCGGTGCCGGGAGCTCTGCACCCGCTCGGCCAAGCGGGCGGGGATCTGCCAGTGCCGCCGCGAGGAGCGGGCGAGACGGTGATGCGGATCGGCGGCGGATCGGGCACGGCCTCCGCCGAGATGGCGAAGATCGGCGCTCGCTACGGCTCCAAGCCCGGCCCTCCCGCGGCGTAGGGCGCTCGGCGCGGCCGCCGGCCGCCCGCGTCCGCGGACCAGGTGCCCCCCTGAGGCGAGCGGCCGACATTCGCCCTACCGTCGCCGGTATCGTCAATCGGCGGAGGTTCGAGATGGCACCGATCGGGATCCTGGCGTGAGCGTCACCGAAACCGGCACCCGCTCCCGCGAACCGGACGAGCACGGGTACGCGACGGCGGGCGACGGTGTGCGCCTGTACTGGGAGGTCCACGGCGCCGGGGCCACGACGATCGTGCTCCTCCCGCCGAACCCCATCAGCCACTCGCGCATCTGGAAGGCGCAGGTGCACTATCTCGCCCGCCACCACCGCGTGGTCCTCTACGACGGCCGCGGCAACGGGCGGTCGGACAGCCCCGACACGACGCAGCGGTGGCTCGGCCGCTGGCGGGCGGACGACTGCCTGACGGTGATGGATGCGACCGTGGCCGGCGCCGCCGTGCTCGCCGGCATCTGCGGCGACGGCGTCTGGACCTCGATCCAGGTGGCTGCGGCACATCCGGATCGCGTCCTCGGGATCGTGGCCGTTGCCCCGGGCGTGCCGCTCCTCACCCCGCCGCACGAGAACCGGGCCGTCGTGCGGGTCGACGAGGTCGGCCACCCGCCGGGGGGGGAGAAGTACAACGCCCCCGACAACGCGCGGGCTCACCGCGGCTTTCTCGAGTTCTTCTTCGGCGAGATGTTCCCGGAGCCGCACTCCACGAAGCAGGTCGAGGACGCCGTCGCATACGGCCTCGACGGGCCCGTCGAGGTGCTGCTCATGGACGAGGCCGAACCGGTCGCCGAGACGAAGGAGGAGGTCGAGGCGATCTGCCGGCGGGTGCGCTGCCCGATGCTCGTCGTGCAGGGCGAACGCGACAACTGCCAGCCGTACGGGCGGGGCCTCGCGCTCGCGGAGCTCGTCGGGGCGGAGCACATCGGCCTCGCCGGCACCGGCCACATCCCGCAGGCCCGCCACCCGGTGCTCGTGAACCGGCTGATCCACGACTTCGCATCTCGCTTCGAGCCGCCGGCGCCCCGTAGAACCGTCTGGACACCGGCGCCGCTGCGCTCCCGGCGGGCCTTGATGGTCTGCTCCCCGATCGGCCTCGGGCACGCCTGGCGCGACGTCGCGATCGCGCGCGAGCTCCGCCGCCTCGTCCCCGGCCTCGAGGTGCAGTGGCTGGCACAGCCGCCCGTGACGACGCTGCTCCGAAGCTGCGGCGAGACCATCCATCCGGCCAGCGCGGCGCTGGCTCCCGAGGCGGCCCACGTCGACGCCGAGGCCGGCGCCCACGAGCTGCACGCCTTCCACATGCTGCGCCGCCTGGACGAGATCTTCTGCGCCAACTTCATGGTGTTCGCCGACGTCGTCCGCGAGGAGCGGTTCGACCTGTGGATCGCCGACGAGGCGTGGGAGGTCGACTACTTCCTGCACGAGAACCCGGAGCTGAAGACCGCACCCTACGTGTGGCTCACGGATTTCGTCGGGGTGCTGCCGATGCCGGGCGGCGGCGAGCGTGAGGCCTTTCTGGCCGCCGACTGGAACGCCCAGATGGTCGAGCACGTCGCCCGCAACCCACGCCTCCGCGACCGGTCGATCTTCATCGGCGAGCCCGACGACGTCGTCCCCGGGCGCCTGGGGCCGGGCCTGCCGGAGATGCGCGAGTGGACGGAGGAGCACTTCCGCTTTGCGGGCTACATCACCGGGTTCCAGCCCGACGAGATCGCCGACCGGGAGGCGCTCCGGGCCGAGCTCGGGTACCGCGCGGACGACGTCGTGTGCATGGTCGCGGCCGGCGGCTCGGCGGTCGGCGGCCCGCTGCTCCGGCGTGCCGTCGAGGCGTTTCCCGAGGCGAGGGAGCGCGTCCCCGGGCTGCGGATGATCGTGGTCGCCGGACCGCGCATCGACCCCGCGACGCTTCCCCACGACGGCGGCGTGGAGTCGCGCGGGTACGTGCACCGCCTCTACCGGGAGCTGGCGGCCTGCGATGTCGCGATCGCCCACGGCGGGCTCTCGACGACGATGGAGCTGACCGCGGCCGAGCGCCCGTTCCTCTACTTCCCCCTGCAGCGCCACTTCGAGCAGAATCGGCACGTCGCACACCGGCTCGATCGGCATGGCGCCGGCCGGCGGATGGACTTCGCCGCGGACGGGCCCGCGGCGGTTGCGGCGGCGATCGAGGCGGAGCTCCGGCGCCCGCTCGCCTACCGCCGGGTCACGCCGGATGGCGCCGTCCGCGCGGCGGGCCTGATCGCAGAGCTGCTCTGAGCGGCGGGGGCTACCAGGTCCGGCGGCCGGAGAGCGCCTGCAGCGCCAGGAGCAGCACGATGGCGCCGACGATCGACGCCAGGAAGCTGGCGGACTGGCCGGAGTGGTACCAGCCGGCGGCCTTGCCGGCGGCCGTCGCGATCACCGATCCGGCGATCCCGATGATGGCGGTGACGATCAGGCCGGTCGGGTGCTTCCCGGGCACGGCCAGCCGGGCGATGAACCCGACGATCAGCCCGATGATGATGGCTTCGACGATCCACATACGCGAAGGAGCGTAGCCCCTCGGGGGCGCGTCAGTCCCAGGCGGCCGTGACCGGCGGCGGGTCGGTCAGCGTCCGCATGACGACGCAGTAGCGCTCGGTGCGGCGGCGCAGGCCGTCGAGCTGCTCCTCGGTCGCGCCTGGCGCGTCGACATCGAACGCGAGCCGGATGTCGGTGAACCCGACCGGCGCATCGCGATCGACGCCGAGCGTTCCCCGCAGGTCGAGGTCGCCCTCGACGGTCACCCGGATGTGGCGCACCTCGAGCCCCATCGCGGCCGCCACCATCTGGCACGTGATCTGGGAGCAGGCGGCGAGCGCGCCGAGCAGCATGTCGCCCGAGCATGCGCCCGTGCCGGCACCGCCGACTCCCGCGTGCGCCTGGGCCTCCTGGATCGCGCGGCCCAGGTCGACCGAGCAGGAGATCGGCTCGTCCCCCTGCCCTCCCGTTGCGACCAGCGTGATCTTGC
Organism: Thermoleophilia bacterium; assembly: GCA_025928655.1. Lineage (GTDB taxonomy): Bacteria > Actinomycetota > Thermoleophilia > Gaiellales > JAICJC01 > JAICJC01. Next base: position 6,840 of record JAICJC010000037.1, on the reverse strand, counting down.
CGCTCGCCGGGTCGGCCCGGTATCCCGCCTTCAGCGGCTCCTGTGTGGCTCGAAGATCCATGCCCGCTCCTTTCCTGAGCCGAGGGTATCGTGGACGGCGATGGGCGTGCAGCTCGAGCTCGTGCAGGGGGACATCACCCGCGTGGCGGTCGACGCGATCGTGAACGCCGCAAACAGCGGACTGCGGGGCGGCGGCGGCGTCGACGGGGCGATCCACCGCGCGGGCGGCCCGCGGATCATGGAGGAGTGCCGGCGGCTGGGAGGGTGCCCGACCGGTGAGGCAAAGGCGACGGGCCCCGGGGACCTGCCGGCCCGCTACGTCGTCCACGCCGTCGGCCCGGTATGGGACGGCGGCGAGGCGGGCGAGCCGGAGCTGCTCGCCTCGGCCCATCGCCGCAGCATCGAGGTGGCGGACGGGCTGGGCTGTGTCTCGGTCGCCTTCCCGGCCATCTCGACCGGCGTCTACGGCTACCCGATCGACCGGTCCGCCCGGGTCGCGCTGCCGGCCGCGGTGGCGGCGGCGGAGGCCTCCGAGCACGTGCGCCGCGTCGTCTTCGTGCTCTTCTCGGAGGCCGACCTGGCGGCCTTCTGGGACGCCGCCTCAGAGCTCCAGCTCGAACACGACGACTGACCGCTCGCCGGCGCATGCACCAAAAGGGGTCTGACCCCGTTTGGTGCGGAGCCCTAGCGGCTGAGCACGCGGGCGGCCTGGTCGCAGACGGCCTCCGCGACGGCGGCGAGGGCCGGCGCGTCGACGATCAGCTGCACCGCGACGCCGCTCCGGGTCGGCTCGCGCGTCTGGGCGCGGCCGGCGTCGACCCAGATCCCGATGCCGACCTCGTCGATCGCGCGCGGCACGCTGGGCGGGGCCAGGTCGAGCCCGAACACCTCGTCGGCGGGGACGAAATGCCCGAAGCCGTCCGCGGCGGCGTCGAGCAGCGCGTGGCCGAGCGCGAACAGCTCGGCGGGCGTCAGCTCGGCGTCCGGCACGTGGGCGACGGCCGCGCCGCCCGCGTGCAGGGTGAGCGAGTAGGGCACCGAGTCGGCGAACGGCTCGGCCGTGATCACGAGCTCGACGCTGATGCCGGAGACGGCCTCCTCGGTGTCACACAGGCGGATCCTCATTTCGCCCGCCGGCGCCGCTTCCGCGGCAGTGAGAGGGTGAAGGTCGAGCCCTGGCCGGGCTCGCTCTCGACCGACAGCCGGCCGCCGAGCGCGGTCGCGAGCTCGCGCGCGATGGAGAGGCCGAGGCCCGTGCCGCCCTCGCCGCGGCGGCTGTAGAACGGGTGGAAGACGGCCTCCTTCTCGGCCGGCGAGATGCCGCGGCCCGTGTCGGAGACGCTGATCGCGGCGACGCCGTTCGAGGTCGAGCAGCCGAGCTGCACCGTGCCGCCGCGCGGCGTCCACCGGAACGCGTTGTCGAGCAGGTTGTTCACGATCTGGAGCACGCGGTCGCCGTCGGTGATGATCGTCGGCGCCTGGTCGATCGGCGTGTGGAAGATGACGTCGTTCGTGCGCGCCTTCTCGCGGAACGATGCCGCCGCGCGCTCGAGCAGCGCCGCCAGGCCGACCTCCTCGCTGACGACCCGGAACTGGTGCGCCTCCAGCCGGGTCAGGTCGAGCAGGTCGCCCACCAGGCGGTCGAGGCGGCGCACCTCCTCGTTCACCGCGGTCAGCGACTCGTCGAGGTCGTCGGGCCCCACGACCCCCTCGGCGAGCGCCTGGACGTGGCCCGAGATGGCAGTCAGCGGCGTTCGCAGCTCGTGGGTCACGCGCATGAGGAAGTTGCGCTCGAGCTCGTCCACCTCGCGCAGGCGGTCGACCATGCCCTGGAACCGGGTGGCGAGCTGCCCCAGCTCGTCGTCGGAGGTGCGCTTCCCGATGACGTTCACGTCCAGATCGCCGCGCGCCACCTTGTCCGCGGCGCTGCCCAGCACGCGCAGCGGGTGGGTGATGCGGCGCGCGACGTAGGTGGCGAGGATGATCGCCACGATCAGGCCGACGGCGACGCCCGCCGCGACGAGGCCGATGACGTTCTTCCAGGCGTTGTTCACGTCGGCGAGGGGCTTGGCCAGCACGACCGCCCCGATCGGCTGCTTCCCGCTGAAGATCGGTGCGCCCACACCGATGTAGGTCGCCCCGTCCGACGAGAACTGGTACACGGGCCTCGCCTTGGGGCCCAGGGTCGAGTAGTCCAGGTGGATGTGGGCGTTGTTCAGCGTGTTCGGCGCGTTCGGGAAGAGGGTCGGGCCGATCTGGTACAGCTTCGCGTCGCTGACGCCCTCGAACTCGGTCTTCAGAATCTTGGGCGGGGGCGGCTTGCCCTGGCGGAATGAGCGCCGGAACGCCCGCTCGTAGTAGCTCGCGACCCCCGAGACCTGCTTGCGCAGCTCCGCCTCCGTCTGGTCGCGGTTGTACGACTGGTACAGGCTGACCACGACGACGGCTGCCGTGACCGTTGCCAGGACGAGCGTGCCCGCGAAGAGGAAGGCGAGTCGTGCCCTAAGTGACTGCAGCATCGTCAGCGACCTTGTAGCCCACGCCCCACACGGTGGCGACAGGGCAGTCATCGCCGAGCTTGCGCCGTAGCTGGCGCACGTGCACGTCTACGGTGCGGGTGTCCCCCGCGAAGGTGTATCCCCACACGCGCTCGAGCAGCTGATCCCTGGTCAGCACCAGCCCGCGGTGGTCGAGCAGCTCCCACAGAAGGTCGAATTCCTTCGGCGCGAGCTGGACGTGCCGGCCCGACACCGTCACCTCGCGACGGCCCGCGTCGATGCGCAGGTTGCCGTGGTCCATCGCCGCCTCCTGGGGCCGCGAGGAGCGCGCCGTCTGGCTCGACCGGCGCAGGATCGACTTGATCCGCGCGACGAGCTCGCGCGGATTGAACGGCTTCGTGAGGTAGTCGTCTGCCCCCACCTCGAGCCCGACGATCTTGTCGACGTCGTCGTCCCGGGCGGTGAGCATCAGAATCGGGACGTCGGACGTCGAGCGGATCTGGCGGCACACTTCCAGGCCGTCGATGTCCGGCAGCATCAAATCGAGCACGACGAGGTCGGGATTGATGCTGTCGGCCTTCTGCAGCGCCTCGGCTCCGTCGCGGGCGATGTCGACCTGGTAGCGCGCGTTTTTCAGGTACATCGCGACGAATGAGGCAATGTTCCGCTCATCCTCGACGACGAGGATCTTCTCGGCCATTGGCGTAGCCTACAGGCTGCTCAGGCCGGACCCTAGAAGTGCAGATGCGCGGTCGAGGCGGGCCAGCGGTGCTTGTGGCCGTTGACGAAGTACGTGCCGGATCCGGAGATGGTGCCGCTCCCGTCGAACACGCCGCAGACCCTGATCTGCCGGCCCTGGAGCTTGATCCAGAACTTCGTGCTGGCCGAGAGCGTCATCTGGGAGGACGAGCTCACCCTCCAGCCGTCCCGCCCCAGGTACTTCCAGTGCAGACCCCTGCCGTTCACCCAGTTTCTGGGATTTCCACGGCCCGTGCGGTCGCGCATCCAGATGGTCCCGCGGGACATGGTGCCCCACTCGGCCCCGTTGGCGACGATGCTGACGGTGCCGCTGCCGCTCGCTCTGAACGACGAGCAGCTCGTCCTGCAGGCCTTCGCGAGCAGGGTGGCGCCCGACGCGGGCGCGGCGGCCGCGAGGGCGGCGGCGACGGCGATGATGAAGGCGATCTTTCGCATGCGACCTGTATCGGCACCCAAGAGATCGAGTCCAGTAAGCCTTCTGTAAACCCGCCGACGTCAATCGGGGACTGTCCCCAGTGGGGACAGTCCCGAGGCGCTACTTGGCGATCTCGGTCGCGCGCGACTCGCGGATCACCGTCACCTTGATCTGGCCCGGGTACTCGAGCTGGTCCTCGATCTCGCGTGCGATCTGGTGGCTCAGGAGCGCGGCCGTGTCGTCGTCCACCTCCTCGGGCTTCACCATCACCCGGATCTCGCGCCCCGCCTGCATCGCGTAGCAGCGCTCGACCCCGTCCTTCGCGGTCGCGATCTGCTCCAGCGCCTCCAGCCGCTTGATGTAGTGCTCCAGGCTCTCGCCGCGGCCCCCCGGCCGGGATGCCGAGACGGCGTCGGCGGCGATCACGAGCACCGACTCCACCGTCTGCGGCTCGACGTCGTAGTGGTGGGCCTCGATGGCGTGGCAGACGCTCGGCGACTCGCGGAACTTCTTCGCCATCTGGGCGGAGATGACCGCGTGCGGGCCCTCGACCTCGTGGGTGACCGCCTTGCCGATGTCGTGCAGCAGGGCGGCCCGGCGCGCGGTCTTCTGGCTCGCGCCCAGCTCCGCCGCCATGATCGACGCGAGGTGGGCGCACTCGACCGAGTGCTTGAGCACGTTCTGGCCGTAGCTGGTGCGATAGCGCAGCCGGCCGAGGACCTTCACGAGCTCCGGGTGCAGGCCGTGCACGTTGGCCTCGAAGCAGGCCTGCTCGCCGGCCTGGACGATCTGCTGCTCGATCTGGGCCTTCGACTGGTAGTAGGTCTCCTCGATCCGCGAGGGATGGATGCGACCGTCGGCGATCAGGCTCTCGATGGTCAGACGGGCGATCTCGCGGCGGACGCCGTCGAAGGCGGAGAGCACGACCGCCTGGGGCGTGTCGTCGATGATGACGTCGACCCCGGTCAGGTTCTCGAGGGCGCGGATGTTGCGGCCCTCGCGGCCAATGATGCGGCCCTTGAGATCGTCGGACGGCAGCTGGACGACCGACACGGTCGTCTCCGCGGTGTGGCCGGACGCCGTGCGCTGGATCGCGATCGAGAGGATGTTGCGGGCGCGTTTCTCGGCGTCGAGGCGGGCCTCCTCCTCGATCTGGCGCACCAGCCTGGCCATGTCGGTGCGGGCCTCCTGCTCGACGCGCTCGAGCAGGGCCGCGCGGCCGTCGGCGGCGGTCATGCCGGCGATGCGCTCCAGGCCCGCGAGCTCGGCGTCGCGGGCGGCCTTCAGCTCGTCCTGCAGCTGCTTCGCGTGGGCCTCCCGGTCGGCGATCGACTGGTCGCGCCGGGCCAGCTCCTCGGCCCGGGTGTCGACCTGGGTCTGGACGCTCGACAGGCGCTCCTCCGCCTTGATCAGCTCCGCCCGCCGCTCGGCCAGGTCGCGCTCCTGCTCGGTGCGCTGGGCGAGGAGCTCCTCGCGGGCGGCCACCTGGGCCTCCTTCAGCTGCGCACCGGCCTGGCGTTCGGCGTCCTCGAGAATCCGTTGCGCCTGCCGCTCCGCCTCGGCGATCTGGGGGCGCCGGCGCCGGTTCTCCACGGCGTAACCGGCGCCCACGCCGAGAATCAGCGCGAGCGCGATCAGAACAGCCTCCACCGCGTCTCCTTATGTGCGTGGCGGCGCGCTCGAGGCGCCCGCCGTCATCAAATCAGGTATGCGCGCCCGGCTGCCACCGCGCATCGGGGCGTGCCGAGGCTCGCGCCCGCTCCGCATGGGCGAAGGTGAAGCGCGAACTGATCGAAGACGTTACCCGGTGCAACCGACCCGCCCTTCGGCAGGAGAGGTACGAAACGGCGGCAACTGATGCCGGACTCGACCTGGATCGTAGTCGACAGGCGGTTGACCGGGCAACGGGCGGCAGCCCCCAGCGGCGGACACCCGACGAAGGCGGACAAGCTTCGCGCGCTTTCGGCGAGTGCCGGGTCATGGCATGGAGGTCGAGGGTGATGCCGCTCGCCGGAGGCTGCGTCTCGTAGGCAGAGCCTCAGTCGACGTCGAGGCCGAGCACGGCGGCGACCGTCTCGGCGTCGAACCCGCGCCGCTGCAGATAGCCCGCCGCGCGCCGCAGCCCGGCCGGATCGCCGGGGTCAGGCGCGCCGCGCGCCCCCAGCGCCCGGCGGGCCCGCTCGGCCTCGTCGCCCGCGTCCGCGCCTGCGAGCGCGCGGGCGGCGGGATCGACGCGCAGGCGCTCGAGGTCGGCGTCGACCCGCAGCCGGCCGTACGCGTGCGCCCGGCGGCTGGAAACCACGGCCGCGGCCAAGACGCCGTCGTCGACGGTCCCGATCGCCGACAGGCGCTCGAGCACGGTCGCCGCGGCCGCCTCGGACAGGCCCCACTCCCCCATCCGGCGCGCGAGCTCGGCCCGGGACCGGGGACGGACGCCGATCAGCCGTAGCGCCCGTCGTTCGGCCGCGTCGGCGCGGCCGGCCTCGCGCAACGCGGCGCACGCAGCCTGGTCGAGCTCGTCGCCCACCGCCAGACCGTGCTCGGCCAGCCTGCGGTCGTGCACCCGGATCCGCTCGCCCGATGCGAGCAGCACCTCGACCGTCGGATCGCCCGGCCGCGGCCTCCGCAGCCCGGCGACCGTGTCGGCGGAGCCGGGCTGGACGTCCATCGCGGCTCTCGCGCTACTCGACCGGAGACAGGGAGGCGCCGTTCGACCTGGCGGCCTCGTCGTCGGAGCCGGCATCGCCGGAGGTCGGCAGCTTGACCGGCGCCGCGTCTGCCCCCGTGCGGGTCGGGACGACGGTGTCAGGGATTGCCGCCTGAATACCCTCGAGCAGCTTCGCGGTGACGTCGGGGTGCTCGACCAGGAACGCCTTGACGTTCGTGCGACCCTGTCCGAGCCGCTCCTCGCCGAACGAGAAGTACGAGCCGGACTTCTGGATCAGCTTATGGTCGAGGGCGACGTCGAGCACCGAGCCTTCCCAGGAGATGCCCTCGCCGTAGGCGATGTCGAACTCGGCCTGCTTGAACGGCGGCGCGACCTTGTTCTTCACGACCTTGACCCGGACGCGGTTGCCGACGGCCTCGGTGCCCTCCTTGAGCGTCTCGATGCGGCGGATGTCGAGCCGCACGGACGAGTAGAACTTGAGCGCCCGGCCGCCCGGCGTC
>JAICJC010000065.1 GCA_025928655.1 Thermoleophilia bacterium | reverse complement strand
CGCCGAGTCGGCCGCGACCACCGCGTCGATCTGGGCGCCGAGATCCGCAGCCGCCTCGCGCAGATGCTCGAGGATCTCGGCATTCTCGCCGTCGCGGTCACGGAGGGCGAGGATCTCGATGTAGCCGACGATCACGGCCAGCGGCGTCCGTAGACGGTGCGCCAGGTCCGGCTGCTCCGTGTGACCCATGCCGCGAAGACTACCGGGGGGCATCCCCGGGCCCGGATCACCCGATCGGGTGAGGGCACTACGCGATTCCGGGGGCAGACTAACCGGGGGCACAACGGAGGAGGCATGATGGCTGAGGCAGAGGACGACGTCCGGGCACTTGCAGGGCACATAGATCACGAGCTGGGGCACCGCGTGCACTGGCGGCTGGCAGTTCCGGGCGGCCGCCGGTACCTCGTGTTCGACGGCGACAGCTTCATCGGCGAAGCGGTCGGATTCACAGGCGTCGAAGCCCTTTTGCGGGCGTGGGTGCGTGGCTTCGAGGCAGGCCAGTTCCGCGCCGATCTGGACGAGTTCCTGGCGGAGCTCCTGCGCGAGTCGTAGGGCCGGGCCCGCCGCGCCTGGGGTCGATGGCGGGCCGGTGTAGGATCTGCCAGTGACCGAGCGCATCGAGCCGGATCCCTCGGCCGTGGTCGCGGCCGCCCGCGACCTGCTTGGGGTCGATCATCCCGCCATCATGGCGACGACCGTGTGCTCGATCGTCGAGCATGGCGGCGAGCTCCTGATGGTGCGGCAGCTGAACCGCGAGGGCGACGAGCGCTGGAACTTCCCCACCGGGTGGATGGCGCCGGTCGACGAGGACGGGAGCGTGCAGCTGCCCGAGCACTCCGTGAACCGCAACCTGCTCATGGAAACGGGGTACGCCGCCTCGGACGCGCACCTGATCGGCGTCTCGGTCGTGCGCGAGCACGGCCCCGACGGCCATCGGGTGGGCACGTCGCTGCGGCTGAACTACCTCTCGGCGCACCCGCGCCAGACGAGCTACGCGGTCACGGACTCGGACATCCTGGGCTCGCCGGCCTGGTTCGCGCCGGCCGAGATCGAGGATCTGATCAGCCGGAAACAGGTAAAGGGCGAGCTCACCGCAGCCGCCTTCCGGCACTGGCAGGAATACCACCGCAGCGGCGAGCTCACGGCCGACGTGGTCGACATCCCGAACTGACGTCCGGGAAATCCGCTATTCTCCGCCTCGGACAACATGGCAAGTCGCTTGCGACTTTTCATCGTCGGCGCGGCGATGACTGCCTTCTTGATAGTTCCGGGCACGGCGAACGCATTGAACTCGTCTCCCGGCAGTTCGTGGCAGACAAACGGCAGGGTGCGCGCAATCGTGGTCGCCGCAGGGAAGATCTTCATCGGCGGCGACTTCACCCGGGTTCGTGCGCCCGGCACCAGCAGCGGCGGCGTGGCCAGGAGCCACCTCGCAGCGCTCAGCCTCGCGACCGGCCGGGTCATGCCCTGGCACCCCTCCGCCAACGGCACCGTGACGGCGTTGCGAGCCAACGCCCGCGGGACGACGGTCTACATCGGGGGCGGCTTCACCAGGATCAACGGCCATGCCCGCGCGCACCTGGCGGCGGTCACCGCGTCCGGGTCGACGCTGCGCAAGTGGCACGCGAACACGAACGGGACGGTGTACGCGATCGCCGTTGGCAAGACCCGCCTCTACATCGGCGGCAGCTTCAGCCGCGTGAAGGGCTCGAAGCGCAACCGCCTGGCCGCAGTCGGGCAGAAGAGCGCGGCCCGGCTGGCGCCGTGGCATCCCAACGCCAACTCCACCGTGCGCGCGCTGACCATGTCGCCGAGCGGCAAGCGCGTGTTCGTCGGCGGCGATTTCACCCGCGTGAACGGCCGCGTGCGACCGCACCTCGCCGCCATATGGACGGTCGGCGGGCTGAGCAGGTTCGGCGCCCACCCGGTCTGGCGCGTCAGCGCCCTGCGGACGGCGGGCAAGCAGCTCATCGCGGGCGGCGGCGGTAACGGCGGCCACGTGGCGCTCTACTCGGCCGTGAACGGTGCCCGCAGGTGGCTCGCCGTCACGGACGGCGACGTCCAGGGCGTTGCGGCCTCGGGCAGCACGATCATCGTCGGCGGCCACTTCAACAACTACTGCATCGGCGGCGAGGGCCACGGCGATCCGCTCGTCTGTGACCGTCCCCAGCCGCGCCGCAAGCTGATGGGGCTCGGGTTCGGCGAAGGCACCCCGACCGCCTGGGATCCGGACGTCGTCGGTAGCCCCATCGGCGTGTCGGCGGTCGCGGCCGGAGGCGGCGGCGCGCAGGCGGGTGGCGCGTTCACCAAGGTGCGCGGCGTCAGCCAGCAGGGCTTCGCCCTCTTCCGCTAGGCCCGGCCCGCAAGCGACCTGTTCGGGTCGTGTGAGGTTTTCGTGTGGGCGGTTGACGGGAAGATCGGCCCCACGCTACTGAGAGACGACCGGCAGGCACCCGCCCGCCACGACGAGGGAGAGCAGATGCCAAAGGGCTCCGCCCAGACCAGCACCACAGCCCCCGGCAAGGTCGGCGACATCCAGTTCGCCGGCAATCGCACGGGCAAGATCAACTGGCGCAGCCGCCCGGCGTCCGCGCTCGGCGAAAACGTGGCCGCAAAGCGACGCCGGATCGAGGGGCGCATGGAGCGTGGCCTGCTCCTCGACGGCCTCCGCAAGGGGTAGCCGCTTCCGGACGGCTAGCCGCCGCTGAAGTGCGGGGGGCGCTTCTCGCGGAACGCGGCCAGTCCTTCGGCGAAGTCGGCCGTCCCGGCCGCCGCCATCTGCAGCGCCGCCTCCAGCTCGAGCTGGTCGGCGAGCGTGTTGGCCGGCGCACGGTCGAACAGCCGCTTGTGCAGCCCGATCGCCGCCGTCGGCAAGGCGGCGAGCTCGTCCGCGAGCGCCGCGACGCGCGCCGCGAACTCGTCCGGCTCCACCACTTCGGAGACGAGGCCCCACGCGAGCGCCTCGTCGGCCGACAGCCGGCGCCCCGACGCCATCCATTCGAGCGCACGTGCCGGGCCGAGGATGCGCGTCAGGAACCAGGTCGCGCCCGAGTCGGGAACGAGCCCGATGCTCACGAACGCGGGCACGAAGACCGCCGGGCGGGCGCAGATGCGGACGTCGCACGCGGCGGCCAGAGCGAGGCCGGCCCCGGCGGCGGCGCCGTTCACGGCCGCGATGACGGGCTTTCGCAGAGCCCGCAGGGCGAGGGTGTTCGGGTTGTACCGGCGCCGCAGAAGCTCCCCGATCGCCTCCGGGTCCGTCAGCGCCGAGACGTCCTGGCCGACGCAGAAGCCCCGGCCCGCACCGGTGATGACGACCGTCCGCACGGCATCGTCTCCGGCCTGGGCGAGGGCGGCGCTGAACGCCTCGTGCATCGCGTCGTCGAACGCGTTCAGCACGTCCGGGCGGTTCAGCGTGATCGTGAGCACCGCCTCGCGGCGGCGGACCTCGACCCCCACCCGGCTACCCGCCCAGGAGCGCGCGCATGCCCTCGTCGGCCGCCGCGAAATCGATTGGCCGGCGGCCGTCGTCGGTGCGCGCCTCGCGGTCGGCCCCGCGCTCGAGCAGCAGCCGGGCGGTGACCTGGTCGCCACGGGCCGCGGCCGAGTGGAGCGGCACGAACCCGCCCTCCTGGCGCGCGTCCGGGTCGGCGCCGCGCTCGAGCAGGAGCGCGGCGATCGCGGCGTGGCCGCCCGCGGCCGCCGAGTGCAGCGGCTGGACGTGGCTGGGATTGCCCGCCCGCGTATCCACGGCCGCGCCATGCTCGAGCAGGACGGCCGCCACCTCGAGCTGACCGAAGAACGCGGCCAGGTGTAGCGCGGTGAACCCGTCCGCCGCCTCGGCCGCCACGACGCTGGGGTCGGCGCTCACGACCTCCTCGACCCGGGTGGGACGGCCCAGCGCCGCCGCCTCGAACACATCGAGCTCGGCCACCGCGTCCGCGAGCCGCTCGGCGATCCACGCGTGCCCGTGATACCGGGCGCGCAGGATGGCGGAGATGCCTTCGGCGTCGCGCGCCGACGCCAGATCCGGGCTCGCGCCGATCAGCCGCTCGACCCCGGCGGCATCGCCCGCCTGGGCTGCCTCGATCATCTGCTGCGCGTCCGCAGCCGCTGTCCCCTCTGCCACCTGCCCAACCCCCTCGTCGGTGTGCGGCGAAGGTAGTTGATGGCGGGCGCCGGCGCAAGCCGGGCGCCCGCCATCGCGCGTGCGCAGCGAGCCGTCAGGCCGCGGGATGGCCGCTGAGCATGGAGTGCTCGCGGCCGAGCGTGGTCGTCGCGATCGAGATGACTCCGGCGGCGACGAGGACGATGGGCGCCCACCACTCACCGGAGAGGGTGCCGGCGATGCCGAGAGCGTTGTCGAGGGAGACCGTGCCGGGCCCCATCGCCGAGACGGCGGTGGCGATTGCGATGATCGCGAGGTTGTACTCGTAGCCACCCGCCGTCACGAAGAAGCCCTTCGGCCAGTGGGCGGTGATGATGGCGTTCAGCATGACCACGATGAGGGCGATCGCCGCGAACGGCGTCAGCAGGCCGGCCGCGAACAGCAGGCCGCCAAAGAACTCGGCTGCCCCGGCCATGAGCGCCATCGCGGCGGGCCAGCGAAAGCCGAGCTTGGTGAACATCCCGGTGGTGCCGGCCCGGCCCGGGCCCTCGAACGAGCCGAACAGCTTCTGCGAGCCGTGCGCCGCCAGGGTCAGGCCCATAACCACCCTGAGGATGAGGAGTCCGAGAGTCACGATGCCATTCCTCCAGACAATTTGCTTGCTTGCTCATCTATTCCCCGGAGGGGGTGGCGCTAATCCAGCAGGCCGGCCACCAGAGCGTCGGCGCGGGCGTTCGCGGCGGCGGGCACCCACCGGTAGGTGACGCCGCTCAGACCGTCTGCGGCAGCGCGGGCGCGATCGCGAAGGGCGGCCAGTGCGGGATTGCGCAACGGCCGTTCCGCCACCAGGGGGCGGACGACCAGGCGCGAGTCGGTGCGCACCTCGACCCGGTCGAGGCCGAGCCGGGCCGCTGCGGCGAGCCCCTCGGCGACGGCGCGGTACTCCGCCGTCCCGACCGTCGCGACGCCGATCTCGGCGGCCTCCGACGCGACCTCACGGCCGTCGGCGTCGTCGATGACATAGGCGTAGGCCGCCGGCCCGGGGTTCGCGCGCGAGCCGCCGTCACACCACACGACGGCCCAGCCGGGGGGCGCCGAGCCGGATCGTGTCGCCGTCTCCCCGCCCCGCGACCGCCGGGCGAGCCGGCGCCGCTCGGCGTCCTTCATCGTCTTCCCCGCCTTGCGGACGCCCTTCGTCACGCGGCCGGCGCCGGGCGCTCGTCTGTGACGAGGTGCTGGACCGGGCGCCGGAATCCGTCCCGCAGGTCGGCGACCACCGCTGCCGCGACGTCCGGCGGCAGGAACGGTCCCGGCGTCGCATCGGGCGGATGCCACTCGTGGTTTCGCAGGTCGACGGGCGCGCCGGGGAGCGTCTCCCCCGCTTCGGCCAGGAAGTAGAGGATCACCTCGTGCCGGTAGTCGCCCGACTCGACGAACAGGTTCTCGCTCAGGTACAGCAGCCGCTGCACCCGGATGACGAGCGACGCCTCCTCGATCAGTTCGCGCCCCAGCGCCTCCTCGGCCGTCTCCCCCGGCTCGACGCCGCCTCCGGGCAGCCAGTAGAACGGCGCCTTCCCGGGGTGGTGCGTGCGGTCGAAGAGCACCCGGCCCCTGCCGTCCGGGATGACCGCCCGCGTCCGCACCGACATGTCCGGCACGGCCGCGGAGCGGGGCTCAGCCGACAAGCGCTCGCTCCGCCTCGTAGACCGGCAGCACCCGGCGCAGGAACTCGCCCGTGTGGCTGCCGGGCGTCTCCGCCACCTCCTCGGGCGTGCCCTGGGCCACGACCTGGCCGCCGGCGTCGCCGCCCTCCGGCCCCAGGTCGAGCACCCAGTCGGCCTGCTTGATGACGTCGAGGTTGTGCTCGATCACGACGACCGTGTTGCCGGCGTCGACGAGCCGCTGCAGCACCTCCAGCAGCTTCTCGATGTCGTAGGTGTGCAGGCCGGTCGTGGGCTCGTCCAGGATGTAGAGCGTGCGGCCGGTCGCCACCTTGCTGAGCTCCGTGGCCAGCTTGACCCGCTGGGCCTCGCCGCCCGAGAGCGTCGTCGCCGGCTGGCCGAGGCGCATGTAGTCGAGCCCCACGTCGTGCAGCGTCTGCAGCCGCCGGCGGAGCTTCGGGATCTTGGCGAAGAAGTCGAGCGCCTCCTCGACCGACATGTCGAGCACGTCGGCGATCGACTTGCCCTTGAACTTCACCTCGAGCGTCTCGCGGTTGTAGCGGCGCCCGTGGCAGGCCTCGCAGTTGATGTAGACGTCGGGCAGGAAGTGCATCTCGATCTTGATGGTGCCGTCGCCGCGGCAGGTCTCGCAGCGGCCGCCCTTGACGTTGAACGAGAACCGGCCCGGCTTGTACCCGCGGGCGCGGGCGTCGGGCGAGGTCGCGTAGAGCGCCCGGATGTGATCGAAGACGCCCGTGTACGTGGCCGGGTTCGACCGCGGCGTGCGCCCGATCGGGGACTGGTCGATGTCGATGACCTTGTCGAACGCGTCGATCCCCTGCACCGCCCGGTGGGCGCCGGGCTTCACCCGGGCCCGGTTCAGCCGGTTCGCGAGCGACTTGAAGAGCACCTCGTTCACGAGCGTGCTCTTGCCCGACCCGCTCACGCCCGTGACGCAGATCAGCTTGCTCACCGGAAGGTCGACGTCGATGTCCTTGAGGTTGTGCTCGGAGGCGCCCTGGACCCCGAACCAGCCGGCGTCGTGCATGCGCCGGTCGGGCACCGGGATCGCGCGCCGCCCGGATAGGTAGGCGCCGGTGATCGAGCGCTCCGACTCCATCACCTGCTCGGCCGTCCCGATGGCGACCACCCGGCCGCCGTGCTCCCCCGCTCCCGGCCCCATGTCGACGATGTGGTCGGCCGCCCGGATGGTCTCCTCGTCGTGCTCGACGACGATCACCGTGTTCCCGAGCTCGCGCAGGCGCTCGAGCGTGGCCAGGAGCTTGGCGTTGTCGCGCTGGTGGAGGCCGATGGAGGGCTCGTCGAGGATGTAGAGGACGCCCATGAGCGACGAGCCGATCTGGGTCGCGAGCCGGATCCGCTGGGCCTCCCCGCCCGAGAGGCTCGCGGCCGCCCGGCCGAGCGTCAGGTAGCCAACGCCGACGTCGGCCAGGAACGTCAGCCGCTCGCGGATCTCCTTGAGGATGCGCACGCCGATCGCCTTCTCGGTCTCGGTCAGCTCGAGCGCATCGACGTAGTCGATCGCCGAGGTCACGGACATGCGCGTGACCTGGGCGATGTTGAGGTCGCCGACGGTCACGGCAAGACTCGTGTCCTTCAGCCGGTCGCCGTGGCAGGCCGGGCAGGGCTTGAGCGCCATGTACTCCTCGATGCGCTCCTTCTGGTAGCTCGAGTCGGTCTCGCGGTAGCGCCGCTCGAGGCTGGGGACGATGCCTTCGAACGCGAGCATGTAGCTGCGCTTGCGGTTCATCCGATTGCGATAGCTGACGTAGAGCTTGTCGCCGCCCGTGCCCTGCAGGAAGAGGTTGCGCTGCCCCTCGGGCAGGTCGGCCCAGGGCGTGTCGAGGTCGACCTCGTAGCGGTCGGCGATCGCCTGGATGACCTGCGTGTAGAAGTTGGAGTTGATGACCGTCCACGGCACGAGCGCGCCCTGGGAGATCGAGAGCGTCGGGTCGGGCACGACGAGGTCGGGGTCGATCTCGCGCTGGGTGCCGAGCCCGGTGCAGCGCGGGCAGGCGCCGTGAGGCGAGTTGAACGAGAAGATGCGGGGCGCGAGCTCGGGCAGCGAGATGCCGTCGTCGGGACACGCGAACTGCTCGGAGTACGTGGTCGTGTCGCCGTCGACGACCGCGATCTCGACCAGCCCCTCGGCCAGCCGCAGCGCCGTCTCGACCGAATCGGTCAGCCGCGTGCGCAGGCCCGGCTTCATCACCAGCCGGTCGACGACCACGGAGATCGAGTGGCGCACCTGCTTGTCGAGGTCGATCGGCTCCTCCAGCATCAGCTGCCGCCCGTCGACCTTGACGCGGGTGTAGCCGTCGCCGCGCAGCTGCTCGAACAGGTCGCGGTACTCCCCCTTGCGCGTCCGCACCACGGGAGCGTCGACCGTGAACCGCGTGCCCTCCGGCAGCCGCAGGACGTGCTCGACGATCTGCTCGGCCGACTGGCCGGAGATCTCACGGCCGCACTTGGGGCAGTGGGGATGGCCCACCCGGGCGAACAGCAGGCGCAGGTAGTCGTAGATCTCGGTGACCGTGCCGACGGTCGAGCGCGGGTTGCGGGCGGTGGTCTTCTGGTCGATGGAGATCGCCGGCGAGAGCCCCTCGATCGAGTCGACGTCCGGCTTGTCCATCTGCCCCAGGAACTGGCGCGCGTAGGCCGAGAGCGACTCGACGTAGCGGCGCTGGCCCTCGGCGTCGAGGGTGTCGAACGCGAGGCTCGACTTGCCCGACCCCGACAGGCCGGTGATGACGACCAGCCGGTCGCGGGGGAGGCTGACCGTGACGTCCTTGAGGTTGTGCTCGCGCGCCCCCCGGATGACGATGTGCTCGTGTGCCACCGAACTCCTTAATGGCTGGAAACCGCATGTTCAAGCGGCAAACAGCCATATTCTAGCAATGCCTGACTCGCCGAACGTGTGTTCGGATCGTACCATGGCGGGCCGGACGGCGAGACGGGGCGCGGGGTCAGCCGGTGGAGAGCTCGCACCACACGCAGGTGCCTGCTCCGGTCTCGATGCCCCAGTCGGAGGCGAGCCGGTCGACCAGCTGCAGGCCCCACCCGGACGTGCTCGTGGGATCGACGCTGCGCAGGACGGGACGCCCCCCCGTCGACGCCGGGTCGGCGACCTCGATCCGCAGGCAGCGCGCTCTGCGCTCGATCAGGACGTCGATCCAGCCGTCCCGCTCGGCATTGCCGTGCAGGAGGCTGTTCGTGACGAGCTCCGTCACGAGCAGGCGGGCGGACTCGATCACGGTCGCCGGGACGCCCGCCTCGAACCGCGCGACCGCCCTGCGGGCCTCCGCCACGACCGCCGGGTCACACGCGAGCCGCAGCCGCGCGCACGACGTGGCCGGGCCTGCCGATGCCTCGCGCTCGCTCGCTGCTGCCTCCCTCCCACGCCCGCTCATGCGGACGCGCTCCTCGACCCTTCCGGTCGATCTTCCCGCCCGACGGGCCCACCCCGTCCGGCCTGGTGGTCGTTTCCATCCCGCAGCGTAGCTCGGACCGGCGGAAAGTGGTATGCCAGCGGACCGACGGCCGTTGCAGGGCAGGGGCGCGCGGCGGCCATCGGGCTAGCGCAGCGGGGCGGGCGTGAGCGTGGCCGGCGCCCATCGCGGCCGCGTGTCCTCGCGCTCCTCGGCCAGGCCGAGGAGGAGCCCGAGCAGCAGGTCGGGGTCGGGCAGCCGGCGCAGCCCGAACAGGAGGCCGCGGCGGCCGTCCGTCCCCACGACGACGCCGCCGTAGTGCAGGACGCGCCCGGCGGCGGGCGCGACCACCTCGACGTGGCCGATCGCCTGCAGCGGGACGATCGCGGCGCGTGCCCCCATGCCGCCGGCGACCAGGAGCGCGCGGCGGTCGGTCACGACCAGCACCCGCCGCTGCCACCGGGCCACCACCCGCGCGACGCGCAGGAGGGCGCCGACGGCCAGCGAGGCGGCCGCGAGCACCGGCACGAGCCGGATGGCCGCGGGCAGGTCAAGCCCGGCGGCGGCGATCGCTGCGGCGGCCGCGAGGGCGAGGACGATCGCCGCGCGCAGGAACGGCCACAGGAGCACGATGCCGTGCTCGCGGCTCACCAGGTGGACGCGCTCATCCGGCGCGAGCAGACGGTCGATCTGGGCCATGCCGGGAAGCATTCGCCGTCCGGCGGCCGGTTTCCTTCGACCCGCCAGAAGGGGTCTGACCCCGATTGGCGGGTCCGGTCAGGCGCTGGCGGTGGCCTCCAGGTCGCGACGCAGCTCCTTGATCTCGTCGCGCAGCTTGGCCGCGTACTCGAACCGCAGCTCCTCGGCGGCGGCGAACATCTCCTCCTCGAGCTCCACCACGAGCTTGGAGATCTCGTCCCGGCCCATGCCGTCGGTCTCGGCGCCGCGGCGGCGGCGGCCGGGCACGTGCGGCTGCGACTCGAGCGAGAGGAACTCGGCGATGTCGGAGACGCCCTTGCGGATCGACTCCGGCGTGATGCCGTGCTCCTCGTTGTAGGCCACCTGGATCGTGCGCCGGCGGGCGGTCTCGTCGATCGCGTACCGGATCGCCTCCGTGACCTTGTCGGCGTACATGATCACACGCCCGTTGACGTTGCGGGCGGCGCGGCCGATCGTCTGGATGAGCGCCGTCTGGCCGCGCAGGAAGCCCTCCTTGTCGGCGTCCAGGATCGCCACCAGCGACACCTCCGGCAGGTCGAGCCCCTCCCGCAGCAGGTTCACGCCGACGAGGACGTCGAAGTCGCCCAGGCGCAACTCGCGGATGACCTTGATGCGCTCCAGGGTGTCGATCTCGGAGTGCAGGTAGCGGGTGCGGACGCCCGACTCGAGGAGGTAATCGGTCAGATCCTCGGACATCTTCTTGGTCAGCGTCGTCACCAGCACCCGCTCGCCGGCCTCGGCGCGGGAGCGGATCTCGCCCAGCAGGTCGTCGATCTGGCGCCGGGTCGGCCGCACCTCGACCTCGGGGTCGATGAGGCCGGTCGGCCGGATGATCTGCTCGGCGATGTGGGTCGAGTGGCGCAGCTCGAACGGCCCCGGCGTCGCCGACACGAACAGGAGCTGGTTGGCGCGGTCGAGGAACTCGTCGAACCGCAGCGGCCGGTTGTCGAGCGCCGACGGCAGCCGGAAGCCGAAGTCGACGAGCGTCTCCTTGCGCGAGCGGTCGCCCTCGTACATGCCGCCGATCTGGGGCACGGTCTGGTGCGACTCGTCGATGATGATCAGGTAGTCGTCCGGGAAGTAGTCGAGCAACGAGTGGCCGGGCGTGCCGGGGGCGCGGCCGTCCAGGTGGCGCGAGTAGTTCTCGATCCCGTTGCAGAAGCCGACCTCGCGCAGCATCTCCATGTCGTACTCGGTGCGCGAGCGCAGGCGATGGGCCTCCAGCATCTTGCCGGCGCCCTCGAGCTCGGCCAGGCGCTCGCGCAGCTCGGCCTGGACGGACTGGATCGCCGGCTCGAGCTTCTCGCGCTCCATCGCGTAGTGCGTCGCCGGGTAGATGCCGAGATGCTCGAGGCGCGCGAACACTTCGCCCGTCATCGGATCGAAATGGGTGATGGCCTCGACCTCGTCTCCGAACAGGCTGATGCGGTAGGCCGTCTCCATGTTGGCCGGCTGCACCTCGATCACGTCACCGCGCACCCGGAAGCGGCCGCGGCCCATGACGACGTCGTTGCGCTGGTAGTGGATGTCGACCAGCTTGCGCAGGATGGCGTCGCGCGACTTCTCCTCGCCGACGGAGAGGAAGAGGACGAGCTCCGAGTAGCTCTCGGGCGAGCCGATGCCGTAGATGCAGGAGACGGAGGCCACGATCACCACGTCGCGGCGGGCGAAGAGCGCGGCGGTCGCGGCGTGGCGGAGGCGGTCGATGTCGTCGTTGATCGACGAGTCCTTCTCGATGTACGTGTCGGACGACGGCAGGTAGGCCTCGGGCTGGTAGTAGTCGTAGTAGCTCACGAAGTACTCGACCGCGTTGCGGGGGAAGTACTCGCGGAACTCGTTGCAGAGCTGGGCGGCCAGCGTCTTGTTGTGCGCGATGACCAGGGTGGGCCGGTTGAGCCGCTCGATAACGCGCGCCATCGTGTGCGTCTTGCCGGTCGCGGTGGCCCCGAGCAGCGTCTGGTAGCGGTCGCCGCGGCCGATGCTCTCGGTCAGCTCGGCGATCGCTCGGGGCTGGTCGCCGGTGGGCGAGTAGGACGCGGAGACTGCGAGATCGGGCATGGGTTTCAGTGTACCGGCGCCCCTGTACCATCGCGGGGGTGCCCGCGCCGGTCCCGCTCAGCTACCCGGACCCGCCCCTCGGTGACGGCTCGATCGGGCTGCGGCCGTGGGGGGACGCCGACCTGGACGTCATGGTGGCGATCTGCCGCGACCCCGACGTCGCCCGCTTCACCCGCGTCCCGGATCCGTACTCCGAGGCCGACGCGCGGGCCTGGATCGACGCCCAGCCGGGCCGGCTCGAGGCCGGTGAGGGGGTGACGCTCGCGATCACGTCGAGCGGCGGAGCGCCGCTGGGGAGCATCGGCCTGCGCGTCGACCCGGGCGACCGCGACATCGCCGAGGCCGGGTACATGGTGGCGGCGGCGGCGCGCGGGCGCGGCCTCGCGACGACGGCGCTCCGGCTCGCCTCCCGCTGGGCGGTGCGGGAGCTCGGCATCGCCCGCGTCCATCTCACCGCCCACGTCGACAACCCGGCGTCGCAGCGCGTCGCGGAGCGGGCGGGGTTCCGGCGGGAGGGCGTCCTGCGCGCGTGGGAGGAGATCCGCGGCGAGCGCGTCGACCTGGTGATGTTCTCGCTCGTCGGCTCCGACCTGTGACCGCGCCGATCGCGCTCCCGGCGCTCCTGCAGGACGGCCGCGCCGGGCTGCGGCCGTGGCGGGAGGGCGACGTGGCGGCGATCCTGGCCATGTCGCGCGACCCCGACACCATCCGGTTCACGAACGTGCCCGATCCCTACGACGACGACTCCGTCCGGATCTGGCTCGCCCTGCAGCCCGCGCGGCTGCGGGCCGGCGACGGGGCTGCCTTCGCAGTCGTCGAGCTCCCGTCCGAGGTCGCGCTCGGGGCGATCGGCGTGCGCGTGCTGCACGGGCGCGGGATCGCGGAGATCGGCTACCACATGGCGCCGCAGGGCCGGGGCCGCGGACTCGCGACGGCGGCGCTGCGGCTGCTCTCGGACTGGTCGTTTCGGACGCTCCCCGTGGCGCGGCTGCAGCTGACGACGCACGTCGACAACCCCGCCTCGCAGCGGGTGGCGGAGAAGGCGGGCTACACCCGCGAGGCGGTGCTGCGCTCGTGGGCCGACCAGCGCGGCGAGCGGGTCGACCTGATCATGTACTCGCTGCTTCCGGGTGAATGAACGGTCGGCCGGACCCTCAGCCGCTCAGCAGGTCGGCGGCACGCGGCGAGCCCACCCACGCGCGGAGCTCCGGCGTATCCGGGCGCCACGACTCGCAGGCCGCGCCGACGGCGAAGACGGCCGCCCACCTGCTCGCCCGGACCGCGTCGCAGATGAGCCGGCGGGCGAGGTCGGCTGCTCGCGCGTCCAGATCGGCGGCGGGGATGCGCGTCGCGGCCCAGAAGCCGATGTCTGCGTGTGGGTCGCCGACGCACGGCATGGGGTCGATCGCCACGACGCGGTCATGGTGGCGGAGCAGGTTCTTGTCCATCAGGTCGCCGTGCAGCAGCAGCTCGCGCGACGCGCTCGTCGCAAGCGAGCGTGCCGACGCGCGTGCCTTCTCGATCAGCGCCTCGAGGGGCGCGCGCTCGTCGCCGGCGACGCCGAGCTTGCGAACCAGGTTCCGATCGACCGCCTCGGCCAGCGGCGCGAACGCGACCGGCGGGATCGTCGCGTCAAAGAGCTGGCGGAGAACATCGGCGACGGCGGTGAGCGCCGCGTGCTCCGCGCCCGCCGGCAGCGCCGTCCCCGGCACGGCCCGGCGTGTCAGCAGCGCCCGCTGATCGGGCGCGAACGCGAGCAGTTCGACCGCGCCACGCCCACCCCACGCGCGCAGCGCGGCCGCTTCCTGCTCGGGCGTCCCTGCGAACTCGTCCGAGGACGGCGGATTGAGCTTGAGCGCGGCAGCGTCTCCCTCCCGCGTCGTGCAGGCGACGACGTGCCCGACAAGACCGCCCGCCGGCCGTGAGGCCCCACCGCTCGGCACAGGCAGCGATCGCCGCCGGAAGCTGCTCGGCCCATTCGTCGTCGGTCGCTGCCGGCGGCACCGGGGCAGCTTAGGGGCCCGGCGGCGCTCGGCGGGGCTTCTCGCCCTGAATACCCGGTGCCTGGCACCGGTCATTCACACCAGGGGGCGCTCGCGCAGGTAGGGCAGCGGGCGGGACGGGTCGGGCGAGTCGATCTCGCGGCCGAGGCGGTGGCCGTCGAAGATCGCATCGGCGATCAGGCGCGGGGCGACGCAGTCGCCGATCGCGTGCAGCCCCTCCACGCCGGCCGCTGCGAGCGCGTCCGGGTCGTCCAGGAGCGCCCGGTGCAGGGCGTCGTCCGAGCTGCGCTGGGCCACGACCACCACCCCGTCGCAGGCGATCCGGAACGGCCGGCCGAACTCGTCGGCGGCGTGCACGCCCTCCGGGTCGATCGCCGTTGCCGTCGCCCCGCGGTGCATGGCGATGCCGAGGTCGTGCAGCCGCCGGCGCAGGCGCACACCCTCGAGCGTCTGGTCGCAGTAGTGCGCGACGAGGTCGAAGCAGGTGAGCAGCTCCACCTCGCGGCCCTCGGCCCGCAGCACCTCCGCGATGCCGGCGCCGGTGAAGTAGCCCTCGTAGTCGATCACGCAAGCCCGCGCGCCCGGCGGCCGCAGCCCCTCGACCATCACCTGCTCCGGCGTCAGCACGTGCGCGAGCCCCTCCCCCGCGCCCGGGATGGGCGCCCGCGTGATGCCGTTCATCCCGTCGGCGTTCCAGCGCGCGCCGGTGGCGACGATCGCGATGTCGGCGCCGTAGTCGCGCACGCCGTCGGCGTCGAGCCGCACACCGGGGACGAACTGGAGGTTCGGAAGCCGCGCCATCTGCACGCGCCGGTAGTCGATCAGCCGCCCCCACTCGCCCAGGCCCGGCAGCCGCGTCACCCACTCCAGGCAGCCGCCGATGTCGTCGCCGGCGTCCACGACGTGCACGAGCTCGAGCCCGCGCTTGGCCAGCACGATCGCGCACTCCATCCCGGCCGGGCCGGCGCCGACCACGAGCGCGGTCTGCCCGGCGTTCCGGGCCCGTTCGAACCGCTCCGGGTGCCAGCCGCGGCGGTGCTCCTCGCCGGCGGTCGCGTTCTGGGTGCAGCCGAGGTGGCGGCCCCAGATCGAGCGCGAGTAGCAGGCGTTGCAACCGATGCATTCGCGCACCTCGTCGTAGCGGCCCTCCTCGATCTTGCGCGGCAGGAACGGGTCGGAGATCGACGGCCGGGCGGCGCCGATCAGGTCGACGGTGCCGCCGCGGACGATCTCGGCCATGCGGTCGGGGTCGGTGAAGCGGCCGACGACCACGATCGGCTTCTCCGTCGCCTGCCGCGCCTGCCCCGACCACTCCAGCTGGTAGCCCTGCTCGAAGAACCGCGACGGCCCGGCGTCGAGCCGCTGCCAGCCCGCCAGCGCGCCGATCGTCACGTCCCACAGGTCGACCATCGCGTCGGCGCGGCGGATGAACTCGAGCCCCTCGGCCAGCTCGACGCCGGAGCCCTCGAGCGTGTCGGCCGCGATTCGCACGGCGATCGCGCACCGGTCGCCGACGGCCTCGCGCACGAGCTCGATCGCCTCGAGCCAGAACCGGGCCCGGTTCTCGAACGAGCCGCCGTAGGCGTCCGTCCGCCGGTTGTAGACGGGCGAGAGGAACTGGGACGGCAGGTAGGTATGGGAGCCGTACACGTAGACGATGTCGAAGCCCGCGTCGCACGCGCGCCCCGCCGCCGTCACCCACTCCTGCTGGACGCGGCGGATGTCGGCCGGCGTCATCACCCGCGGCACGGTGATCCCGTCGAAGTCGCTCGAGAGCTGCGACGGCGCGAGCGGCGGCAGCCGCGACTCGCGCGTCTCGGCGTAGAGGCCGCCGTGCCACAGCTCGACGCCGGCCAGCGCGCCGTGCCGGTGGGCCTCCTCGGTCATGAGCCGCAGCGCCCGCGCGTCCTCGTCGTCCCACAGGCGGGCGGAGACGTACGGCGACTCGTCCGACTCGGCGCTGATCGAGCAGTACTCGGTGCAGACGGCGGCCCAGCCGCCCTCCGCCTTCATGCCCCGGAACGCCGCCTGCGTCCACGGCTTCTCGACGCCGAAGCCGGTGCAGTGCGGCACCTGGTAGAAGCGGTTGCGCAGCGTCTTCGGCCCGATCTGGACCGGCTCGAACAGGATGTCGTGGCGAGGCAGGCGGGGCATCTACTCGGCGTCGAGCTCGGCCGTGCGCCGCTCGATGTGCTCGCGCAGCTCCGCGTCGAGGCTCTCGTCCATGCCCGGGTCCTCCCACGCCTCGAGCAGGCGCTTCCACTCGGCCGTGGCGGCGCGGTCGGTCGTGAGCGAGCCCTGCTTCTCCCACGTCACGTACGACTGGGAGCGGAAGAGCGGGCTCATGAAGACCCAGTCGCGGAAGTGGGCCAGCGTGTGGTCCGCGGCCAGGAACATGCCGCCCGGGCCCTCGCCGCGGATCGCGTCCAGCGCGAAGTCCTCCTCGCCCAGCGACACCCCCCGCTCGAGCACCTCGAACATGCGCAGCACCTCGAGGTCGAGGGCGAGCTTCTCGTAGGAGGCCGTCAGGCCGCCCTCGAGCCAGCCGGCCGCGTGCAGCACGAAGTCGGACGGCGCCAGCATCGTCGCCCAGAGCGTGTTCATCGTCTCGGCGGCGGCCTGGGCGTCGAGCGCGTTCGACGAGCACAGCCCCCCGCCGCCGCGGTAGGGCAGGTGGTAGCGGCGGGCCAGCTGGCCGCCCGCGAGCGTTCCCACGACCGACTCGGGCGTGCCGAACGCCGGGCCGCCGGTGCGCATGTCGACGGCCGTGAAGAACGACCCGAAGAGGGCCGGCGCCCCGCGCCTGATCAGCTGCACGAGCGCCACGCCGGTGAGCGCCTCGGCCACCTGCAGCGCGAGCCCGCCGGCGACGCTCACGGGGGCGGTCGCCCCGGCCAGCAGGAACGGCGTCACGATGACCGGCTGGGCGGCCTGCGCCCACTCGATCAGCGCATCGACCATCAGGAAGTCCCAGACGAGCGGGCTGTTCGGGTTGACGACGCCCATGATGGCGGGCGTGCGCTCGATCCGCTCGCGCCCGCCGCACGCGATCGCGGCCAGCTCGACGGCGTCGCGGGCCTTCTCACCCGATGTCCCGTAGCAGACGTACGGCTTGTCCGACCAGCGCAGGATCGAGTAGTCCATCTCGAGGTGACGGCTGTGCTCGCTGAGGTCGTTCGCCTCGACCGTCCCGCTCTGCAGGCAGGTCATGAGCGGCGCGGCGTGGGCCATCTTCACGAGCTCGACGTGGTCGGCGATGCCGCCGTTGCGGCGCCCGCGCTCGAGGTCGGAGCAGAAGGGCGAGCCGCCGACCGGCGCCAGCACGGGCTTGCCGCCGCCGATGACGACGGCGCGGTCGGGGTTGCGGGGCTCGAGCGTGAACGACGCCGGCGCCGACGCGACCATCTCCATCACGAACTCGCGGTCCCACCGCACCCGCTCGCCGTCGACGTCCTGGCCCTGCTCGCGGAGGATCCGCAGCGCCTCCTCGTGGCGCACGTCCGTCCCGATCTCCTCGAGGATCGTCATCGCGCGCTCGTGCACCGCCTCGAGGTCGTCGGGCCGAAGGATCGAGATAGCCTCCACCGCGGCGACTGTACCAGCGGGGCCCGGGGCGCCGTCACGGGAACGGAGGGCGATCGGGCCGCTCCCGGCGCGGGCGCCCTCCAGCGTGGCTCCATGGTAGGTTCGGCATGTGAGCGTGGTGATCGAGCAGCGCGTCTCCGTCGACGCGGCGCCGAAGGACGTGTTCGCGTTCCTGCACGACCCCGACCGGCGGCAGCAGTGGGACGCGATGGCCGACCTGGCCCGGCTCGAGGACGCGAGCGCCCCGGCGGTGGGCGTCCGCCTCCACCTGCGCGGGCGGCGGACGGCGCCCTCGTGGGTCGGGGAGTACACGGAGCTGGCCCCGCCGCGGCGGTCGGTGCTGCGGCTCGTCGAGGGCGTGGGCATGCCCTTCGCCGCGTTCAGCCAGACGGTCGAGGTGGCGGCCCGCGACGGCGGGAGCGCCGTCGCGCTGCGATTGGAGTACCAGCCCCGCGGCCTCGGTCGCCTCGTCGAGCCGATCGTCCTGCGCCCGCGCCTGTCCACGGCCGTGCGCAAGTCGCTCGCGAGCGTCGCCCGCCACTTCAGCTGAGTTTGGGCCGCGCCCGAACGGGAAGGAACCGGACATGCCGGTGCAACTGGACGCCGTGCCCGAGACGCTGCTGTGGAACCTCTATCACCGCGCCGCCGAGGCCCGCCGGCCCGATACCGTGCTCCGCGACCCGCGGGCGGTCGAGCTGGTCGAGCGGATCGACTTCCCGTTCGAGCACCGCTTCGGGCCCGCGACGCCCGTGCTGGCCCAGTGGCAGGCGCTGCGCGCCGCCTGCTTCGACCGTGAGGTGCGCCGGTTCCTGACCCACCATCCCGGTGGCACGGTGGTCGCGCTCGGCGAGGGGCTCGAGACCGGGTTCTGGCGCGTCGACCAGGGGACGGCGCGGTGGGTCAGCGTCGACCTGCCCGAGACGATCGCCCTGCGGCGCGAGCTGCTCCCGGCCGATCCGCGGGTGCACCTGGTCGCGTGCTCGGCGACGGACGAGCGCTGGCTCGACGAGGTCGACACCGCTGCCCCGGTGCTCGTCACCGCGCAGGGGCTCCTCATGTACCTCACGCGGGCGGAGGTGCACCGCCTGCTCGCCGCCTGCGGCGCCCGGATCAGGGCCGGCGGCCTCGTGTTCGACGCGGTCTCGCCGCGGATGCGCGACCGCAGCGCCCGGACCGCCCCCGCCGACGCCCAGGCCTACAGGCCGCCGCGGTGGACGTGGGCGATCGACCGCGACGAGCGCCGCGCCATCCGCGGGCTCCCGGGGCTGTCCGACCTCGAGACGCTGCGGCTCCCGCGCGGCCGCGGGCTCGCGTTCCGGTTCCTCATGCCGCTCGCCCAGGCGGTGCCGCCGATGCGCAACGGCCTGCTCTCGATCCTGCGCGCCCGGTTCGGCCCTCAGCGCAGGTCGTAGGCGCGCCGGTAGAGCCGCTCGGTCGACCGCACGTGCGAGACGTAGTCGCGGGTCGCGTCGAACCGGATCCTCACGGCCTGCCCGGGCGGTGTCTGCGCGATCCAGCGGTCGACGTTCGCCTGCCCCGCGTTGTACGCGGCGAGCGCCAGGTCGACGGCGTGCGGGCGGCGCTCGTACTTGCGCTCCAGGTGGGCCAGGTACCAGCAGCCGTAGCGGATGTTCAGGTCGGGCACGTACAGATCCTGGGGGATGCGGAACTTGCGCCCTCCGGTGTGGATCGCGATCCCGCGCGCCGTCGACGGCAGCAGCTGCATGAGGCCGATCGCGCCGGCGCTCGACTGCGTGTCCGGGCGGAAGCGCGATTCCTCGTAGATGACCGCGGCGACGAGCGCAGGGTCGAGGTGGTAGATGCGGGCGTACCCGACCACGTCTGTGCGGTAGTGGAGCGGATGGCGGAAGCGCACCCACCAGCCGGGCTGGGCGTGCTGCAGGTAGGCGAACCCGGCGCCGCCGACCAGCACGAGCGCGGCCAGAACGGCCAGGGCCCGCCTGATCATCCCGTCAGCTGCCCCGCGAGCTCGGCGACGTAGCGGTCGAGGTCATCGAGCGTGCCGGTGTTCTCGTACACGTAGTCGCTGCGGGCAGCCTTCTCGTCCTCGGGCAGCTGGTGGGCCATCTGCCGACGGGCGCCGGGACGGCGGGCCTCACGCGTGTCGGCCGGCGCGGTCACCGTCAGGATCGCGTCGTAGCGCCCGTCGACGCCGGCCTCGAACAGCGTTGGCGCCTCGTGGACGAGCAGCCGCGCGCCGGCGCCGATCTGGCGGTCGCGCCACGCCGCGAATTCCTGCGCCAGCAGCGGCAGGAGCAGGCCCTCGAGCCAGCGCAGCTCGGACGCGTCGGAGAACACGATCGCGCCGATCGCCGCCCGGTCGACCTCGCCGTCGGCCGTGATCACCCGGGGGCCGAAGTGCTCGCGCACCGCCGCCTTCACCGGCTCGCGGGTGTAGAGGCGGCGCACGCCCTCGTCGCTCGAGAGCGTGGCGGCGCCGTGCCGCCCGAAGGCGCGCAGCGCCTCGGACTTCCCGCTGCCGATGCCGCCCGTCAGCCCCAGGATCACGGGCGCGCCGGGCGCCCTATCCCTCTTCGGCCGTCCCGTCGCCGGGATCCGGCGCCGAAGTCTCGGCGGGCTCATCGGCGACAGGCTCGTCGCCCGCGGTCTCCGGCTCGTCCGCGGGCGCCTCGGGCTCGTCCGGCGCCTCGGGCTCGTCCGGCGCCTCGGGCTCGTCCGCCGGCGCCTCGGGCTCGTCCTCGGCCGCCTGCGGCTGGTCAGCGAATACCTCTTCGGAGAGGCCCAGCTCCGGCATCTCGGCCTCCTGGCGCTCGCCCGGCGTGCCGAGGTCGATCGTCTTCACCGGCTCGCCCGCCTCGACCCGGCGCAGCGAGAGGGACAGCCGCCGGCGGTCGGGGTCGATCTCGATGATCTTGACCCGCACCTCCTCGCCCTGCTGCACGACCTCGCGCGGGTTCTCGACGTGGTGCTCGGCCAGCTCGGAGATGTGGATGAGGCCCTCGACGCCGGAGACGATCTCGGCGAACGCGCCGAATGTGACCACCTTCGTGATCCGGCCGGCGACGACGTCGCCCTGCTGCGTCTCGTCGATGACGCGCTGCCACGGATCGGTCTGGGTCTGCTTGAGGCCGAGCGAGATGCGCTGGCGGTCGCGGTCGACGTCGAGCACCTTGACCCGCACCTTCTGGCCGATCTCGAGCACCTCGGAGGGATGGTTCACGTGGCTCCAGCTGAGCTCCGAGATGTGGATCAGGCCGTCGATGCCGTCCAGGTCGACGAACGCGCCGAAGTCGACGATGTTCGAGATCTGGCCCTCGACCTCGACGCCGGGCGACAGCCGGTCGAGGATCTGCTGGCGGGCCTCCTTGCGCTCCTCCTCGAGCACCGCCCGCCGCGACAGCACGACGTTGTTGCGGCT
>JAICJC010000107.1 GCA_025928655.1 Thermoleophilia bacterium | reverse complement strand
CGTCGAGCCCGGCGCGGCGGAAGAAGCCGCGGTCGATGCCGGCGTAGACGCCCACGTGGTCGGCGTTCGGGTACCAGTCGAGCGCGAGGCTGACGCCGGTCGTGGCGTGGCCGCCCGTCGTGGCCGCGCCGGAGCTACCGCCGCAGCCGGCGAGGACGAGGACGGCGAGGAGGGCGAATCGGTGGCGCATGGCTTGCATCCCTTCGCTGGCATGACCCAGATCAGGTTCGCGGGTCGGCGCTCCTGCGCCCTCTCAGCCCCCGCTGGGGCTCCCCGGCAAACGGTTTCCGGCCTTCACTCTACCCGCCGCGACCACGGAATGGTCAGCCGCTCGATCAGCGTCACGGCGCCGAAGAGCGCCAGCGCGAGCCCGGCCAGCACGACCACGGCCGCGCCCACCAGCGGGGCGTCGT
This sequence comes from Thermoleophilia bacterium, assembly GCA_025928655.1. Classification (GTDB taxonomy): domain Bacteria; phylum Actinomycetota; class Thermoleophilia; order Gaiellales; family JAICJC01; genus JAICJC01. Next base: position 13,401 of record JAICJC010000107.1, on the reverse strand, counting down.
ACTGGGCGGTGCCCTCGCGCATGGCGTCGCCCAGCCCCGAGCCCGAGCCCGCGTACTCGGCGAACAGGGCGGCGACGGCGGCGTAGGAGGCGGCGACGCGCATGCCGGTGAACATCGACGGCAGCGCCCACGGCAGCTCCACCCGGCGGAAGATGGCCGTCCGCGAGGCCCGCAGCGTGCGCATCACCCGCACGTGCTCGGGATCGACGGAGCGAAAGCCGTCGAGCGCGGCGACGGTGACGGGGAAGAAGCACACGAGCGCCACGATGACGAGCTTCGGCGCGAGCCCGAACCCGAGGTAGATCACGAGGATCGGCGCGATCGCGACGACGGGGACGCTCTGCGACGCCACCAGCAGGGGGTAGACCGCGCGGCGCACGGTGGCCGACGCGTGCAGCGCGATCGCCGCGGCGACGCCGAAGCCGAGCGCGAGCGCGAACCCCGCCAGCATCTCGCGCGCGGTCACGCCGCCCGCCGAGGCCAGCGGCCCCCGCTCGTCCCACAGCGTCCGCCCCACGTCCGTCGGTGCGGGCAGCACGTACTGGGGCACGCCGCGCAGGCGCACGTATGCCTGCCACGCCGCGACGAGGGCCGCCAGCACGACCATCCACGCGAGCTGCGCGCGGACGCGGCTCACCGCAGCGCCTCCAGCGCCCGCCGCCGCGCCTCCAGGAACGGCGGCGATGCGATCGTGGCGGCCCGCTCGCCGCCGCCGAAGCCGGCGTCCAGCTCGAGCACGACGCGGCCCGGCCGGGCGGACATGACGGCCACCCGGTCGCAGACGAGCAGCGCCTCCTCCACGTCGTGGGTGACGAGCACGGTCGTGCGCGGCTCGACCCGCAGAGCGTCGGTCAGCCACTCCTGCAGCTCGGCGCGGGTGATCGCGTCGAGGGCCCCGAAGGGCTCGTCCAGGAGCAGCACGTCCTTGCCCGCGAGCAGCGTGCGCGCGAAGGCCACTCGCTGGCGCATGCCGCCGGAGAGCTCCCAGGTGCGCCGGCGCTCGAAGCCGTCGAGGCCCAGACGGGCGAAGAGCGGCGCCGCCTCGGCCCGGGCGCGGCGGCGGCCGCCGCCGGCGTTCTCGAGCGCGACGCTCGCGTTCCCGAGCGCGTCGCGCCACGGCAGCAGCAGGTCGCTCTGGGGCATGAGGGCGCACCGCTCGAGCCGTGCCCCCGGCGTGGAGGCGCCCTCGACGGACACCGTCCCGGCCGTCGGCTGCTCGAGGCCGGCGACGATCTCGAGCAGGGTCGACTTGCCGCACCCGCTCGGGCCGACGATGCCGGTCACCCCGTCTGCCGGCACCCGCAGCGACACGTCCTCCAGGGCGACCAGGTCGCCGAACCGCTTGGTCACCCCCTCCAGGTCGATGCCCCCGGGGGCCGCACTCGCCATTGCTTGCATCCCTTCGCTGGAATGACCCAGATCAGGTTCGCGGGTCGGCGCGCGGGCGCGCCCTCTCAGCCTCCGCGGAGGCTCCCCGGCAAACGTTCCGCCGAACTCTATGCGCTCGTAGACTCCGCCGATGGTGCGCACCCTGCAACGCCTCGGCACCGAGCCGCTCGTCTCCGACGGCGGCATGGGATCGCTGCTCCAGGCCGCGGTCGTGCGCGCCCGCTGCCCCGAGGAGGCCAACCTGATCGCGCCCGAGCAGGTGGTGGCGCTGCACGTCGCGTTCATCCGGGCCGGCTCCGACCTGATCCTCACGAACACCTACGCCGCGAACCCGGTCAAGCTGGCGCCGCACAAGCTGGACGACCGCTTCGAGGCGATGAACCAGGCCGGCGTCAAGCTGGCCCGGGAAGCCCGCGAGGTGGCCGGCCGCGACGTGCTGATCGGCGGCTCGATCGGGCCGCTCGGCGCGGCTCCCGGCCGGCTCTCGCCGGAGGAGATGGCGGACGCGTTCTCCGCCCAGGCGACGGCGCTCGAGGGCCGCGGCGTCGACCTCGTTCTGCTCGAGACCTTCACGTCGCTCGAGGAGCTGTGCATCGCTGCCCGGGCGGTGCGCGCCGTCGCGGGCCTGCCGCTGATCGCCCAGGTGACCGTCGGCGACGATGCCGAGACCCCCGCCGGCGTCGCCGTGGCCGACGTCCCGGCCGCCCTGGCGGAGCTCGACCCGGTCGCGGTCGGGGTGAACTGCAGCCTGGGGCCGCAGACCGTGCTCGCCGGCCTGGAGCGCATGCGCACGGCCACCGACCTGCCGCTGACGGCGCAGGCGAACGCGGGCCTGCCCAACGTCTCGACCGGCCGGCTCGTCTACCCGAACGCGAGCCCCGAGTACTTCGGCGAGTACGCCGCCCACGCGCTCGCGCTCGGCGCCGTCGTGATCGGCGGCTGCTGCGGCACGACGCCCGAGCACGTGGCCGCCATCCGGCGGGCGGTGAGCGAGCGCCGCCCGCCCGCCGTGGCGCTGCAGCTGGTCGAGCGCGAGCTGCCCGTCAAGGCGGCGTCGGACGAGCGTGAGAGCCTGCTCGCGGGCAAGCTGCGCCGGGGCGAGTTCGCCATCTCGGTGGAGCTCGACCCGCCCAAGGGCGGGAACGTGGAGCGCCTGATCGCCTCGGCCCGCAGCCTCGCCGCCGCGGGCGGGGTGGACGTCTTCGACGTGAACGACAACCCGCTCGCCCGTGCGCGGATGAACGCGCTCATCGCCTCGGCGCTGATCGAACAGCAGGTCGGCACCGAGACCATCCCGCACGTCACCCCGCGGGACGCGAGCGTGCGCGGGATCGAGTCGATGCTGCTCGGCGCGCACGCCGTCGGCATCCGCAACGTGCTCGCCGTCACCGGCGACCCGCCGCCCTCGGGCGAGCCGCACGGCTCTGAGGCCGTCTACGAGGTGGACGCGATCGGGCTCACCCGGCTGATGACGGCGCTCAACTCGGGCGTCGACTACGCCGGCAAGGCGATCGACGACGCCACCAGCTTCCACGTCGGCGTGGCGGTGAACCCGGTCGCGGACGATCCGGATTGGGAGATCGAGCGGTTCGCCGCCAAGATCGCTGCGGGCGCCCGGTTCGCGATGACCCAGGTGCTCTTCGACGCCGCCCAGCTCGAGCGCTTCCTCGCGCGGCTGGGCGGCCCGCCGGCGGTGCCGTTGATCGTCGGCGTGTGGCCCGTCCGCAGCCACGCGCTCGCGCTCCGCCTGCACAACGAGGTACCGGGCATCAGCGTCCCGGCCGCGGTGCTCGGGCGGCTCGAGCGCGCCGGCCCGGATGCCGCCCGCGAGGGCATGGCGGTCGCCCGCGACCTGCTCGCGGCGGTGCGCGACCTGGCCGCCGGCGCCTACCTGGTGCCGCCGTTCAAGGAGCCCGAGGCGGTGCTCGAGCTGCTCACGGGCGACTGACGCCGTCGGGCGGCTCGTCCGGGCGCCAGGCCGGATGGTGCTCGGCCGCCCAGCGCGCGTCCACCCGGCCGGTGACGATGCCTCCGAGCGCGCGGCGCGTGCCCGGGTTCAGGACGGCCATGTACAGGTGGCCGCTGACGAGGGCGATGATCGCGATCGCCGACAGGTTGTGGGCGGCGCCGACGAGGTTCGAGTTGGCGACGAGCCCGTGCACCTTCGCCCACAGGTAGAGCCCGGAGCCCGTCACCGTCAGCAGGAACAGGCTGACGAGGATCGCATTCGCCTTCTGGCCGGCGTTGAACCGGCCGATGGGCGGCGGATCGCCGCCGCGCCGGAGCGCCGCCCGCGGCGCCCACGCCAGCCAGCGGCGATCGTCGCCGTCGAGCGAGCGCAGCTCCCGCGCGGTCGCGCGCAGGGCGCGCCGGTTGCCGGCGAGCGCGACCGTGAGGAGGCCGGCGGCGAGGACGACCACGCTCCCGACGTGCACGGGAAAGACCGCGTCGTGGGCGATGTTGACGCCCAGCGCGAGTCCGGTGGCGATCATCGCGAGCACGCTCACGGCCACCACCCAGTGGGCCGCCAGCTCGGAGCGGGTGAAGCGGCGGACGAACACGCCGCCACGGTACGAGCGCCCTATGAGAGCCGCATGAGGCGGCTCAGCTGTCGAGCTGCCGAAGCGCGCACTCCTCGGCGCGCTTGTCGTCGCGGAAGCGCAGGAGCCGCGCGCCGTGGCGGATGCGGCGGCCGCTGCGGTGGTCGAAGCTCACCTCCGCGACGAGGTCGGGGCGCAGGCCGCGCCACTCGCGGTCGCGGTCGGCGCTCCAGCGGTTCGGCTCGGACGCCCCGTGCTCGCCGGTCTCGTGCGGCGTGACGACGCCGACCAGTTCCCGGGCGTACTTCGCCGTGAATCCGGACGTGTGCCCCACGACGTGCACCTGGCCCCCCTCGTCGTACAGCCCGAGGATGAGCGACCCGACCGTGCCCTCCTTCTTGCCGGGGCGCCAGCCGACGACCGCACAGTCGATCGTGCGGACGCGCTTCACCTTCACCATCCCCACTCGCTCGCCGGGCCTGTAGGGGGCGTCCGCGCGCTTGGCGATCACGCCCTCGGCGGTCTGCAGCCACGGCTCGGCCCCGGCCCGGTCGGCGGTCGAGGGGATGAGCTCGATGGGCTTTTCGACGACCTCTTCCAGCGTCGCCCGGCGCTCGGTCAGCGGGGCGTCGAGCAGGGCCTCGTCCCCGCGGGCGAGGATGTCGAACGCGACGAACGTGGCGGGCATCTCCTCGGCGAGGCGGGCCACCCGCGAGGCGGCGGGGTGGATCCGCTCCTGCAGCGCCTCGAAGTTCTCGCCGCCGCCGTCGGCGCGGATGACGAGCTCCCCGTCGAGCACGTAGCGGCCCTCGGGGAAGCGCAGCTCGGGGAAGTAGCGTCCGAGCGGCTTGCCGTTTCGCGACTGCACGAAGAGGTCACTCCCGTCGACGAAGACCACCGCCCGGAAGCCGTCCAGCTTCGGCTCGAAGAGCCAGCCGTCGCCGTCCGGGAGCTCCCCGGCCGAGCGCGCCAGCTGCGGCATCACGGGCGGTTGGAGCGGCAGCGCCATCGCGCGGCGATGGTACCAGGGGTCGGGCCGTTACCCGGCGAAGTGTTCGGGGAATTACTCCCGGAAGCAAGGAGGTGTACGCCATGTTTCGCAGATTCCGACCCGCGTCCCAGGACTACGTGCCGCCCGCTCCCGTGGTGGAGAAGAGGACGTGGACGCCCGCGGTGATCGTTCCCGCGGTGCTGCTCATGCTGCTCGGCGCGTGGGTGTTCCTGGCTCCGCTGATCGGGCCGTACTTCAGCTTCGGGTTCGATACGTCCTCGAAGTGGCGGTTTACGAACGACCACTGGCTCCTGAGCCTCGCGCCCGGCATCGCGCTCGTCGGCGCGGGCCTGCTCATGACCGTGCCCAGCCGCGCGCTGGGCTGGCTGGCGGGCCTGGTCGCGGTCGCGGCGGGCGTCTGGCTCGTGATCGGGCCGACGCTCCACCCGACGTGGTCGACGCACGTGCTCGTCCCGCTCACGGGGTCGGACTGGAAGACCGCGGCCCGCTGGATCGCCGACTTCTACGGCCCCGGCGCGTTCGCCATCTATCTCGGCGCGCAGTCCCAGGGCCTGCTCGAGCGCACCAGCCTGCGTGAGACGGCGCGCCCGGTGGCCCAGCCGGGTCGCCCGGCGCCGGTGCAGGAGGCGCCGCCGCGTCGCACCACGGACGAGGACGATCAGGAGACCGTGGTCTCCAGCCGCCACTCCTAGGCAGGCCATCGGGGACAGTCCCCGCGCGGCGGGGACTGTCCCCAGTCGTCTAGCGGCGCGTCTGCATGAACAGGATCGCCAGCTGCCAGATGGCGGCCAGGGTGGCCACGACGTAGGTCAGCGCGGCGGCCGTCAGCACCTTGCGGGCCACCGGCGCCTGCGCCTGGCTGATGACGCCCTGGTTCGTGAGCATGGCCATGGCCTTGCGGCTGGCGCCGAACTCGACCGGCAGGGTCGCGACCTGGAAGAGCACGATCGCCGCGAACAGCGCGACGCCGAGCAGGGCCAGGTTCGTGGCATTGATGAAGATCCCGATCAGGAAGATCGGGAACCAGGCCTGGGTCGCGAAGCCCGTGGCCGGGACGAGCGCGCCCCGGAACCGGAAGCCGGCCTCGTGGCGGGCGTCCTGGAACGCATGGCCGGTCTCGTGGGCGGCGACGGCGACGGCCGCGACCGAGCTGGAGCCGCCGACGGGGGGCGAGAGCCGCATCGTCCGCGTGCGCGGGTCGTAGTGGTCGGAGAGCTCGCCGGAGATGCCTTCGACGCTGACGTCCCCGAGACCGCCCGCGTCCAGCATGCGCCGGCTCACCTGCGCCCCGGTCATGCCGGACACGGCAGGGATCTTCGATGCTTCGGTGAATGTCCGCCGCACCCACGCCTGGGCCGCGAGGCCGGCGATGAGCGGCGGGACTGCAAGCAAGAGATAGAAGTACATGGTGCGCCCTCCTCAGGCGCCGTTGTCGGTACCGGAATCCAGGATACGGGGCCAGGCTAAGAGGCGGGTGAGCGCTCGGCCCGCGATGGGTAAGCTCCAGGGTGATGCAGTTGACCGATCAAGTGCGCGAGCTGCTCGAGGGAGCGTTTCCCGGCGGGGAGGTCGAGGTCTCGGCGTTTTCGGGCGCCGACCACCTGTCCGCGCGCGTCCGCTCCGACCGCTTCGAGGGCAAATCGCTCATCGAGCAGCACAAGCTGGTGTACGCGCCCGTGCAGCACCTGATCTCGGACGGCACCATCCACGCCCTGCAGATCACAACGGAGGTCACATGATCGTCACGGAAGACCAGATTCGCGAGGAGATCACGGACGCGATCCGGCGCAACCGGGTCATGCTGTTCATGAAGGGGACGCCGGAGATGCCCCGCTGCGGGTTCTCGATGCGCACCGTCCAGTGCCTGGACGCCACCGGGGCCGACTACGCGGCGATGGACATCCTGCCCGACCCGCGCATCCGCGAGCAGCTGTCGGCCCAGTCCGGCTGGCCGACGATCCCGCAGCTCTTCGTCGACGGCGAGCTCGTCGGCGGCTGCGACATCGTGACCGAGCTCTACCAGTCGGGCGAGCTCGCCAAGATGGTGGCGCCAGCTGCCTGATCGGGCAGCGGTGGTGGGGGCCGGCGTCGTCGGCCTCTCGGCCGCCCGCGCGCTGCGCGAGGACGGCTTCGAGGTCACGGTCTACGAGAAGGACCGGGTCGGCTCACGCCTGGGCTCGTCGCCCGGCCGCTCGCGCATCTACCGGCGCAGCTACCGGCACACGGACTACGTCCGCCTGGCCCGGCGCGCGATCGAGGAGTGGAAGCGGCTCGACCCCGGCGTCCTGCGCAACACGGGCCTGCTCGAGTACGGCTCCGGGGTCGAGCTGCACGCCGCGGCGCTCGACGCCTGCGGCGAGCCCTACCGCTGGCTCGAGCCGGCCGAGGCCTCCGCGCTCTTCCCCGAGGCCCGCTTCGACGAGCCCGTCCTCTACGACGAGGAGGCCGGCGCGGTGATGGCCGACGAGGCGCTGAGGGCGCTGGCCCGCGGGCTCGACGTGCGCGAGGGGCACCTCGTCGCCGATCCGCGGGAGCTCGAGGCCGACGTGATCTGCGCCTGCCCCGGCTCCTGGCTCGGGCCGATGTTCGGGCTGCCGCTCTCGCCCCGCATCGAGCAGGTCGTGTACTTCGCCGGCGCGCCGGAGACGCGCCCCTCGCTGATCGACCACGGCGGTCCCGGCCGGCGCCTGCACTACGGGCTGATCGCGCCCGGCATCGGCTACAAGGTCGGCGAGGACGCCGCCCAGCCCGATCTCTGGGATCCCGATCGCGAGGACCGCCCGATCCACCCGGGACTGGTCGAGCGCCTCGTCGAGGACGTGCGCGTCAAGCTGCCCGGCCTCGACCCCCGGCCGGTGCACGCGGAGGCCTGCCTCTACACGATGTCCCCCGATGGCGACTTCATCCTCGACCGGATCGACAACGTCATCGTCTTCGGCGGCGACAGCGGCCATGCGTTCAAGTTCGCCCCCCTGCTGGGGCGGCTGATCGCCGACCTCGCGTCGGGCCGGCCGCTCCCGCCGGAGGCCGACCGCTTCCGGGCCGACCGGCTCTCGGCCGCGAGCGCGTGAGCGGCCTCCTCGACGCGCCGGGCTGGGAGATCTCCCGGGCTGTCCGCTGCGGCCAGGCGTCGGCCACGGAGGTGGCGCAGGAGGCGCTCGAGCGGCTCGCCGCCGACTCGTGGGGCGCCGTCTGGGTGATCACCGAGGAGCGCGCCCTGCGGGAGGCGGCCGCGATCGACGCGGCGCTCGCCGCCGGGGAGGCGCTGGACGAGCGCGTGCTGCTCGGCGTCCCGGTGGGATGGAAGGATCTGATCGACACCGCCGGCGTCCGCACCACCTACGGCAGCGCCCTCTTCCGCGACCACGTGCCCGACCGCGACGCCGAGGTCGTCGAGCGGCTGGCGGGCGCGGGCGGGATCACCGTCGCGAAGCTCGCGACGCACGAGCTGGCGTGGGGGACGACGACCCAGAACCCGCACTTCGGATCCTGCCGCAACCCGCACGACACGGGCCGCGTGCCGGGCGGATCGAGCGGCGGCTCGGGCGTCGCCCTGGCGACGGCCATGGTCGCGGCGGCGCCCGGGACCGACACGGGCGGGTCGATCCGGTGCCCGGCCTCGTGCTGCGGCATCGTGGGCCTGAAGCCGACCTACGGCCGGGTCAGCCTGGCCGGCATCCGGCCGCTCTGCACCACCCTCGACCACTGCGGGCCGATGGGGCGCAGCGTGCGCGACTGCGCCCTCCAGCTCGAGGCGCTGGCCGGCGGGCCGTCGCGCGACCCGCGCGTCCCCGGCGTCCCCGTCGAGCGCTGGAGCGAGAGCCTCTCGGCCGACCTGCGCGGGATGCGGGTCGGCGTGGCGGAGCGCTACTTCTTCGAGAACACCGCGGCGGACATCGTCGCCCGGGTGCGCGCGGCGGTCGATGCGCTCGCCGAGGCAGGGGCCGAGATCGTCGAGTTCGACCTCGAGTGGCCGACGCCGATGGGCGAGGGCGACCCGTTCATCCCCGAGGGGGCGGCGACCCTCCAGGAGTTCTGGCCGGCCCGCCGCGACGAGATCGGGCCGGACGTCGCCCGCGACCTGGCCCTCTCCGACGGGATGGCCGCCGTGCCGTTCGCCGCGGTCAACCAGTACCGGATCGAGTACGCCGGGCGGATGCTCGAGAAGGCGCGGGCGGCGGGCGTCGACCTGATCGCGACCCCGACGCAGGCGCAGACGCCGCCGCCGGTGGAGGCCCTGACGATCCCGTACGCCGGCCACCCCGACGTGGACGTCACCTACGCGATGTGCGGGCTCACGCTCGTCTTCAACATGCTCGGCTGGCCCGCCGTGAGCGTGCCGTGCGGCCGCGACGACGCCGGGCTACCGGCCGGGATCCAGCTGGCGGCCCTGCCCTGGCGCGAGGATCACTGCTTGGCGGCGGCGGCCGCGGTCGAGGCCGCGGCTCTCTGACACGGGCCGCCGGCCGAGACCTGCATCTCGGCCCGGGCGGGCTCGATGACGACGGTCGCGAGCGTCGTCCAGCGCTCGCCGAACGCGGCCCCCTGGGCCGGGTGGCAGCAGATCGCGCCGGCGCCGCCGCGGTGGCTGTCCATCGCCTCGAGCACGTCCTCGGTCTCGATCGGGCCTTCGATGCCCGCGACGCGGCGGCGGGCGTGGTCGAGCCGCAGGAGCGAGTCCGGCGCCTCGCGCACCATCGTGTCGGCCTGGCGGCCGGGGTCGGCCAGGAAGTGGTTCGTGTGGATGAGCACGCCGCGGTCGTCCGGCATGAGGAAGCCTGGCCCGGCCGGTGACACCTCGACGGTGCAGGCGACGCCCCCGTCGGCGTCGTCGGCGACGATCGTGACGGCGGACGACGCGGACATGGTCGCGGTCGCGGCCATCGTGAGCGCGGCGACTGCGCCGTCCGCCTCGTCCAGCACCCGCCGGCACAGCGCGTGCACGGGCACGGCGACGGGCGCGTGGTCGTCGCGGTGGCCGAGGATGTTCAGGAGCACGCCGACGCCCGAGCCGTTCACGCCGATCTTGCCGACGATGCCGGCCTCGGTGACGGTCTCGACCCGGCGGCCGTCCGCGTGGTCGATCGTCCACACGAGCCAGCCCTCACGCAGCTCCTCGTGCCAGTCCCAGGTCTGGATGCCGAACGGGCTGCCGGAGGCGGTGGCGGTGCCGAGGCAGGCGATGGTCGAGCACTCGCCGGCCGCGGCGGCGAGGAGCTCGGTGCGCGCGTTCAGGGCGCCGATGAGCTCGACCTCGAACCCGCTCCCGTGGGCGATCCCGTCGATCTCCTCCAGCAGCGCGGGCGACCACGCCGCGATCCGGTCGAGCGCCTGCGAGCCGAGCCGGCGCAGATCGTCGCCGGTCAGCCCGGCGTTGACCGCGAAGAGCCGCCGGTAGACGTTCATGACGAGCCCGATCCGCTCCTTCTGGGCCCGCCCGAACGTGACCCCGCGCGCCCCGGGCGTCCGTTCTGCGGAGTGGTGGCGGGCGACGTCCATCGCCGTAGGATAATCGTGGCGAGCACAAGATGACCGGGGACTGTCCCCGGGCGGTGACGGCCGCCACCTATCGGCCCCGCCCGACCCGGTCACGGAAGTGCAACGGCGGGGTCACGGCCGGCGTTCGGGGTCAGACCCCGATTCCGCGGTCAGGACTGCGTATCCTCCCCCGGGCATGCGCGCGATCGTGGGAGTCGACGTGGGCGGCACGTTCACCGACGTCGCCCTGATCGCCGGTGGGCGCCTCGTCACGGCCAAGGTCGCGACCACCGCTGGCGACCGCGCGGTGGGCGTGATCGAGGGCGTGCGGCTCGCGCTCGAGCGGGCCGGGCTCGACCCCGGGGACGTGGCCCACTTCGGCCACGGCACCACCGTGGCCACGAACGCGATGCTCGAGCGCCGGGGCGCCCGCACCGCCTACGTCGCCACCCGCGGCTTCGCCGACGTGCCCGCGCTCGGGCGGCAGGCGCGCCCGCACCTGTACCGACCCGAGATCGCCCCGCCCGCCCCGCTGGCCGAGGTCACGGCGGAGGTGGACGAGCGCATGGGGCCGGAGGGCATCCTCGAGTGGCTCGACCCGCGCTCCGTGGCCGCGGCCGCCCGGCGGCTGCGGAGGGAGCGGGTCGAGGCGGCGGCCGTCTGCCTGCTGCATGCCTACGCCGACCCGGCCCACGAGCGGGCGGTGGCGGAGGGGCTGCGCAGGGCGCTCCCGGACGTGCACGTCGTCGCCTCGCACGAGGTGGCCGACGAGTTCCGCGAGTTCGAGCGCGCGTCGACCACCATCGCGGACGCCTATCTGGGCCCGGTCGCGGGCCGCTACCTGCGCCGGCTGGCGGCCACCGCGCAGGACGAGGGCCTGCCGGCGCCCGCGGTCATGCAGTCGAACGGCGGCGTGTGCGACCTCGAGGAGGCGGCGGCGCACCCGGCCCGGCTGCTCCTTTCGGGCCCCGCCGGCGGGGTCGCGGCCGTCGTCGCCGCGGGCATCCGCGACGCGATCAGCTTCGACATGGGCGGCACGTCGACGGACGTGTGCCTCATCCGGGGCGGCGTCGCGGGCCGCAGCGCCGAGCGCCGCGTCGGCGGCCTGCCGCTGCGCCTGCCGCAGCTCGACATCCACACCGTCGGGGCGGGCGGCGGCAGCATCGCCTGGCTCGACTCCGGCGGGGCGCTGCGCGTCGGCCCCCACAGCGCCGGAGCGGATCCCGGCCCGGCCTGCTACGGCCGCGGCGGCGAGCGGCCGACCGTGACCGACGCCAACCTGATCCTCGGCCGGCTCGATCCCGACGTGCCGCTCCCGGGCGGCCTGCGCCTCGACGCCGCCGCCGCCCGCGCCGCGATGGCGCAGGTGGCGGGCCCGTTCGCGGACGCCCGCGCCGCCGGCGAGGGCGTGGTCGCGGTCGCCAACGCCGAGATGGTGCGCGCGATCGGCGTTGTCAGCGTGGAGCAGGGGCACGACCCGCGCGATCTGGAGCTGGTGGCGTTCGGCGGGGCGGGGCCGCTGCACGCGTGCGAGGTGGCCGAGAGCCTGGGCATGCGGGCCGTCGTGGTGCCGGCGGCGAGCGGCGTGCTCTCCGCGCTCGGGATCGCCGCCGGCGAGCGGCGGCGCTCGGCCGTGGGCAGCGTCATGGCGCCGCTCGACCGGTTCCTCGGCCGGCTCCCCGACCTGCCGCGCGCGCCCCGCGGCGGCTCCGTCGAGGTGGAGTGCGAGCTGCGCTACCGCGGCCAGGCGCACGAGCTGACGGTGGGCCTGAGGCCGCCCTCGACGCTCGCCCGCCGCTTCCACGCGCGCCACCGCGAGCGGTACGGGTTCGACTCGCCCGACGCCGAGATCGAGGTCACGAGCGTGCGCACGTCGGTGGTGGCGCCCGGCGCGCGCTACGAGCTCGAGCGAGCGAAGCGCGTCCCGCCGGTGCGGGGGCCCGCGTCGGTGCCGCTCGAGGGGGCGACGCTGTGGGTCGCCGGCGGGTGGACGGCCCGGCGGGGCCCCGACGGCGCCTGGCGGGTGACGCGATGATCGATCCCGCCACGCTGCAGGTGCTGGCGGCGTCGCTGCGCGGCGTCGCCGAGGAGATGGGGGCCGCGCTCGTGCGCTCGGCCCACTCGGCCAACATCAAGGAGCGGCGCGACTGCTCGACGGCGCTCTTCGCGCCGGACGGGCGCATGATCGCGCAGGCCGAGCACATGCCCGTCCACCTGGGCGCGATGCCGGACGCGGTGGCCGCGGTGCGGGCGCTCGACCCGCGGCCGGGGGCCGTCTACGTCCTGAACGACCCGTACACGGGCGGTACGCACCTGCCGGACATCACGCTCGTCTCCGTCGTCGACGATCTGGGGCTCGTGTGCTCGCGCGCGCACCACGCCGACGTCGGCGGCATGCAGCCGGCGAGCATGCCGGCCGGCGCCACCGAGCTGATCCAGGAGGGCGTCGTCATCCCGCCGGTGGAGCTGACCGCCGACGTCCTGCGAGTGCTGGTCGCGAACATGCGCAAGCCGGCCGAGCGGCTGGCCGACCTGCGGGCGCAGGAGGCGTGCATGACCGTCGGGGCGGAGCGTCTGCGCGAGCTGGCCGGCCGGCTGGGGCGCCGCCGCCTGGCCGAGGGGATGGACGAGCTCTACCGCTACAGCGAGCGCCGCACCCGGGCCGCGATCGCCGCCCTTCCGGACGGCAGCTTCCGCGCCCGCGACATGATCGAGGGCGACGGCATCCACACGCGCGACATCCCGATCGAGGTCGAGGTGCGGATCGCGGGCGAGGAGCTGACCGCGGACTTCGCCGGCACCGCGCCGCAGCAGGCGGGCAACGTGAACTGCCCGCTCTCGGTCACCCGCTCGGCGGTCTACTACGTCGTCCGGGCCGTGTGCGACCCGGACATCCCGCTCGTCTCCGTCGTCGACGATCTGGGGCTCGTGTGCTCGCGCGCGCACCCCGCCGACGTCGGCGGCATGCAGCCGGCGAGCATG
>JAICJC010000060.1 GCA_025928655.1 Thermoleophilia bacterium | reverse complement strand
GTATCGTACTGAGCGGGGTTGGGCGCCGTCCGTGCACCCGCCTCGCATCCGGGAGAGGTGGCCGAGTGGCTGAAGGCGCCCGCCTGCTAAGTGGGTCTGGGGGGTAAACCTCCAGCGAGGGTTCGAATCCCTCCCTCTCCGTCAACGCACCAAACGGGGTCAGACCCCTTTTGGTGCACATGGCCGCGCTGCCCGGCACCAGGAGGCGCGGGGCACGCGGACCGCGAAGGATCAGGCCAGATCGAGCCCGTGCCGGGCCGCGAACGCAGGGATGCCGGCGAGGTCGATCTCGAGCCCGTAGCGCCCGACCACCTCGCCCAGCGCCCCGGCGTTCTCGTCCGGGGCTGCGAGCAGCGGAGCCAGCTCGCGGAAGTAGTTCTCGAACCCGGCCGGCGAGATGATCTCGAGCACTCGCGCCGGCTCGTCGCCGGCGTTCCAGAAGGCGTGCTGGATACCCCGGGGCTTGAGCACCAGTTCGCCCGGCCGCGCCTCAATCACGTCGTCGCCGATCTGCACCCCGATGCGGCCCTCGAGCACGAACGAGTACTCGTCCTCGTGAGCATGGGTGTGGGGCGGCGCGCCGAGCGCACGCGGCGGCAGGGGGTGCTCGACGAGGCTGAACCTGCCCCTCGTGGCCTCGCCGTCGACGAGGAATCGGACGCCCAGACGGAACAGCTGCACCGTCTCACCGTCGTCGGGGCCGATCACGTGTCGGTCGATCGTCTGCATGGGTCTCTCCTTTTCGATGAACATGGCGCTCACCGGATATTGACACGCCGCTGTAGCGATGTCAAGTTTCAGCTACCATCGCGTATACCGAAATGGCGAATCGCAGATACGAGCTGAAGAAGCGGGCCGAGGGGGTCGAGCAGACCCGGCGGCGGATCACCGACGCGACGATCGACCTCCACCGGACCGTCGGTCCGGCGGCGACCCAGATCAGCGAGATCGCCCGCCGCGCGCGCGTCCAGCGGCTCACCGTCTACAACCACTTCCCCGACGAGGCCGCGCTCCTGCGCGCCTGCTCGGAGCACTGGCGCGCGCTCCACCCCCCTCCAGACCCGGCCGCCTGGGCCGCCGTCGCCGACCCCGGCGAGCGGCTGCGCACCGCGCTTCGGGATCTCTACGCGTGGTATCGGGAGACCGAGCCGATGACCGCGAACGTCCTGCGGGACGCCGCCCGAATGCCGGCGCTGCGCGCGATCATCGACAACGGCCTGGGCCGGTACCTCGAGGCGGTTCGGGCCCTGCTCGTGCAGCCGTATCGCGCCCGCGGCAGGCGCCGCCGGCGGCTCGAGGCGGCCGTCGCCGCCGCGACCGGCTTCCACCTGTGGCAGGCACTCGCGCCGCTCGGCGACGACGAGGCCGCGCAGCTCGCCGCGGCGCTCGCCGACCGCGCAGCCGCACGCGGCTCCCCACCGGGGTCAGACCCCGAACGGCGGCCGTGACGCTTCCGCGGCAGTTCCGTACGGGGTCTGCCCCCGCCCCGCGGGTGTTTGCGGGCTCACAGACGCCGCGTGGATAACGTGTAGGGTTTGCGGGTTTGGGGCCGTGGTGGATAGGCCCACCGCGACCTGACGCGGAGGCCTTCGGGTCAAGGAGGGGAACGATGTTGCGACGAGTCGTTGGGCTGCTGCTCGGCCTGCTCGGAACGTGCGGTCTGGGAGGTGCCGCCGCCGTCGCCCCTGTTGCGGCCGCGAGCAACGGGCCCGTACCCCTGGCGCGGCTCGTGTCGCACCACTCCTTCGTGACGCCGCCGACGACCGCGGACTGCGAGCAGCAGCTGCAGCTCGCCTGCTACGCGCCGTTCCAGTACCACCGCGCGTACGACCTGGGCCCGCTCTACAAGCGGGGCCTGAACGGCAGGGGCCAGACGATCGCGATCGTCGACTCGTTCGGCTACGAGCACATCCGGGGCGAGCTGCGGGCGTTCGACAAGGCGTTCCACCTGCCCGCGCCGCCGAGCTTGAAGATCATCCAGCCGGCGGGCCCCGTGCCGCCGTACGACCCGAACGCGCGGCCGTCCATGTTCGGCTGGGCGATCGAGACGTCGCTCGACGTCGAGTACGCCCACGCGATCGCGCCGAAGGCGAAGCTGCTGCTCGTCGAGACGCCGGTGCCCGAGACGCTCGGCACCGGGGGCTTCCCGGCGATCGTGAAGGCGGAGAACTTCGTCGTCAACCATCACCTGGCGAACGTGATCACGCAGAGCTTCGGAGCGCCGGAGATCGGCTTCCCGGGCAAGCGGTCGCTCCTCGCCCTGCGAGGCGCGTACACGAACGCCGCCCGGCACGGCATCAGCATGCTCGCCGGCACCGGCGACGCCGGGGCAACCGGCCCGAACTCGATCGACTCGCAGGGGTTCGCCGCGTCGTTCTTCCTGCGCCGGAACGTGTCCTGGCCCGCCAGCGACCCGCTGGTCACCGCGCTCGGCGGGACGCAGATGCACCTGGACGCGAAGGGCAACCACACCTCGCCCGACACCGTGTGGAACGACACCGCGCTGTTCAACTCGCCGACCGCCACCGGCGGCGGCCGCTCGGTCATCTTCCGTCGGCCGTTCTACCAGCGCGGCATCCGCCATCTGCACGGGCGCCGCGGCGTTCCCGACATCTCGATGAGCGCCGCCGTCGACGGCTCCGCGCTCGTGTACCTGGACGCCACGGTGGGGGCGGGGCCGGCCGGCTTCTACCTCATCGGCGGCACCAGCGAGTCGTCGCCGCTCTTCGCCGGCATCGTCGCGATCGCCGATCAGTGGGCGGGCCATGGTCTCGGCCTGCTGAACCCGGCGATCTACCGCCTGCTCGCGCACCACGCGCCCGGCATCGTCGACGTCACGCAGGGCAACAACACGGTCACGTTCCCGCAGGGCGGGAGCACGCACACCGTGAAGGGCTTCGCGGCCCACCGTGGGTATGACCTCGCATCCGGCGTCGGCACCATCGACGCGGCGAAGTTCGTGCCCGAGCTCGTCGCCGCCTCCGGCGGCTGATCGCAGCGACGCACCGCCGGGCCCCGCGCCCGGTCGCGCGGCGGCCGGCGGCGGCAGGTCTACGAGTCGAGATTGCCGCGCCGTTCGCGGTACTCCTCGAGCCCGATCTCACCCCGCGCGTAGCGCTCCGCCAGGATCGCCCGCGGGTCGGGCCCGGCGTAGCGCCGGCCCCACGGGCCGGGCCGGCCCCGCCACACCACGAAGCGGGCGAAGAGGATCAGCACGCCGATCCAGAACAGCGGGATCAGCGGCCACAAGAACCAGCCGTGGTGGTGCCAGCCGGTGGAAAGAAACAGGGTCATCGTGGTCTCCTCGGGTCGGTCGGTGGATGGCAGGAGGCGGTCATGCCCGGCCCGGCGAGGCGCGCAGGACGCGGGCGAGGGGGGCGGGCAGCCACCAGTTCCAGCGGCCGAAGAGCGACACGGCCGCGGGCACGAGCAGCACCCGGATGAGGGTGGCGTCGATCAGGATCCCGGCGCCGAGACCCGTCGCGATCATCTTCACGCTCGTGTCGGGCGCGGAGGCCATGGCGACGAAGCCCAGGAAGAGGATCAGCGCGGCGCTGGTCACCAGGCGCCCGGTGCGGCCGATGCCCTCGATGACGGCGGCGTCGGTGGAGCCGGTGGCGTCGTACTCCTCCCGCATGCGGGCCAGGATGAACACCTCGTAGTCCATCGAGAGCCCGAACAGGAACGCGAACACCATCAGCGGCAGCCACGACGGGATCGAGCCCGAGGCCGGGATGCCCCACAGCAGATGCGAGCCCCAGCCCTCCTGCCACACGAGCGTGACGACGCCCCAGGCCGCCCCGACGCTCAGGACGTTCAGGACGAGCGCCTTCGCGGGCAGGAGCACCGACCGGAACGCCCGCGCGAGCAGGACGAACGTCAGCACGACGATCAGGCCCGCCATCAGCGGGAAGCCCCCGTAGACGGCCGAGATGAAGTCGTCGTTCTGGGCCACGATCCCGCCGACGCGGACGTCCCCGCCCGCGGCGTGGGCGGCGTCCCGGACGCGGTCGACCGTGGCGCTCGAATCGGAGCGGGCGAAGACGTCGACCACCGCGGCCGAGCCGCGATGCCACGCGGCCGCCGCCGGCGCCGCGGCGCCCTGGACGCCGTCGATATGCGCCAGGCGCGTGATGAGCTGCGCCGTCTGGCCGCCGCGGGCCACGACCTCGATCGGCGTGAGGGCGCCCGCGCCGATGCCGGAGCGCTCGAGCGCGTCGAGCCCCTGCCGGGCGTCGCCGGAGCGGACGATCGTGTCCGGGTCGCCGGTGGCGGCCCCGAGGTCGATCGTGGTCGCGGCGAACAGGAGCGCGCCCAGCACGGCTGCGGCGACGGCCGCGGCGGCCAGCCGGTGCCGCACGACGAGCGCGCCCCAGCGCGTCCACGAGCGGCTGGCCCGGTCGTCCGTGCGCAGGTGCGGCCAGTCGAGCCGCCCGCCCATCTTCGAGAGGATGACGGGCAGGAGCGTGGTCGCGACGGCCAGGCTGACGAGCGGGATCACCATCCCGCCGTAGCCGACGCTGCGCAGGAAGGGCACCGGCAGCGCGATCAGCGCGAGCAGCCCGATCGCCACCGTCGTGCCGCTGAAGACCACCGCCCGGCCCGCCGTCGCCATCGCGTGGACGACGGCGTCGTCGCCGGCGTAGCCGTGAGCGCGGGCCTCACGCCAGCGCACCACGATGAGCAGCGAGTAGTCGATGGCGACGCCGAGGCCGACGAGCGCGATCAGGAAGCCGACGATCCCGGACACCTGGGTCACGGACGTGAGCGCCCAGACGAGCAGGAAGCTGGCCATGATCGAGATCACGGCGACGACGAGCGGCACGAACGCCATCAGCGATGCGAACACGAACGCGAGCACGAGCAACGCGCCGACCCCGCCGAGCAGCGACTCCGCCAGGAGCCCCGTCCCGCCGCCCGTGCCCGACGACGCCGACAGCGCGTTCAGGCCGGTGAGGTGCACGGGGGCGTCGGCGACGGTGGTGCCGCGGAGTGCCGCCTTGGCGTCGTCCACGGCCTGCTCGTTCTGGCCGAAGCTGCCCGGCGTGGGCGGCGGATAGGCGACGACGAAGGTCGTGCGCCCGTCGCGGGAGACGAATGCGCGGTCGCCCGTCGAGGCGAAGGAGGCGATCCGCGTGTGCGGGACCGCCGCCGCAATCCGTCTCGACACGCTGGTCAGCCCGGCCCGGACCTGCGCCGAGCCGGCGTCCACGCCTCGCGGCAGGGTGACGACGGCGACGAGCGGCGCGCCGTCCCCGCCGTTGCCGAACGTCGCCTTGATCCGGGTGTTGGTGACGTAGCCCTCGCGGCCGGGCACCGAGTACTGGTCGCTCAGCGCGCTGGTCGCCGGGCCGGCCGAGGCGAACCCGGCGGCCGCCACGACCAGCCACAGCAGGGCGACCAGGCGGCGGTGCCGGAGTGCGAATTTGGTGATGGTGATCATGCGATTCACCCTAGGAACCGCCCGCCCGGCCCGAAACGCCCTCGGGGAGGAACCTCGCCGTCCCCCGCGAGGAGGACGCGGATCCTCCCGCGGTGCGACTCGGAGGGGGCACGCGGGCGTTACCCTCGGACGTGGGATGCGCGGCTCCGACACCCACCCGTGGACGCTTCGCGACGTCGTCGTCGCACTGGCGGCGCTGGCGCTCACCGTGGGGCTGCTCGCCAACGGCCACGGGTCGGCGCGCGGCATCGACCTGCCCGGCGTCGCGCTCGCGGGCGTTGCCACCTTGCCGCTGATCCTGCACCGGCGCTCGCCCTTAGGCGTCTTCGCACTCACGACGGCCGCCAGCGCCGTGATCTACGCGCTCGGGTATCAGACCGGGCCGCCCTTCGGGCCGACCGTCGCGCTCTTCTACGTCGCGAACGACGACCGCGCCCGGTCGCGGGTCGGCCGGACGGCCGCCGTCGTCTTCGGCATGTTCGCCGTGCATCTGGCTGCGAGCTCGATCTCGGAGGGCGGCTTCCCGACCACGCCGATCCTCTTCGGCGTCGTCGTCTGGGGCGCGGCCTGGGGCATCGGCGACGCCGCCCGGGGCCGTCGCGCCCGCCGGGCCGAGCTGGCCGAGCGGGCGGCGCGCGCGCAGCGCGACACGGCCCGCGAGCGGCGGCTGGCCGCCGCGGAGGAGCGCACCCGGATCGCCCGCGACCTGCACGACTCCGCGGCCCACGCAATCAACGTGATCCTCGTGCAGGCCGGCGCGGCCCGGCTGCTCCAGGAGCGCGACCCGGAAGCGGCACGCTCGGCGCTGACGACGATCGAGGACGTCGCCCGCGAGACGATCGGCGAGATCGACCAGCTCGTCCGCGGCCTTCGCGAGGACGGCGCGGCCGAGGACGCGGTCGAGCCGCCGACCGGCCTGACCGCGCTCGACACGCTCGTCGAGCGGCACCGCACGGCGGGGATGGCGGTCGACCTCCGCGTGGCGGGCCGGCCTCGCCCGCTGGCGCCGAGCCTCGACCAGGCGGCCTACCGCATCCTGCAGGAGTCGCTCACGAACGCCGCCCGGCACGGAAACGGCAGCGCCGACGTCGCGATCGCCTACGGCGAGGCGCGGCTGGAGCTGGACGTGGAGAACCCCCTGGCGCCGGCCGCGGCGGAGGCGCCGATGGACGGCGGCCACGGCATCCTGGGGATGCGGGAGCGCGCGGCCCTGCTCGGGGGCACGCTCTCCGTCGAGCGCCGCGACGGGGCATTCCGCGTGCGCGCCCAGCTCCCCTACGGGCCGGGCGAGGACGGGCGATGAGCGGCCCGGCCGTCCGCGTGCTCCTGGTCGACGACGACCAGCTCATGCGGGCCGGCCTGCGCGCCGTGCTGTCGAGCGACGCGCGGATCGAGGTCGTCGGCGAGGCCGCGACCGGGCGGGCGGCGCTCGCCCGCGTCCGCGCGCTGCGCCCCGACCTCGTGCTGATGGACGTGCGCATGCCCGACCTGGACGGGATCTCCGCGACCCGCGAGGTGCTCGCGGCCTGGCCCGACGTGAAGGTCGTGATCCTCACCACCTTCGAGCAGGACGACTACATCTTCGGCGCGCTCAGCGCCGGCGCGTCCGGGTTCCTGCTGAAGCGGACGAGCCCGGAGGAGCTGCTGGCCGCGATCCACACCGTCGCCGCAGGCGACTCGCTGCTCTCGCCGTCGGTCACCCGGATCGTGATCGAGCGGCTGTCGCGCCAGCCGGCCCCGCAGGTCGCGGGCAGCGACGCGGTGGCCGACCTCACACCGCGTGAGCGCGAGGTGCTCGGCCTGGTCGCGCGGGGGCTATCGAACGGCGAGATCGCGGCCGAGCTCGTGATCGAGGAGTCCACCGTGAAGACGCATGTCAAGCGGATCCTGATGAAGCTCGGCCTGCGCGATCGCATCCAGGCGGTGATCTTCGCGTACGAGTCCGGCATCACGCGCCCGGGCCCGGTCCGAACCGGACCGGGGTAGTGTGGCGAATGGCCTCCCGATGGAGCGTTGTCCGCCGACCCAGGAGAGCAGGATGAGCCATTTCATGGTGGTGCAGGACCGGGCCCGCCGGGAGGCCGTCGGCACGCCACACCGGTTTTAGCGATGGCGGACCTCCCCCTCACCGGCGGCTGCCTGTGCGGGGGCGTCCGCTTCCGGGTCGATGCGCCGCTCGTCGTCGCGACCTACTGCCATTGCACACGCTGCCAGCGCCGAACGGGCACGGCGGCGTCGGCGCAGGCCCGGATCCAGCCCGGGTCGCTGACCGTGACCCAGGGCGAGGAGCTGATCCGCACGTACGCGCCGCCCGACGGCTTCCCCAAGCTGTTCTGCGGCGCGTGCGGATCGGCCCTCTGGAGCCGGAGCCCGGACGATTTCGAGCTCCTCAGCGTGCGGCTCGGGGCGTTCGACGGCGATCCCGGCATCCGCCCCTCGCTGCACCAGTTCGTCGCCTACGCGGCGCCGTGGGAGCCGATCCCCGACGACGGCCTGCCGCGCTACGACGAGCGCCCGTAGCCGACGGGATGGCCGGAGAACCGGGGACTGTCCCCGATTCTCGGGGACAGTCCCCACCCGTGCTGCATGCACGCGTGTTATTGCAATTTTTACAAATGACTCGGATGGGGGACTCGCACACTCGCCGCCTGCGGCTCAATGAGAGAGCCTTCTGTTACCCCTCTCCCCCCGGTGAGGTGCCACATGGATTCCCCGGCTCCAGGCGTCCCCCGCAACGCGGTCGACGAGCGCTTCTTCCATGAATGGGTCGCGTTCGGAATGCTCGAGCTGGCGGTCTACCTGACCCGCCACGCCCAGTTCGCCGCCTACTGCGTCGAGCGCGATCTGCGCGGCACGGCCCGCCGCCGCAACTGACGACCCACTAAAGCTTGCGGACGCGCGCCGCCGTGCCGTACGCGCAGATCTCGGTCCACGTCCCGCCCATCTCCGACGTGTCGAAGCGCATGGCAAGGACGGCGTTGCCGCCGCGGCTCTGCGCCTCCTCGCTCAGCCGCTCGATCACCTGCGCGCGGCTGTCCGAGAGCGCCTTCGTCATCCCCTTCAGCTCGCCGCCGACGAGCGATTTGAGGCCGGCGCCGAGCTGGGAGCCGACGTTGCGCGAGCGGACGGTCAGGCCGAACACCTCGCCCAGCACCTCCTCCACCGCGTAGCCGGGGAGGTCGTTGGTCGTCGTGATGATCATCGCGCCACTCTAAAGGATTCAGGCCGGCGGGATCTTGCGGCCGGGGTTGGCGAGGCCGGCCGGGTCGAGCGCGTCCACCACCGCCCGCTGCGCCGCGAGCAGGACCGGCGGCAGCTCGGCCGCGGCCGCGACCTTGACCACGCCGATGCCGTGCTCGCCGGTGAGCGATCCGCCGAGCGCCCGCGGGACGGCATGGAAGGCGTCCGCGACCGCCTCCGCCCGCCGCAGCGCCGCCCGGTCGGCCCGATCCACGAGCACGGACGCGTGCACGTTGCCGTCCCCGGCGTGGCCCCAGCACGCCACCTCGGCGCCGCTCTCCTGGGCGATCCGCTCGATCATGTCGAGCGCCTCGCCGAGCCGGTCGAACGGCACCGCGAAGTCCTCCGAGACCTTCCCGCCGCGCACGGCCACCACCGCCGGCGACACGCCGTCGCGCCACGACTCGAGCGCGCGCTGCTCGCCGGGCGAGTCCGGCGCGTCGACCGCCGCCGCCCCGGGCGTGAGCGCCTCGACGATGATGTCGCGCTCGGCGCGGGCGATCGCCGCCGGGCCGGCCGACTCGGCGATCACGGCGAACGATCCGGCGGCGGCGTGGCGCGGGTAGGTGGCGGCCGCCGCCGCGAACGCGCGGTCGTCCACGAACTCGAGCGCGGTGGGCACGCAGCCACACGCCATGACCGCCTCGAGCGCGGCGACGCCGGCGCCCCGGTCCGGATAGACGGCTATCGCGGGCAGGATCACCTCGGGCCGCGGCAGCAGCCGCAGCCAGGCGGCCGTGATCACGCCGAGCGTCCCCTCCGAGCCGCAGGCGAGGCCTGTCAGGTCGAGCGTCTCGACGTTCTTGCGCGCGGCGCCCCCGGCGATCAGCACCTCGCCCGACGGGAGCACGAGCTCGACCCCGGTGACGAACGACCGTACGGTGCCGTGCCGGAACGACCGCGGGCCGCCGGCGTTCGTGGCGATGTTGCCGCCCAGCTGCGACTGCTCGGCCGCGCCCGGGTTGGGCGCGAACCACAGGCCCTCGCCGGCCGCCGCCTGGTGCAGACGGCGGGTGGTGAGGCCCGCCTCGACCGTCATGCGCCACGCCAGCGGGGCCGCCTCGCGCACCCGCGTCATCCGTGTGAGCGCGACGACGAGCGAGCCGGCGTCCGGCATCGCGCCGCCCGCGTAGCCCGTGCCGCCGCCGCGGGGCACGAACGGGACGCCGGCCGTGGCGCACCAGCGCACCACCGCCGCCACCTCGTCCGTCGATCCGGGGAAGACGGCGCCGAGCGCGTCGCCGCCGAGCCCGCGCGTCTCGGTCATGTCGCGCAGGAGCGACCGGTCGGCCACCGGGACCTGCACCGCGCCGGCGCCCACGATCCGGGCGAGGTCGCGCCGCGCCGCGGCGGCGGCGTCCGCTATGCGACCACCCGCCGGTTCGCGCCGACGAACGCCGCCGGGCCGATCGCTGCCGTCACCCCTGGCCTCGTCCGCCGGCGCATGCCGACTCGTTTCGCCGCGCCCGCTCCATCGCCTGCCGGCTCTAGCATTGGCCGGTGGCAGCCGAGCCCGCCATCGTCGTCCGCGACCTGCTCGTGCGCCGGGGCGGCGTCGACGTGCTGCACCGGATCAGCCTCGAGGTGCCCGCCGCAACGGTGACCGGCCTGCTCGGCCCGAGCGGCTGCGGCAAGTCCACGCTGATGCGCTCGATCGTGGGCGTGCAGGTGGTCGCCTCGGGCACGGTGACCGTGCTCGGCGAGCCGGCGGGCTCGCGGTCGCTGCGGGCGCGGGTCGGCTACGTGACGCAGGCGCCGTCCGTCTACGGCGACCTGTCGGTGCGCGAGAACCTGCGCTACTTCGCCACCGTCCTCGGCACCGCGCCGGAGCGGGTCGACGCCGTCATCGAGACGGTCGGCATGAACGCGTTCGCCGGCCGCGTGGTCGGGTCGCTCTCCGGCGGTCAGCGCGCCCGGGTGTCGCTCGCGACCGCCCTGCTCAACGAGCCGCCGCTGCTCGTGCTGGACGAGCCGACGGTGGGGCTCGACCCGCTGCTGCGCCGCGACCTGTGGGGGACCTTCGCCGCGCTGGCCGCAGCCGGCACGACGCTGCTCGTGTCGAGCCACGTGATGGACGAGGCCGACCGCTGCAACCACCTGCTCCTCATGCGCGACGGCCACATCCTGGCGGCCGAGACGCCCCGGGGGCTGCGCGCGCAGACGGGCGAGGACGACCTGGGCGAGGCGTTCGTGCGCACGATCGAGCGGTGGGAGACGGAGGCCGCGCGGTGAGCGCCCGGATCACGCTCGCGACCGCCGCCCGGGTGATGCTGCAGCTGCGCCGCGACCCCCGCACCGTCGCGATGCTGCTCGTCGTCCCGTGCCTGCTCGAGGTGCTCCTGCGCTACGTGCTCGACGGCCAGCCGCTCGAGTTCCAGCGCGTCGGCACGCCGCTGCTCGGGATCTTCCCGTTCATCAGCATGTTCCTCGTCACCGCGATCACCATGCTGCGGGAGCGCACGACCGGGACGCTCGAGCGGCTGATGGCGATGCCGCTCGGAAAACTCGACCTGCTGGCGGGCTACGGGATCGCGTTCGGCGCCGTCGCGGCGGTGCAGGCGGGGCTCACGGCGGGCGTCGCGTTCGGTCTCCTCGACCTGCAGGTGGCCGGCTCGGAGTGGGTCGTCGCAGGGCTCGCGATGGCAAATGCCGTGCTCGGGATGGCACTCGGGCTGTTCGTGAGCGCGTTCGCGACCACCGAGTTCCAGGCCGTCCAGTTCATGCCGGCCATCGTGATCCCGCAGCTGCTCCTGTGCGGGCTGCTCGTCCCGCGAGACGACATGGCGGGCGCGCTCCAGGCGCTCGCCGACGTCCTGCCGCTCACGTACGCCTACGACGGGCTCGCGCGGGTGACGACGGGCGGGTTCGACTCGGCGGCGCTGCGCGACCTGCTGGTGGTGGCCGGCGCGGCCCTGCTGGCCCTCACGCTCGGCGCGACGACCCTGCGGCGCCGGACGCCCTAGCAGACGGCCGGCGGCGGGCCAGGTCGCGGGCCGCGGCCGATGGTTCCGCAAGAGGAGCGGTCATGCCGCCGCGTCGGCGGGGGGCGAGACGGAGTTCGGGCGCAGGTAGGCGGCCCGGAAGCCCGCCCGCAGGATGTTGTGGTAGGAGATCGTCGGGCGGTCGTCGACGATCTCGCCCGTCTCGGTGACGACGACCTCCGCCCCCGCCTCGGCGGCCGCCCCGATGCGGGCGGCGATGAGGGCGGACTGCGCGCCGCGGCGACGGTGGGCAGGGAGCGTCGCGGCCTGCCCGAGCCAGGCGTGCCGCCCGTGCACGAAGAGCGCGCCGCAGGCGACCGGCTCATCGCCGTCCTGCGCCAGGTACCAGCTCCAGCCGGGGCGCCCGGGGAGGTGGGAGAGCATGGCCGTCACGGTCTGCGGGATCTCGAACCCGGCGGCCAGGACGGCCGTGAACTCGTCCGCCCGCTCGGGCCCGATCCGCTCGATGCGCAGGTCGGTCGCCGGGGCCGGCGGGTCGGCGGCCGCCCGGGCGAACTTGATCCAGGCGTGGGCCGGCTCGTACCCGCGCTCGCGCAGCATCGCGGCGAGGCCGGCCGGCCGCGCCCCCGGCGCGAGCGCGATCGCGTGCCGGATCGAGCCGTAGACGTCGGCGATCCCGTCGAGGGCCGCGTCCGTCGCGGGCTCCGAGATGCCGAGGCCGATGACGCGGTTGATCGTGACCTCCTCGATCCGCGCGGCGACGGCGCACACCGCGCCGCCCACGCGCACCGCGTCGGCGCCGAACCCGTCGGCCACGGCGGCCGCCTCGACGAGCTCGAGGCCGGGGTCGTCGTCGCCGGTCACGGCGCCGGTGGGCGCAGGGCGGGCATGTAGCCCTCCTGCTCCAGCCAGTGGCCGCCGTCGATCGTCAGGTTCTCACCGGTGACGTAGGCGGCGTACCGGGAGCAGAGCGCCGTCGACCACCAGGCGATCTCCTCGACGCTCGCCAGGCGCCCGGCCGGGACGGTCGCGGCTACGCGCGCCTCGTCGGCGGGGGTCGGCCAAAGCGCCGCCCCTGCGCCCTCGGTCGCGGTCGGGCCGGGGCAGATCGTGTTCACCCGGATCCTGTGCGGCGCCCACTCGACGGCCAGCGTGCGGGTCATCGCCAGCAGGCCGGCCTTGGCGGCGGCGGAGTGCACCGTCCCCGGCCCGCCCGTCCAGGCGTAGCTCGCGATCACGCTCAGGATCGCCCCGCCGTCGCCCTGCGCGATCATCTGCCTGCCGGCGGCGCGGGCGCACAGGAAGCCGCCGTCGAGCACGATCGACGTGACGGCCCGCCAGCCGTTCGGCGACAGATCCTCGGCCTTCACGACGAAGTTGCCGGCCGCGTCGTTCACGAGCACGTCCACGCGGCCGAAGCGCTCGACGGCAGCCGCCACGAGCGCGTCGACCTGGTCGGGCACGCGCACATCCGTCGGCTGCGCCAGCGCCCGGCCGCCGGCGTCCTCGATCGCGCCGACGGTCTCGGCCAGCGGCTCGGGCCGCCGCCCGGCCACCACGACGGCGGCGCCGAGGCGGGCGAACTCCTCCGCCATCGCCCGGCCCATGCCGCTGCCGCCCCCGGTGATCACGGCCACCTGGCCGTCGAAGCTGCCGCTAGCGAGCATCGTCCCCCTCCTTCTCCCGCGCGATCACCCGGGCGTCGAGCGCGGTCGCCCCGGACGGCGTGACCAGGAGCGGGTTGATCTCGATCTCGGCCACGTCGGAGCGGGCCGCCGCCACCTCTGAGAGGGCGGCCGCGGCCCGGGCGGCGGCGCCCACGTCGAGCGGCGGGCGGCCGCGCACGCCTGTGAGCAGCGGGGCGCCGCGCAGCGAGCGCAGCAGCCGCTCGGCGGCGACCGGGTCGAGCGGCGCCAGGTCGACGGCGACGTCCCCGAACACCTCGGCGTAGATCCCGCCAAGTCCCACCATCGCGACCGGCCCGAAGCGGGGGTCGGTGCGGGCGCCCACGATCAGCTCGACGCCCTCGTGCAGGGGCGCCATGCGCTCGACCGAGATCGTGCTCGGCGCCAGCCGGTCGATCAGACCGTGGACCGCGTCGACCAGCGCCGCCGGGTCGGCGATGCCGACGATCACGCCCCCCGCGTCGGACTTGTGCAGGGCGTCGACCGCCTTCACGACGACCGGGTAGCCCAGGTCGCCGGCCGCGGCCAGCGCCTCCTCGGGGCCGGTCACCGCGACGGCGGGCGCGAACGGGACTCCGGCCGCCTCGAGCAGCGCCCGGCTGCCGAAGTAGCCCGGCT
Organism: Thermoleophilia bacterium; assembly: GCA_025928655.1. Classification (GTDB taxonomy): domain Bacteria; phylum Actinomycetota; class Thermoleophilia; order Gaiellales; family JAICJC01; genus JAICJC01. The sequence continues at coordinate 8,095 of JAICJC010000060.1, read as the reverse complement.
CGATCGGCCCCGTGGCGGGCGGCGGCAGCGGCGGTGCCCCCGCCGCCCGCGGCCGCGCGCGCAGTCCCGCGAGCGCGCCGGCGGCGGCCTCGATCGAGGTGTACACCGGGACCCCGCCCTCGAGCAGCGCCTCCGCCGTGGGCGAGTCGGAGTGCATCGAGTGCGCCACCATCGGCCGCCCCGAGTCGGCCACCGCGGCGGTGATGGCACGGGCCACGTCCCCCTCCAGCATGGCGAAATCCTCGGAGTAATCGGCGTAGCCGCCGAAGTACCCCGTGAGCAGCACGCCGTCGACCTCGCCCGACTCGAGCAGCGTCCGCGAGACCTTGGCGTAGGAGTAAAAGTCCTGCTCGCCGCCGCCCGCCAGGTCGACGGGGTTGCGGGTGGCGGCGGTGTCCGGCAGCTGCGCGGCGAGCGCTTCGGAGAGCCCGTCGGAGAGGCGCGGCAGCTCCAGCCCGGCCGCGGTGGCGACGTCGCATGCGACCGCCCCGTGGCCGCCGCCGTCGCCGATGACCGCGACCCGGTTCCCCCGCAGCGGCTGCGCCCGCACCTGCGCGTTGATCAGGTCGATCATCTGGTGGGGCGTCTTCACGACATGGATGCCCGCGGCCCGCGCGGCCGCGGCGACGACCGCGCCGTCGCTGACGAGGGCGCCGGTGTGCGAGCGGGCGGCGCGGACGCTGGCCTCGGACGCGCCGACGGTCAGCAGGACGACCGGCTTGCCCGCGGCGGCGGCCGCGTCGACGAACGCGCGGCCGTCGCGGAAGTCCTCGGCGTAGACGGCGATCGCGCGGGTCTCGGGATGCTCGCCGAAGGCGGTCACGAGCTCGGCCAGGTCGACGTCGGCCTGGTTGCCGATCGACGCGAAGCGGGAGAACCCGAGCCCCGACGCGCGGGCCAGGATGCCCAGCTCGAGCGCCAGGTTGCCGCTCTGGGAGACGAGCCCGATCGACCCGGCCGGGAACTCGTTCGAGGCCAGCCCGAGGTCCGAGGCCGCGTCGTAGACGCCGAGGCAGTTGGGCCCGAGCAGCATCGCGCCGGCGTCGCGCACGCGTCCGACGAGCTCCCGCTCGCGCGCGCCCGCCTCGTCGCCGCGCTCGCCGAGGCCGGCGGTGATCCCGATCAGCGCCCGGGCGCCGGCGGCGAGCGCGTCGTCGACCGTCTGCTCGAAGGCCGCCGCCGGCACGGAGACAACCACCAGCTCGGGCGCGTCCGGCAGCTCGGCCAGCGAGCGGTAGGCGCTGCGCCCGAGCACGGTCCCGCCCTTGCGGTTCACCAGGTACACGGGCCGGCGGTGCTCACCCCTGAGGGCGCCGCGGCCGAGCCAGTTGCCCCATTTGGCGGGGTCGTCGGACGCACCGACGACTGCCACCGAGCGCGGGTCGAAGAGGGGTCGGAGGTCTCGTGCCATCGGGCCTATGCTCGCATGAAGGACCCGCCACGCGGGGTCAGACCCCTTTTGGCGGGACCATGGATCGGCTGCGGCCCTGGAGAACCCCGCCAAAAGGGGTCTGACCCCGGACGGTGAGTCACCGCCCCAGGATCGCCCTCGCCCCGGCCCGGCCGATGCGCACCGCGCCCTCCATGTAGCCGGCCACCCAGTGATCCGAGCCGGCCACGTAGAACGGCGGCTCGTGCGTCCCGTGCAGCCGGCCAACCGCCGTGACGTCGCCGGGCGCCCACTGGGTCACGTAGCCGAGCGTCCACGGGTCGACGCCCCAGTCCCGCTGCAGGTAGGCGACCGGGTTGCGCGCCCGCTCGTTGTAGATGCGCGCGAGCGCGTCGAGCACCTCGGCCCGCCGCACCTCGTCGGCCGTGGAGAGATGGTGCAGGAGCCGCTCGGGCGGCACGAGGATCGAGAGCACGCCCTCGCCCTGGGCCACGTCGAGCCGAACAGGTTCTCGCTCTCGCAGAGCCCGTTCTGGCCCAGCTCGCGCCAGAACGACGAGCGGTAGGCGACGGCCACCTTGCCTGCGCGGGCGTGGCGCTGCCGGCGCAGGGACGCAACCCGCTCGGGCGAGATCCCCTCGAGCGCGATGGCGCGCAGCGGGCCGACGGGCACGGCGCAGACGACGACGTCACCGGTGAGCCGGGTGCCGTCGGCGAGAACCACCTCGACCCCGTCGCCCACGGCGATCCGGCGCACGGGCGCCGTCAGCCGCAGCCGGTCGCCCAACTCCTCCGCCATCCGCAGGGCGACGGTCGCCGACCCCTCCGCCACGGTCTGGTTCTCCCACACGTCGAGGTCGTACTCGCCCGGCGAGCCGGCCGCGGCGTCGGTGCGCAGAACGCTCAGGAGCGACGTGCGCTCGCCCGAGCCGCCGGACAGGCTCAGCGCCTGCACCTCGTGTGCGCGGATCACCGCCGGCGCCGCCCCCATCTCGCGCATCCAGGCGTTCACCGACAGCCGGTCGAGCCGCTCGGCCTCCGGATGGCTCCACGGGTCGTCGGGGTCGACCGATCGGGAGAGCTCGGCGAAGAGCGCACGAACCCGGGCCGCATCCCGGCGTTCGGCGTCGGTCATCCACGGCCCGTCGTCGCCCGTCCAGGTGCCGTCCACGAGGTCGAAGGTCATCTCGCCCGGCTCGGCGACGTAGCTCGGCCGCGTCGTCAGGCCGAGCTCGGCCACGAGCTCGGGATAGGCGGTGTGGAAGTCGCCCACGAGCTCGCCGCCGAGCTGGACGATGCGCCCGTCCGCGATCTCGGCCTGCTCCACCCGGCCGCCGGGGCGGTCGCGTGCCTCGAGCACGACGACGTCACAGCCGGCGCCGGCGAGATCGCGCGCCGCCGCGAGGCCAGCCAGGCCGGCGCCCACGACGAGGGCCTTCGTCATCGCGCGTCCGGCCCGTGGATCCGGTGCAGGAGCCTCTGCACGCGGTCGCGCTCGGCGTCGACGACCGGCTCCTCGCCCGGCACGGTGAGCGCAAGCAGGTAGTGGTTCCAGAGCACGTCGACGACGAGACCGGCGAGCGCGTCGGCGTCGAACCGCTCCAGGTAGCGCTCGAGCAGCTGGCGGCGCTCGCGCAGGTAGGCCAGCCAGTCCGCGTACGAGCCGTGCAGGACGATGTGCTCGACCCGCTCGATCTCGGCCCGCTCACCGCCCGCCGGCTCGTCGAGCGCCGCCCGCAGCGCGGCGACCGCGGCCGGGAGCTGCGACTCGCCCTCCGGCGTCAGGAAGAGCCAGCGATCGCGCCAGTCCTCGTCGTGCGGGGACGAACTCTTGCGCTTCGAGACGTTGACGCTCATCGGGTCGGAGAGTATCCTGACTGACCAGTCAGTCAAACAGCTGGATTATCATGACCGAGCCCGCCGCCAATCGCAAGCATCTCATCCTCGACGCCGCCTGCCGCGCCATCGCCCGCACAGGCGCCGCCGCCGTGCGCGTGTCCGACGTCGCTCGCGAGGCCGGCGTCTCGACCGCGCTCGTGCACTACTACTTCCCGTCCCGCGCCGACGTGATCGTCCAGGCCTTCTCGCACGCCGACGACCTCGCCGACGCCGTCGCCGAGGAGCACCTGGCGGAGCTCGCGAGCGGGCGGGAGCGGGTGGAGCGCCTGATCCTCACCTGGGCCGGCGACGACCCCGCCATCCGCACGAACTGGGCGGTGTGGAACGAGATGTGGCAGTACGCAGCCCACAACGACGCGGCCCGGGCGATGGTGGCCGACTCGCACCAGCGCTGGCTCGACCAGGTGGCGGAGCTGATCGGCGAGGGTCGCGAGGACGGGTCGATCCGCGCCGACGTGGACGTCGAAGGCGCCGCCCGCCGGCTGGCCGCCTGCGTGGACGACTGGGGCCGCGAGACGCTGATCGCCATGCGCACGCCGGCCGGGATGCGGGCGGCGCTCACCGCCGCGACCGCACACGAACTCGGGCCCGTGCCGCGGGCCAGGGGGAGGGCGGCATGAGCGCCGAGATCGCGCCCCGCACCCTGCCGGCATGGGCCTACCGCAGCCCGGAGTTCTTCCAGGCCGAGCGGCGCGAGATCTTCGCCCGCACCTGGCTGCTCGTCGGCCACGTGAGCCAGCTGCGCGAGCCGGGCGACTACGTCTCGATGACGATCGCCGGCGAGCCGATCGCCGTCGTGCGCGGCAAGGACGGCCGGCTGCGCGCCTTCTCGAACGTCTGCCGCCACCGCGCCGCCCGCGTCCTCGACGGCGCCGGCAACTGCGGCAAGGCGATGCGCTGCCCCTACCACGGCTGGACGTACGGCCTCGACGGGCAGCTGCTCGCGATCCCCGAGAAGACGGGCTTCCCGGGCTTCGACAAGGACGCGAACGGCCTGTGGCCGCTCTCGGTCGGCGTCGCCGCGGGGTTCGTCTTCGCGAGCCTGGCCCCCGACCCGGTGCCGCTGGCGGAGCACCTGGGGCCGTTCGAGGAGTGGCTCGCCCCCTACCGGCCCGAGCGGCTCGTGCGCTACGGCGTCGGCACGGACGTGCTGCCGATCAACTGGAAGAACTCGATCGACAACTACCTCGAGGGGTATCACATCCCGGTCGGCCATCCCGGCCTGCTGCGCCTGCTCGATTACAAGCGCTACCTGGTCGAGACGACCGGCTCGGCGGTGTCGATCGCGCGCAGCCCGATGCGCGACAAGGCATCGAACGTCTGGCAGGAGCGCCTGTACCAGCGGCTCGTGCGGCCCATGCCGGGCCTGCGCGAGCCGGAGAACCGAGAGTGGAATTTCATCTTCGCCTTCCCCGGGATGACGTTCAACCTGTACCCGGACCAGATCGACTTCTGGCTCAACTACCCGCTCGACGAACGGCGGACGATGACGGTCTGGAACACGTTCCGGCCGCCGGAGACCTCCGGGCGCCGCGACCGGCTGGTGCGACGGCTGAACACGCGGATCAACATGCTCGTCCAGCACGAGGACAACGAGCTGACCGCGCGGGTGCAGGAGGGGCTCGGCTCGAGCCTCTACCGGGCCGGGGTGATCGGCGAGCGCGAGAACGGCCTCCTGCATTTCCACGATCTCGTGCGCGAGGCGATCCCGGCGGCGGCGATCGACGACGAGGCCGAGGGCGTCAGCGCCCTCGCCGGCCCGATCGGCGCACGGGCCCCGGGGGACTGACCCCGCGGGCCGGCAACGAACCACGGAAGGAGCGGTGGATGCATCCCAAGGAACGGCGTAGCGCCTCGACGAGGCGCGACTTCCTGCTCCGCTCCGGCGGCGCGGCGGTCGCGCTGAGCGGCGCGAGCGGCCTGCTCGCGGCCTGCAGCAACAGCACCACCAGCGGGGGCGGAAGCGCCTCGACCGGAGCGAACGGCAAGGAGCTGGGGCCGCTGGGGCTGCCGCTCGCGCGCCCGAGCGTGCCGGTGACGCTGCCGCGCTACGAGCATCCGATCGAGTCCGGCCTCAAGCCGGAGACCGGCGGCGACTTCGTCATCTACAACTATCCCGACTACATCGACCCCGCGGTGATCAAGGAGTTCGGGAAGCGGTACGGCGTCACCGTCAAGGTCACGCCGTTCGACGACATCACCACCGGGATCACGAAGCTCGCCTCCGGCACGATCTCGGCCGACGTGACCGAGATGACGCCCGACAACATGGCGCGGGTCGTGGCGGCCAAGCTGATCAAGCCGCTCAACCTCGACTACATCCCGAACCTGCAGAAGAACGTCTGGCCGCACATCGCCGACCCGTTCTACGACCGCGGCTCCCGCTACAGCATCCCCTACACCTGCTACACGACCGGCATCTACTGGCGCGCCGACCACGTCACGCAGGACATCCCCTCCATGTCGAACCCGTTCGACATCTTCTGGGAGTCGCAGGCCTACAAGGGCAGGACGACCCTGATCTCCGAGGTGCGCGAGACGATCGCGCTCGCGCTCCTGCACCGCGGCGACACGGACATCAACACCGAGGACCCGGCCAAGATCAACCGCGCGGTCAAGGACCTGCAGGAGCTCTACAACATCTGCAACATCAAGGTCGGCGACCTCCAGTACACGCAGGTCCCCGAGGGCAAGACCTGGCTCAGCCAGGGGTGGTCGGGCGACGCGGTCACGGGCTACCTGTTCTACGGCAGCAAGCAGACCAAGAAGTCGCTGCGATACTGGCATGCGCCGCCGGGCAAGGGGCCGGTGCAGAACGACTGCTGGTGCATCTGCAAGGGGACGAAGAAGCCGGTGCTGGCACACCTCTTCCTCAACTTCATGCTCGACAACGGCATCGCCTACAAGAACTTCACCGAGTTCAACGGCTACCAGCCGCCCCTGAACGAGATCCAGCCGGACGCGCTCATCAAGAAGGGGATCATCCCCGAGATCCTCTCGACGGCCGTCGTGGGGCCCGACGACCTGGGGCCGACGTCGCTCCAGGAGATGACGCTCACCGAGCAGGGCCAGGTGCTCTGGCAGAACGGCTACTCGACGTTCATCTCGGGGGCCTGATCTGGCGACGCGGGCCGGCATCCGCGCGCACGACGACCGGCGCGCCGGCTGGACGCCGCAGCCGACGCTCGCCGGCGCCGAGTACGCGTCGCCCGACGTGTTCGAGGTGGAGCGCGCCAGGGTCTTCCACGGCCGCTGGTTCGCCGCGATCAGGGCGGAGGAGATCGGCGCGCCGCGCGCCTCCGTCGTGGTCGATGTCGCCGGTGAGAGCGTCGTCGTGCTCCGCGACGAGGGGGGCGCGGTGCGCGCGTGGGCGTACGCCCGCGACGGACGCCCCGCCGCGACGCCTGCCGTGCCGGTCGAGCTCTGGCAGGGCTTCGTCTGGGTGAACCTGTCCGGCACGGCGCCCCCGCTCGCAGAGCAGCTCCGGCGGTTCGCGAGCGACGACCCGGACCAGTGGGCGCGCTACGGCCTGGACGAGCTCGTGATCGGGGCGAGGCGCGAGTACGACGTCGCCGCAAACTGGAAGATCGTCGTCGAGAACTACAACGAGTGCCTGCACTGCCCGACGGTGCACCCCTCGCTCGTGCCGGTCGTGCCCCTGTACCGGTACGGCGAGGTCGAGGATGCGCCCGGCACGGGCGCGGCGGGCAACCGCCTCGCCGACGGGCTGACGTCCTTCAGCACCACCGGCCGCTCGGCGCTGCCCACGCTGCCCGGGCTGAGCGAGGAGGACGCGAACACGTTCTACGGCGTCACGCTGCTCCCGAACCTGGTCGTCAACTACCACTCCGACAACGTCTCGACGTTCCACCTGTTCCCGGTCGCGGCCGACCGCACGCGGGTGGTGTGCGACTACCTGTTCCGGCCCGAGACCGTGCGGGCCGAGGGGTTCGACCCGTCCGAGGTCGTCGACTTCCGCCACCGGCTGGCGCTCGAGGACTGGGCGGTGTGCGAGCGCGCGCAGGCCGGCGCGGGATCACGGGCGTTCGCCGGCGGCGGCGTGCTCCCGTACGCCGACCGCTACCTGCACGCGTTCCACGAGCAGTACCGTGCCATGCGCGACGCCGAGCCGTAACGGGCGTCAGATGCTCACGTTGGGAGACGACGCCTCCTCGGCGGCCGGCTCCACCGGATGCCCCGGCGGGCGCGCCCGCGCGTCGTCCTCGAGCGGTGCCGTGCCGGTGTCGGTGAGCACGCGCAGCGCTTCGGGCGGGAGGTACGCCTTGACGGGGTCGCCCTGGCGGTAGGCGAGCTCGTCGCCCGTGTTCTGCACGAGCGCCTGGATCCGCTCGCCGTGCGCGAGGCCCATGATGACCTGGTTCGCGTTGCCGAGGTAGACGACCCGCTCGACCATGGCCGGAACGCGGTTCTCGCCCGTCGACTCGTGCAGCTCCAGGCGGACACGCTCGGGGCGGATCACCATGCGCGTGTCGCCCGTCGTCGAGATGTCGCCGTTCCCGGCGTGGAGCTCGAAGTCGCCCAGCGCGACCCGGCAGCGGCCGTTCGACTCGCCCTTCGCCGTGACGGTCATCAGGTTCGACACCCCGAGAAAGTCGGCCACGAAGGTGGTGGTGGGCTCCTCGTAGACCTCCTGCGGCGGCCCCACCTGCTCGACTCGCCCGTCGGCCATGACGGCGATGCGGTCGCTCATGGTGAGGGCTTCTTCCTGATCGTGGGTGACATACACGAAGGTGATCCCGACCTGCTGCTGCAGGCTCTTCAGCTCCAGCTGCAACGCCTTTCGCAG
>JAICJC010000128.1 GCA_025928655.1 Thermoleophilia bacterium | reverse complement strand
TGGGGTATTGTGCAGCTATGGTAGGCGTGTCAACGGAACGGAGCGAACCAATGGGAAAGCGCTTGAAGCGCCGATCCGTTGCCGCCGCCTTGCTTACGCTGGCGGTGGTGGCGACGATCGGAGCGGGCACGGCAAACGCTAGTACCCCGGCCAGTGGGAACAGTGGGCCAGGTGGTGGTGGCGGCGGCGTCAAGGGCGTCGTCACCGGCGGCGGCGGCCCGAGTGGAGGTGTCCAGGGACAGGTCGCGAGTGGCGGCAACGGCACCCTGCCGTTCACCGGGGCGGATCTGGGCCTGTACGGAGCGGCCGGTGTCGGGATGATCGGCGCAGGGCTCCTCCTTCGCCGCGCGTCCACACGACGCGTGTCGTAGCCCAGACTCCACAGCTCGAGAGATTCATGTCGGCCTCCGCACTTCGGGGGCCGACGTGTTTGTGGACCCGGTCGGGCCGGCCGGCTCCTGACCCAGGGGGCGCGGCGCTAGTGCGACTGCGTCGGTGAGGACTGCCCGCCCGGAACGCCCTCGGACCCGTTGGCCGCCGGGTTCGCGAGCGGCGGGACGGGCGCGGCCTGCTCCTGTGGCGGACGGGCCGGGACGGGCACCGCCGTGGGGGCGCCGTATCCGCCGTAGCCGTAGTACCCGTAGCCCTCGGCCTCGTCGGAGCCGGTGAGGACGAAGCCCAGCTTGGCCGCCGGGCAGGCCGCCAGCACGCGCTGGAGCTCCGTCAGCACGGGGCGGCGGACGGTCGAGGCCCGCACGACCACGAGCATGCCGTCGACCTTGTTCGACAGGATGACGCCGTCGGAGACCGGCAGGAGCGGCGCCGAGTCGAGCAGCACGACGTCCGCGCGCTCCGCCAGGTCGAGCAGCACCTCGCTCACGACCGAGCTCTCGATCAGGTCGGCCGGGTTCGGCGGCATCGGGCCCGACGGCAGCACGTGCAGCGAGCCGGCCTGGGGGCCGCCGTCCGCGCCCGGGATCGGGATCGACCACATGGCCTGGTCGAGCGTGACGTGGCCCAGGGCGACGTCGGTGATGCCGGGACGCCCGGTGAGGTCGAAGAAGCGGTCGAGGAACGGCTTGCGCAGGTCGAGGTCGACCAGCACGACCCGGCGGCCGGCGCGGGCGAGCGCGACGGCCAGGTTCGCGACCGTCGTCGACTTGCCCTCCTGCTCGGTCGCGCTCGTGACCATGATCGTGCGCGCCTTGATCGAGAGGTTGGCGAAGTCGAGGTTGATGCGCAGCTTCCGGTAGGCCTCGGTCTGGATCCCGCTCTCGTCATCGAGCATGCCCAGGCTCGAGGCCTTGCGCAGCGATCGCGGAGGGATCGGGATGCGGGTCAGGAGCGGCAGGCCGAGGCGCGCGGACACGTCGTCGGAGTGGCGCACGCGGGTGTCGAGGGCCTCCGCCAGCGAGACCAGCACGAGGCCGATCACCAGGCCGATCCCGAAGCCCATCGCGAGATTCCGGGTCGTCGCGGGCCGCACTTTCGAGGCGTCCTCGGCGTTCTGCGCCACCTTGTTGTTGTTCGCCAGGCTGTCGCGCCCGTTCTGGAGCGTCTGGAGCTGCTTCAGATCGGCCTGGAGAAAGGTATTGTCGGCGGAGCCGGCCGACTGGCCGCCCTGTTTGACCTCCCGGGCGATCTGGGCCCGCAGCGCGGCGATCTTCGCGTTCAGCTGGTGGATCTTCTTCGGCAGCCCGGCGACCGCCTGTCGGTTGCTCTCGTTCACGTACGCCCTGGCGTAGTCCGTCGTGAGCCGAGTCGCCCGGTCGGGGAACCGGTCGGTGACCGCGAACGTGATGAACGTGCTCGTGTCACTCGCGGTCACGCTGCTCTCGTCCAGGAGCTGCTTCGGCGTCAGGTCGTTCACGCCGGCCAGCTGCAGCGCCTGCCTCGCGATCGCGGTGGTGTGGGCCGTCTGCGCGGCCGAGGCCACCTGCTGCTGCATCACCGAGCTCGAGATCCTCGTCGCCGGGTTCAGGATCGTTTGGATCGAGTTGGCGCCGACGTTCACCTGCGACGTCGCCTTGTACGCCGGCGTCTCGCGGCTCGAGACGACGTAGGCGGCGGCGACGGCGATGACGATCGCGAGGACCACGATCCAGAGCCGGCGCCGGAGGACCGCCAGGTAGTCGGAGAGCGTCGTCAGCCGCTGTTCAGCCACGGAGTGAGCCTTTCCACACGTCCTGTCCGAACGGGCCCGCTGCCCCACCGCCCCGGCTCGGCAAATGCACTTCTGGGATACGCCTATTGTGACACGGAGTCAAGCGCGCCGTCCTCCGGTTTCTTCCAGCCTGTCGCCGCGAATGTCCGCCCTCGCGGCCCCGGTCCCGCCGTCACCGCCGTGTACGCAGCCTCCAGGTCGGCGAGACCTTGCTCGGGACTGTAGCGGCTGTGCCAGGCGGCAAAGGCCCCCTCGCCGAGCCGCGCGGAGAGCGCGTCGTCCCCCAGCCGCGCGAGCGCGTCGCGCCACCCGCCCGGGCCGGCAGGATCGACCAGGAGCCCGGTGAGGCCGTCTGCGACCACGCTCGGCAGCGCGCCGTTGCGGTTGGCGATCACGGGCACCCCGGCGGCGTAGGCCTCGACCACGGTCCGGGGCGCGCCCTCGTAGCAGATCGACGGCAGGACGAGCGCGCGCGCCCGGGCCAGGTATCCGCCCACCTGATCGGGCGGCACGGCGCCGCGGAACGCGACGGTGTCCGGCGCGGCCGCCTCGAGCCGGGCCCGGTCGGGGCCGTCGCCGACGACGACCAGCCGCGCGGGGATGTCGCGCCACTGGCCGACGAGCCGGTCGAGGCCCTTCTCGGGCGAGAGCCGGCCCAGGTAGAGGAAGTCGCCCCCGGGCCCCTCGCGCCGCGGCATCGCGGCGACGAAGTTCGGCTTCACCCGGATGCGGGCCGCGTCCATCCCGGCCTCGACGTGCTTGTCGCGCACGAACTCGCTGACCGCGAGGAACCCGGACACCTGCCGGAAGGTGCCCGCCCGCCGGTGCACCCCGAGCGACGCGGCCAGGGCGGCGCTGCCGGCGGCCGACCCGCGGTAGCAGCGGTGGACGACCCCCGGCCAGGGCAGCCTGCCGAGGCAGTCCTCACACGCCCGCCCGTCGCGCAGGAACGTGGCCGGCAGGCACAGGAGCCGGTAGTTGTGCAGCGTCACGACGACGGGCGCGGCGGCCGTCCGCAGCACCGCCGGCGAGAGCATCGGGTAGAGGTTGTGGACGTGGACGACGTCCGGGCGCAGCTCGGCCGCCAGCCGGGCGACGCGGCGGACGGCGGATCGCGACCACACGGCGCGCGCCGCCAGGCGCGGCCCTGAAACGCCCCCGGCATCCTCCGGCGACGGCGACCACAGGCGCACCTCGTGCCCGGCGGCGCGCAGCAGCTCGACCTCGTCCTCGACGACGCGGTTCTCGCCCGACGACGTGCCGCTGAGGTAGCGGGAATGCAGGACCAGGACTCTCACGCCGGACCCGGGACGATCAGCGGGCGGCCATCGCCGGGATCGGCGCGGGCGCCGGCGCCTCTTCCGTCCGGGCCACGGGGCTCGGCAGCGCGAGCGACATCCCGACGATCACGCCGAGCGGCGCCATCCGGGCGAGCTCGATCATCGGGTTGTCCACGATCATCGTCAGCGCGATGCCGGTGAGCACGAGGAAGGCGGCGGCGTGGACGTGCTCGGCGAAGACCCGCGTTCCCCGCACCGCCTGCCAGCGCCTCCACGTCAGCCGCAGGAGGGCGAGGTAGGCCATCGCCCACAGCACGAGGCCGACGATGCCGTAGTCGACCAGGATGCGCAGGTAGTCGTTGTGGGGGTGGCCCGCGCCCCGGTCGGGGAGAGTCTCGGTCAGGCGGTCGGCGGCGCCCGCGCCGTGGCCGATCAGGGGCCGCTCCTTGAACCAGCCCCAGTTCGCCGACCAGAGCGCGTCGCGGCCGGTGATGTTCACGCTGAAACCGGCCACGGTGGCCGTGTCGCCGTGGAAGAACCGGTGGTGCAGCGGGGCGTACAGGAAGACGGCGGAGATCGCGAGCGCGAGGACCACGATCCCGGCGCCGATCGCCGTCAGCCAGCCGCGGAAGTTGCGCAGGTCGAACCACGCCAGCGCGACGAGCACGAGCTGCGCCGCGAAGGCCGAGCGCGAGAGCGAGAGCAGCGTGAGGACGATCGCGGCGGCGACGATCGGGTACGCCCACCGCCTCCCGACCAGCCCGGCGCCCAGGAACCACGCAACGAGCACCACACCCATGAGCCCGAACGGGCGCGGCGACAGCACCCGGTCGGTGCCGGGGCCCGCGATCGCGACGCCGGCCCCGTAGAGGCTCAATCCGACGGCGGCGGCCACCCAGAACGCCTTCGAGACGGCGTCGTAGGCGATCGCGCCGCGGTGGTGGGCGACGGTGGCGGCGATCGCCATGAAGAGGACGGCGGCGACGAACACGAGCGTGTTCTGGAACCCCTGCGTCGACGCGGTGCCCCACGAGAACGAGACCAGCGACCACATGACGAAGACCGTGAAGAGGCCGAGCGCGCGGCCCGCGGCGCCGGAGGGCACCGCCACGCCGGTGATGCAGACGAGCAGCGCCAGGATCACGAGCACGACCGTCTCGGCCGCCTGGCCCGACGCGGGGCCGGCGTCGACGCGCTGGAGCATGTCGACGCAGCCCGCCAGGGCCACGACCCCGACGATCAGCACCTCGCCGAGGGGCCGCCGGGCCGTCTCGCCCAGGTAGGCGACGATGACCACCCCGCCGACGACAGCGGCCGCGACGGCCGGCTCGCGGACGACGAGCGCGCCCCCCGCGGCGGCGGCCGCGGCGGCCAGCATGGGCACGCCGAGCCAGCTCGAGGAGCCGGCAGGCCCGTGCACACCGCGGATGCTCATGCCCCTACGGTACCTGGGCCGGGCGGGAAGCGCTCATCGGGAGGCTTCGCGGGCCCGGGCGCGCGACCCCAGCCGGCGGACGGCGGCGCGGCCGTACCGGCCCGCGATCGCAGTCCCGGCCCGGGCCAGGAACTCGGTGTTCGTGACGGCGTAGCGGCGGGCGAGCCGGCGCGGCTCGGTGATCAGCCGGTGGAGCCACTCGAGGCCGGCGTCGCGCGCCCCATCGGGCGCCCGCGGCTTCGTCTCGGACAGGAAGTCGAACGCCGCCCCCACGCCCAGCCCGACCGCCGGCGCGATCCCGGCGGCGTTGCGGCGCAGCCACTCGTCCTGCTTCGGCAGGCCGAGGCCGACCCAGACGACGTCGGCGCCCGACGCGGAGATCTCGGCGGCGATGCGGTCGTGCTCCTCGCCGGAGAGCTCGCGGAACGGCGGCGACATGCGCCCGGCGATGATCGCGCGGGGGAAGCGCTCCAGCAGCCGCTCCTCGAGCCGCTCGAGCACCTCGGGCGTCGAGCCGTACAGGTAGTGGCGCAGGCCGGCGTCCTGGCCGGCGGCGATCACCCGCGGCATCAGATCGGGGCCCGCCACCCTGCGGGCGTGTCCGGCGCCCATCCGCCGCATCAGCCAGGCGACCGGCGCGCCGTCGGGGAAGTTCAGCCAGGCCCCGCGCAGGGCGCCCATGAGCGCGTCGCTGTGCTGGGCGGTGACGATCCCGTGCACGCCGCACAGGCAGGAATAGCCTCCCCGGCCGCTGCGGACCCGCTCGAGCACCGTCGCCGTGGCCGACTCCAGGTCGCCGATGAAGTACTCGACGCCGAGCACCGTGCACGTGGCGACGGGCGTGCGGGGCGTCTCAGTCAGCAGAGATGAGCTCCTCGCGCACCGCGTCCGGCTCGCCCCCGGCGGCCAGGCGCTCGAGCACCTGCGTCTCGATCCAGGCGTAGGTCCACGCCATGCCGTCCTCGAGCGACACCTGCGGCTCCCAGCCGAGCACCTCACGCAGGCGGGTGTTGTCGGAGTTGCGCCCGCGCACCCCCTGCGGCCCGTCCACGAACACCTTCTCGATCTCGATCCCGGCGATCCCGGCCACCATGTCGGCGAGGTCGGCGATCGAGATCAGCCGATCCTGGCCCAGGTTGAGCGGCTCGGTGTAGTCCGAGGCCATCAACCGCACGAGCCCCTCGACGGCGTCGTCGATGTAGCAGAACGAGCGCATCTGCCGGCCGTCGCCCCAGATCTCGACGCGGTGGTCGCCCCTGTGCTTGGCGAGCGCGACCTTCCGGCACAGGGCCGCCGGCGCCTTCTCGCGCCCGTTCCCCCATGTCCCCAGCGGCCCGAAGATGTTGTGCGGACGGACGACGCGGGTGTCGAGGCCGTGGTCCTCGCGGTAGTAGCGGGCCAGCAGCTCGGCCATCAGCTTCTCCCAGCCGTAGCCGTCCTGCGGCTGGGCGGGGAACGCGTCCTCCTCGCGCAGCGCTCGCACGTCCGTCTCGTCCTGCAGGAACTCGGGATAGACGCAGGCCGACGAGGCGTACAGGTAGCGGCTCACCCGGTTGCGGCGGGCGGCCTCGACCGTGTTCAGGTTGATGAGCGAGTTCGCCTGGAGGATCTCGGCGTTGTGCGAGGCGATGTACCCCATGCCGCCCATGTCGGCTGCGAGCGCGTAGACCTGGTCGATCCCCGCGGTGGTCTCCATGCAGGTCGCCATCTCACGCAGGTCGCCGATCACGAACTCGTCGGCCTCCGTGCGCGCGTACTCGGGCGCCTTCACATCGACGCCGCGCACCCAGTGGCCCCGCGCCTTCAGCGAGGTGACGAGGTGGTGGCCGATGAAACCGCCCGCACCAGTGACAAGGATTCGAGAATGCTGCACCATCAAACTCCCCAAAGGTTCTTGGTCGGTCCGGCGCCGTGAAACGCGGACGCCGCCGTGCCACCTCTGCGGCTGCGGCGGATGCTCGGCGTGCGTCGGACCCCGTGCTTCATCTGCACGCCGTGCTCGTGCGAGGGAGGATGCCTCGGAGGCCCTGGATTGTCAAGCGATGCCCGGTCACGGTCGCCCGGCATCGTACGCGCCGCGGGGGATGGACTCGCCGCACCGCGGGGTTGCCGGGCTACGCGGACGAGGGGGCGCCGGCGCCGCGGGCCCCCGCCCGCGGAGCCAGGACGCGCACCTCGATGGGCGCGCGGCCGTCGTCGTCGCGCGACTGCCGGAACGCGGCCGTCGCGTATTCGAACGCACTGCGCTTGCTCTCCGCCTTGGCGACCGTGAGCCACTCGGGGCTGCCCCGAAACCGGATCTGCGCGTAGAAGACGCTCATCCCCCATCCCCTCCAGAATGTGCTTCGAGCAGGGCGTCCCTGCCCGGGCGCCCTGCCTGGCCTCCGGGGAAAGGTTCGCGGAGACCGGCGCCGGAGGCATCCCCCTTTCTAGGGACTTCCGCCCGGGAGGGCGTCGCCGGGATGCGAGCGCTCGAGGTCGACCAGGCTGTAGCCGAAGCGGTTGACCGCCATCTCGAACCGCCGCACCGCCCGGGCCCGGTCGAGCCGCAGGAGCGGGTTTGCGTTCGAGCGCCAGGCGCGGAAGTAGCGCTCGTCGAGGCCGCCCCGCACGAGCCCGGACACGTCGACCGGTGCCAGGCCGGCCGCGGCGAAGACCGGGGCCATGGCCGCGTCCGGATCGGTGACCAGGTGCTCGTAGCGCACGACCACCAGGCGCTCGAGATGCGGGGCGTCCTCCGCCAGGATCCGGTGGCACGCCAGCCAGTGGCGGACGAGGTGGTGGTAGCCGAGCAGCAGGCGGCGCCCCTTCCGCGTCGCGCAGGCCACCGCGGCCGGGTGGCGGACGACCATCACGAACAGGGAGCCCGGGAAGAGCGCCTGCAGGAACCGCGATTGCAGCAGGTTCGGCGGTGATTTCTCGAGACCGACGAGCGCGCCCGGGCGCCAGTGCGGCCCCCACTCGGCCAGCAGCCGGTCGCGGCTCTCGGCGGAGGCGAGCGGGGAGCGCTCGGTCAGGTGGGCGCCGGCGCGCAGCCCGAAGATGCCGGCGCCGCCGAAGCGGTGGTCGGGCCGGTACACCGTCTGCAGGTGCTGGCCCTCGTCCTCGGGTACGCCCGTCCCGGAGAAGCCGCTCGCGTCGCGGTGCGCCGCCAGGCAGCCGTGGACGAGCGACGTGCCGCTGCGGTGCAGGCCGCCGACGAACACGAGGCGTTCGGGCAGGGCCCCGGTCACCGCACCGGCGCGGGCTCGCCGACGAACCGCCCGTAGAGCCCGGCCGCCTCGGCCCGGTGGCCGGCCAGCCCGGGCGCGTCGAGCTGCTCGCGCAGGCGGTCCTTGAGCGCGGAGCGCTCCGCCGTGGGCCGGGCCAGGATCAGGTCGCGCTCCGGCTCCCTGCGGCCGGCCCGCAGCTCGCGGTTGCGGCGCTCGATGGCCGCGAACACGGCCGCCTCGTTCTCCGGCGTGTGCTCGAAGACGCCGAAGCTCGTCCCGAAACGGGCGTTCACGCGGGCGACGGCCGCGCCGAAGTCGCCCGTCACCTCGGCGAAGCTCGCCACCTCGAAGCGGTCGCGGGCGGGCAGGATGCGGCGGTGGAAGCGGATCCACGCGGACAGGGCGGCGCCGGCCGTGACGCCGCGCAGGGCCATGTGGGCGAGCGCGGAGTCGAGCGGCGGGCGCACCAGCACGAGCGTCGGGATTCCCCACCTGGCCGCCGTCAGCACCTGCGCCGGCGCGTGCGTGTGGTGGGCGGTGCGCACGGGCCGTTCCTGGGCGGAGGCGAACGCGAGCACCGCGAAGGTGTTGCCCGAGCGGGCGGCGCCCTCGATCACGAGCTCCGTGTCGCGCCGGACGAGGTAGTCCGGGCGGCCGCCGTGGCGGGCGCGGGCGATCGGCATGTAGACGGCCGGGTAGGCGTTCAGCAGGTACCGGGCCCGGTAGGCGAGCTCACGCCTGCGCTGCTCGAAGCTCATCGCGGGGCACGCTACCGGGGCGGGGTGCGAAACGCGCTGAAGCGAACACATGTTCGGGTATGCTGGGTGCATGCGGCCAGCCGCGACCCGCACCATCGGCGGCCCCCGGAGGGCCTCCGTCCGCTGCGGCCCCGACGGGACTCCCGTGGCCGTGGCCGGACGCCCGGTCGAGTGCGTCCGCGACGAGTGGCGGGTCGACGAGGCCTGGTGGAGCGGCCGCCCGGTGCACCGCCGCTACTTCGAGCTCGTGCTCTCGGGCGGCGCGGACGTGGTGGTGTTCGCCGACCGCCGCTCCGGCGAATGGTGGGCGCAGCGGGCGTGATCTACCCCGAGCTCCACGCCCACTCCTGTTTCTCCTTCCTGGACGGCGCATCCCAGCCCGAGGAGATGGCCGAGCGGGCGGCCTTGCTCGGATACGAGACGGTCGCGCTGACCGACCACGACGGCCTGTCCGGATCGCTCGCCTTCGCCCACGCCGCCCGCGAGGCCGGCATCCGGGCGGTCACGGGCGCCGAGATCACCCTGGCCGGAGGCGCGCACATCACGCTGCTCGCCGAGACGGCCTCCGGCTACCGCAACCTGTGCCGGCTGATCACGGCCGCCCATGCCGGCGGCCGCCGCTCCCCCGCCGCGACGCTCGACCAGGTCGCGCGGCACGCCGAGGGCCTGCACTGCCTGTCCGGCTGCGCCCGCCACGGGCTCCTGGCCCGTCCGGTGGCGGAGGGCCGTCTGCGCGAGGCCGAGGAGCTGGGCCTGCGGCTGCGGGGGATGTTCGGCCGCGACCGCTTCTCCGTCGAGCTGCAGCGGCCGTACGCGCGCGGCGACGCCCGCCGCAACCGGCTGCTGGGCGAGCTGGCCGAGCGCCTGCGGGTGCGCACGGTCGCGACCGGCGACCCCCACGCCCACTCCCGCCGCCGCGCGCTCCTGCAGGACGCGCTCGTTGCCATCCGGCTGAACACGACCCTGGAGGCGAGCGAGGCCGACCGGCGCGGGAACCACGAGGCGGTGCTGCGATCGCCGGCCGAGACCGCCGACCGCTTCCCGGCGGACGCCGTCCGGGGCGCGCTCTGTGTGGCCGACCGGTGCCGCTTCGACCTCACTCACGACCTGGGCTACAGCTATCCCGACTTCGCCGAGAACGGCGAGCCGGCCGGCGCGGCGCTCGCGCGCATCTGCCGCGACGAGCTCGAGCGCCGCTACACCGGCTCGGCCAACCTGGCCGAGGCCCGCTCACGCCTGGGCGAGGAGCTGCGGCTGATCGAGCGCCACGGCCTGGCCGGGTTCTTCCTGCTCCACCGCGACATCCTGGAGATGGCGCGCGCGGTGGCGGCGCGCGTGCGCGGCCGCAGCGCCGGCCGCCACCTGCTGCCGCCGGGGCGCGGCCGCGGCTCGAGCGTCGGCTCGATCGTGTGCTACCTGATCGGCCTCTCCCACGTCGACCCGATCGCCGCCCGGCTGTTCCTCGGCCGGTTCCTCTCCGAGGAGCTCGCGAGCGTGCCGGACATCGACCTCGACTTCCCCCGTGACGTGCGCGAGGGCCTCATGATCGATGTCGTCGAGCGCTACGGGCCCGAGCACGCCGCCCTCGTGGCCGCCTTCCCCACCTACCGCGTCCGCGGCGCGGTGCGCGACCTGGGCAAGGCGCTGGCGCTGCCCCCGGGCGAGGTCGAGCGCATGGCCCGGCTGGCCGACGAGTGGGGCGCGATCGACCCCGACCAGGTCGAGCAGATGCGGGAGCGGGCGGGGTCGCCGCGCTGGCGCGCCTTCGCGTTCCTGATGGAGGAGATCATGG
>JAICJC010000096.1 GCA_025928655.1 Thermoleophilia bacterium | reverse complement strand
CGGGGCCAGGCTGACGGCCACCAGGTCGAGCTGCTCGGCCAGCGCCCCGCCGGCGCCGACGACCACGGTCGGCCCGTAGTCGGCGTCGCGCACGGCGCCGACGAGCACCTCGACGCCGCCGGTGACGTGCTCGGCGACGAGGACGCGCCCGCCCATCCGCTCGGCCGCCGAGCGGACGGCGTCGGCGTCGGACAGGTTCAGGGCCACGCCGCCGACGCGGGCCTTGTGGGCGACGCCGTCGACCTTGCACACGACCGGGTAGCCCAGATCTGCGGCGGCGGAGACCGCCGCGTCGGCATCGCCGCAGCGGACGCTGCGTACGTAGTCGATGCCGTACCCGCGGGCGATCTCGGCCGAGTCGAGCTCGGCCATGGCCCCCGAGCCGGCGATCGGCGCGGCGGCGGGCACCGCCCGGGGCGCCGGCACACGGGCCTCGTGGTCGAGCCGGGCGGCCAGTGCGCGGAGGCCGGGCAGGCTGCCCTTGCACATCGGGATGTCGTGCTCACGGGCCCAGCGCAGGTCGTCGAGCGGCGGGTCGGCGGTCGTCACCGTGATCACGGCCGGGAAGAGGTCGGTGCCGCGGACGGCGGCCTCCAGGTCGGCCGCGATGTTGGTCGCCAGCTGCCGCTCCGTGCCGTGCAGCCAGTGGCTGTGGTCGATCGCCGAGACGAGCACGTCGAATTCGCCCGACTCGGCCATGAGCTGGAAGACGCGCGGGAAGACGACCCGGTCGTCGTCGATCGCCCAGCAGTCGACGGGGTTGCCGACGAGGGTGAAGTTCGGGAACTCGGCCTGGATCCGGGCGCGCAGATCGTCGGAGAAGAGCTGCAGCGGGATGCCGGCCTGCTCGGCCTTGTCGGCGAAGTACTCCCCCTCGCCGCCCGAGTTCGTGACGGCGCCGATGCGGCGCCCGCGCGGCGGCCGCTCGCGCCCGAACACCTCGAGGTGCTCAAGCCAGTCGCCGAAGTCGTCCACGCGGATCGCGTTGTAGTGGCGCAGCATCGCGGTGAAGCCGCGGTCGGAGCCCACGAGGGCGCCGGTGTGCGCGTAGGCCGCCTTCGCGGCCATCTCGGAGGTGCCGACCTTGAGCACGATCGCCACCTTTCCGGCCTCGGACAGCCGCCGCAGGGCGGCCTCGAACGCCGCCGGCCGCCGCACCGCCTCGAGGAAGAGGCCGACCACCCGCGTGCCGGGGTCGTCCGCGAACCAGCCCACGAAGTCGGCCGCGTCGACGACCGTCTCGTTGCCAGCCGAGATCACGGTGCGGAAGCCGATCCGGGGCCCGAGGGAGACCAGGATCTCGCCGATCGACCCGGAGTGCGCCAGGGTGGCCACCGGGCCCGCGACGAAAGTGGAGTGCAGGCTGCCGATCCAGGGCGACGGGAAGCCGGGCGTCGCGACGCCCATGCAGTTGGGGCCGACCATGGCGACGCCCGCCGCGCGCAGCCGCGCGCCGATCCGCTTGCCGATCTCGGCCCCCTCGGCGCCGGCCTCGTTGCCCAGGCCCGGAGTGATCACGGCGCGGACGCCCTCGACCGAGAGGACGTCGTCGACGGCCGCCTCGATCCGCCCGTGGCCGACGCCCATCACCACCATCTCCGGCACGGCCGGGCACGCGGCCAGGCTCGGGTAGCAGCGCACCCCGCAGGCCTCCTCCTTCGTCGGGTTCACCCCGTAGAAGGGGACGCCGGGGACGGTCATGTTCTCGGCGATCCGGGCGGAGGTGCGCTCGGAGATGCCGTAGATCGCCACCGACGCCGGGTTGAAGACCGCGTCGAGGTTCGGGTGCAGGTCGGCGTCGCCCCGCGGCGCCGTCGCGTCGGCCGTGGACACGCTACTTCTCCGCCTGCTCGACGAAGAAGCGACCGGTGTCGCCGCCGGAGAAGAACCGCGACGTCACCGTCTTCTTGCGCGTGTAGAAGTCCACCGCGTCGCTGCCGTGGGCGTGCAGGTCGCCGAAGAACGAGCCCTTCCAGCCGGTGAACGGGAAGAACGCCACCGGCGCGGCGACGCCGATGTTGATCCCGACCATCCCGACCTCGACGTCGTGCCGGTAGCGGCGGGCGGCGGCGCCGGACTCGGTGAAGATCGACGTGCCGTTGCCGTACCGGCTGCGGTTCACGATCTCGATCGCCTCGTCCAGGGAGTCCGCGTGGATCACGGACAGCACCGGCCCGAAGACCTCCTCCTGGGCGATGTCCATGTCCGGCGTCACGTCGTCGAGGACGGTCGGGCCGACGAACGAGCCGTCGGTGCCCGTCGAGGCGCCGCGGCCGTCGACGACGGCGGTCGCGCCGCCGTCGATCCCGCGCTCGATCCACTCGGTGATGCGGTCGCGGGCGGGGGTCGAGACGACCGGGCCGACGTCGACGCCGCGCTCGAGGCCGTCGCCGACGGTGAGCTCCCGGGTGCGGGCGACGAGCTCGTCCATGAGCGGCTTTCTGGCATCGCCGACGGTCACGACGACCGAGCCGGCCATGCAGCGCTGCCCGGCGGCGCCGAATGCGGAGCCGAGGATGTTCGAGACGGTCCGGGGGATGACGGCGTCCGGCATGACGACGATGAAGTTCTTCGCGCCGCCGAGGGCCTGCACGCGCTTGCCGTTGGCCGCCGCGCGCTCGTAGACGTACCCGGCCACCTTGGCGGAGCCGACGAAGGAGATCGCGTCGATCTCCGGGTGGTCGAGCAGCGCGTTCACGACGTCGACCGAGCCGTTCACGAGGTTGACGACGCCGTCCGGCAGCCCGCCGTGGTCGTCGATCAGGTTGAAGACGAGCTCCTGCGTCAGGGGCACCTGCTCGGACGGCTTGAGGACGAACGTGTTGCCGCAGGCGATCGCGAAGGGCAGGAACCAGAACGGCACCATCGCCGGGAAGTTGAACGGCACGATGGCGGCGCAGACGCCGACCGGCTGGCGGATCGTCTCGCAGTCGACGTTGCGGGCGACGTCCTCGAGGATGCGGCCCTGCATCGTCTGCGGGACGGCGGTCGCGGCCTCGACCATCTCGACCATGCGGCCGACCTCGGCCCGCGCGTCGGGAAGGGTCTTGCCCATCTCGCGCGTGACCGACCGGGCCAGCTCGTCGGCGTGGGACTCGAGCACCTGGCGCAGGCCGAACAGCCAGCGCGCGCGCTCGATCGCGGGCCGGGCGCGCCATTCGGGCAGCGCCGCGCGGGCGGCCTTCGCGGCCGCGTCGACGTCCGCGGCGCTCGAGAGCGGGACGCGGGCCAGGGTCTCTCCGGTGGCGGGGTTTCGGACGTCCTGCTGCTCGCCGGCGGTCGCGGCCACCCAGCGGCCTCCGACGTAGTTTCCGAGCAGCCGTGTGTCAGCGGTGGTAGCCATGACGGCATTGAATCCGAGGTCTGCCCGGCTCGCCACCTTACACTGTGTCCGTGAGCACGCCGGAAACCGGACAGTCTGTCCTCACCGTCGCCGATCTGCTCGCCCTGGAGGAGTTCCGCTCGGGTGAGGTGACGGTCGCCGCCGGCGGGCACCGGCTGGGGAACCGGGTGGAGTGGGTGCACGTGTTCGAGACGCCGGCGGTGAGCGAGGTGCTGCGGGGCGGGGAGTTCCTGCTCACGACCGGGATCGGCCTGGCCGGCATGTCGCCCGCGGGGATCGAGGCGCTGGTCGCGGCGGTGGCCCGCTCGGGCGCCGCCGGGATCGGGTTCGAGCCCAGCCACGCGGACGCCGGCATGCTCGTCTCGGCCTGCCGCGCCCACGAGCTGCCGCTGATCGTCTTCGGGCGCGACGTCCGCTTCGTCGACATCACCCATGTCGTGCACGAGCGGCTGGTATCGGGCGAGCTGCAGACCCTGCGCCGGGCGGTCTCGCTGCAGGCGCAGCTGCGCGAGGCCGCCCGCGAGGGCCTCGGCCCGGCCGGCCTGGTGGCGGCGCTCGGGAGCGTGCTGGGCGCGCAGGTGCTGTTCGAGCGCATCGACCGCACCCGCATCGCGACGTCCCCGGAGGACGGCCTCGACGTCACGTTCCTGGACGCGCTCGACCGGCAGCGCCAGCGCCTGCCGACGGCGCTCGGGTCGCGGCCCGTCAACCCCGGCTGCTGGCTGCACGTGCTGTCGCGCCACGGCGACGAGCTCGACGAGCTGGCCCTGGACGAGGCGGCCTTCCTGCTGAGCGTCGCCCTGGCCGCACAGCCGCCGCCCGAAGAGGTGCCGGCCGCCGAGCGGGCGCGGCTGCTGCAGCGCCTGGCGGAGGGCCGGGCGGGCGATGCGGCCGACGTCGTGCGCCGGGCGCGGTCGGTCGGCGTCGACCTCTCCCGGGCGGCGCTGTGGGCCGTGCACGGGCGCGGGTCGCTCGAGCGGCTCGAGCGGCTGGGGATGGACGCACTGGTCGACGGACGCCGCGCGATCGTGGCGGTGCGGGGCGACGTCGACATGCCCGCCGTCGCCCGCGACCTCGTCCGCCGCGGCGCCGTCACGGCCGTCGGCCTCGATGCCCGCGGCGGCGAGCCGGGCCAGCTGCGGGAGGCCCTGGCCGGGGCGGAGCGCGCCTGCCTGGTCGCGGCCGCCGCAGGGCCGCCGGTGCGCATGGCGGGCAGCCTCGGCGCCCTGCGGGCGGTGGCCGGAGCGGTGCTCGCGGGCGAGCGGCTGGAGCCGCGCTTCGACGAGGGCGCACAGCGGGTGCTCGAGGCGCTCGTCGCGACGGGCTGGTCGAAGGCCGCCGCCGCCCGCCGGCTGCGGGTGTCGCGGCAGCGGCTCTACGAGCGCCTGGCGGCGCTGAACGAGCGCCACGCGATCGACGTCGACCTGCCCCAGACCCGGGTCGAGCTCGCGCTCGAGGTGTGGGCCGTCCGGATGGCGGAGCTGGCCGAGTAGCCCCGGGGCCAGGCCCCGCGTGCGGCTACACCAGCCGCACGAGCGCCTGGCCGCTCGACACCTGATCGCCCTCGCGCACCTCGACCGCCTCCACCTCGCCCGGGTGGGAGGCGACGATCTCGTTCTCCATCTTCATCGCCTCGACCACGACGAGCACCTGCCCGGCCGCGACCGCGTCGCCGGCGGCGACCCCGACCCGCAGCACCGTCCCCTGCATGGGGCTGCGGACGATGTCGACCGCGCCGTGGCTCGCCGCCTCCCGCTCGGCGAGGGCCTCCCGCCGCGCCCGCAGCCGCGCCCGCCCGGGATGCTCGGGCACCTGCACGGTGACCTCGAAGCGCTTGCCGTCGACCTCGGCCACGTGCCGCCGCACCTCGTTCTGCGCCACCGCGCCCTCGGGCGACGGGACGGGGCCCGGCCCCTGCCCCTCCTGCTCCGCCACAAAGCCGCCGCCCTCGACGAACTCGCGCAGCGTCCCCCCGGCGGCGAACTCCGGGTGGCGCATGATCGCCTGGTGCAGCGGGATCAGCGTCTTCACGCCACCCACCTCGAACTCGCCCAGCGCCCGCAGCATCCGCCGCCGGGCCAGGTCGCGGTCCTCGTCCCACACGACCAGCTTCGCCACCATCGGGTCGTAGAGATCGGAGATGACGGTGCCCTCGACGACGCCCGAGTCGACCCGGATGCCGGGCCCGGACGGCTCCCGGTAGCGGGTCACCCGGCCCGGCGCCGGCACGAACCCGGCCGTCGCGTCCTCGGCGTTGATGCGGCACTGGATCGAGTGCCCGTAGGAGCGCACCTCGTCCTGCGTCCAGCCCAGGGGGCGGCCGGCGGCGATCCACACCTGCTCGCGGACGAGGTCGAGCCCGGTCACCATCTCCGTGACCGTGTGCTCCACCTGGAGCCGGGTGTTCATCTCGAGGAAGTACCACGACCCGTCGGCGGCGAGCAGCCCCTCCACCGTGCCCGCGCCGGTGTAGTCGACGGCCTTCGCGGCGTCGACGGCGATCGCCCCGATGCGCGCCCTCAGCTCGGGCGAGACGGCCGGCGAGGGCGTCTCCTCGACGATCTTCTGGTGCCGCCGCTGGATGCTGCAGTCGCGCTCCCCCAGGTGGATCACGTGGCCGTGGTTGTCGGCGAGCACCTGCACCTCGATGTGGCGGGGGTCGTCGAGGTAGCGCTCCAGGTAGACGGTGTCGTCGCCGAAGTAGGCCTTGCCCTCACGGCGCGAGGAGGCGTAGGCCGACTCGAGGTCGGCCGGGTCGCGCACGACGCGGATGCCCTTGCCGCCGCCGGCCGCCGCCATGATCGCGACGGGGTAGCCGATGTCCGCCGCGATCCCACGGGCCTCCTCGGCCGAGGCCACCGGCTCGGTGCCTCCGGGGACGATCGGCACGCCCGCCGCCGCCATCGCCTCGCGGGCAGCCGTCTTCGAGGCCATCACCTCCATCGCCTCCGGCGGCGGGCCGATGAAGACGAGCCCGGCGGCCGCGCAGGCGCGGGCGAACTCGGGGTTCTCGGCCAGGAACCCGAACCCGGGATGGACGGCCTCGGCCCCGCAGCGGCGGGCGGCCGCGACGATCACGTCGCCGCGCAGGTAGCTCTCGGTCGACGGCCCCGGGCCGATCAGGTACGCCTCGTCCGCGTAGGCCAGGAAGGGCGCCTCGCGGTCGGCCTCCGAGTAGACGGCGACGGAGGCGATCTCCATCTCGCGCAGCGTCCGGCACACGCGGATCGCGATCTCACCCCGGTTGGCGACGAGCACCTTGGCGAACACGGGCGCGATTCTACGGGGCGGGTTCGTCGGCGCCGGACGGCTCCGGCCCGGCCGCGGCCGGCTCGATCAGGCCGAGCGCCTCCAGCGCCCGGCGCACCGCCTCGGCCTCCTCCGGCGTGGGCTCCGGCTCCAGCCGGATCTCGGGCCGGCGGGCGCAGGGCGCGCCGCTCACAGCGGGATGTTGCCGTGCTTGCGCCGCGGCCGCTCCACCGACTTGTGCCGCGACGCCTCGAGCGCGGTGATGAGGGCCGGCCGCGTCCGCGACGGGGCGATGACGTCGTCGACGTAGCCGCGCTCGGCCGCGGTGAAGGGGTTCGCGAACCGCTCGCGGTACTCCTCGACCAGCTCGGCGCGGCGGGCGTCCGGGTCGCCGGCCGCCTCGAGCTCCTTGCGGAAGACGATGTTCACGGCCCCGTCCGGCCCCATCACGGCCACCTCGGCCGTCGGCCAGGCGAAGTTGAAATCGGCCCCGACGTGCTTCGAGCTCATGACGTCGTACGCGCCGCCGTAGGCCTTGCGGGTGATCACGGCCAGCTTGGGCACCGAGGCCTCGCAGTAGGCGTAGAGCAGCTTCGCGCCGTGGCGGATGATCCCGCCCCACTCCTGGTCGGTGCCGGGCAGGAACCCGGGCACGTCGACGAACGTGACGACCGGCAGGCCGAAGGCGTCGCACGTGCGCACGAACCGCGCGCCCTTGACCGAGCTTCCGATGTCGAGCACGCCGGCGAGGGCGCGGGGCTGGTTGGCGACGACGCCGATGGGGTAGCCCCCCAGTCGCGCGAAGCCGCACACGATGTTGTCGGCGAAGCGCTCCTGCACCTCCATGAACTCGCCGTCGTCCACGACCCGCCGTATCACCTCATGCATGTCGTAGGGCTTCGTGGGCTCGTCCGGGATGAGCGTGTCGAGCTCGGGGTCCATGCGGTCGGCCGGATCGGAGGGCGGCTCCCACGGCGGCGGGTCGGCGCTCGACTGGGGCAGGAACGAGAGCAGGTAGCGGCAGTCGCCGAAGAGCGCCTTCTCGTCGGGCGCCGTGAAGTGGGCGACGCCGGAGCGGGTGGCATGGGCGGTCGCGCCGCCGAGCTCCTCGAAGCTGACCTCCTCGCCGGTCACCGTCTTCACCACCTCGGGGCCCGTGATGAACATGTGCGCGGTGCCCTCCGCCATCATCACGAAGTCGGTGATGGCGGGCGAGTAGACGGCGCCGCCGGCGCACGGGCCGACGATCAGGGAGATCTGGGGGATGACGCCCGAGGCCTGGACGTTGCGGACGAAGATGTCCGCGTAGCCGGCCAGCGAGACGACGCCCTCCTGGATGCGGGCGCCGCCGGAGTCGTTGATGCCGATGATGGGGCAGCGGTAGCGCAGGGCCATGTCCATCACCTTGACGATCTTCTCGGCGAAGGCCTCGCCCAGCGACCCGCCGAACACGGTGAAGTCCTGGGAGAAGACGAACACGCGCCGGTCCTCGATCGTGCCGTGCCCGGTGACGACGCCGTCCCCGTACGGCCGGTTCTCCATCATGTTGAAGTTCGGGTTGCGATGCTGCACGAAGGCGTCGAGCTCCGTGAAGCTGCCGGGGTCGAGGAGGAGCTCGATGCGCTCCCGCGCGAGGAGCTTGCCCCGAGCATGCTGGCGTTCCACAGCCCGCGGGCTGCCTGCGTTGGCGGCCTCCGCCCGCAGCGTTTCGACCGCCGCGATGCGCTCCCGGGTCGTGTGCTCGGCCATCCGGCGGAGCCTACCCGAGTCGCCGGGTGGAGAATCCTCCTGCAGAACCCGACAACCCGACACCCGCCCGACGGGGTATCATCGGCCGCGCAGCCCGGGTGTGGGTCAATTGAAAAGGTTTGGTGAAGATTCACCTTGACGAGACCAGTTAGGCGCGGTACGTTCGACCATGCGAGGCGATAACTCCGAGGAGGGTGGGCACCCTGTGGGCGAGCATGCGAGAGCAGATCGTTCTTCCTCCGCGCTACGCGTGGAGCGAGGACGTCGTGGTCTGAGTACTGTGGTAACTGCGCCGGGCAGGGCGCATCGAGCGGTCATCAGACGACCGAGGCCGGCCGGGCGAACCCGCCGGTCGACGGTTCGCTGGGCGCTCGTCCTGGCCGACCTGCTCGGCCTGACGACGGCGGCCGCGAGCGCCTACCTGCTCACGCACGGCGGCGTCGGGTTCGATCCGCTGCTGCTCGCGCTGCCCGCGTGGGGCGTGCTGGCCGGGTTCTACGGCCTCTACAAGCGCGACCGCGTCGGCGCCGACAACGCCACCCTCGACGAGGTGTGGCCGATCTTCAACTGCGTCACGGTGGCGTCGTTCGCCGTGTTCGCGATGGTGCAGGCCGTCGGGCCGTCGCGCCTCCACGGCGGCCGCGTGGTCGCCTTCTGGGCGCTCGCGTCGGTGGCCATCCCGGCCTACCGCAGCATCGCCCGCACCCTGCTGCGCCGCCAGCTCGCCCTGAAGCAGCGCGCGGTCGTGGTCGGCGCGGGCCTCGTCGGGCAGGAGATCGCGCGCAAGGTGCTGCGCCAGCCGAGCTACGGGCTCGACCTGGTCGGCTTCGTCGACCCGAACCCGCTCCAGCTGCACGACGAGCTCCAGCACCTGCCGGTGCTCGGATCGACCGACGATCTGGCGGAGCTGCTCGTCACGAACGACATCGACCACGTCGTCCTGGCCTTCACCGCCGATCACCAGGCCGGCCTCGACGTCGTCCGCGTCTGCAACGAGATGGGCGTGCAGGTCGACATCGTCCCGCGCCTGTTCGAGGTCGTCGGCAGCCGCGCCGCGGTCTACTCGCTCGAGGGCACGCCGCTGCTCGGGCTGACGCCGCCGGTGCTCGGCGCCTCGCACCGCTTCGCCAAGCGGGCGATGGACGTCATGGGCGCGATCTTCGGGCTCGTGGTGCTCTCGCCGCTCTTCCTCGCGTGCGCCATCGCCATCCGCCTGAACAGCGACGGCCCCGTCTTCTTCCGGCAGGTGCGCATCGGCCGCGGCCAGAAGCCCTTCACGATCGTCAAGTTCCGGACGATGGTGGCGGACGCCGAGGAGCGCAAGGCCGAGGTCGCACACCTGAACGCGCACTTCGGGCTCGGCGACGATCGCATGTTCAAGATCCCCGACGATCCCCGCCAGACGTCCGTGGGCCGGTTCCTGCGCAAGTACTCGATCGACGAGTTCCCGCAGCTCTGGAACGTCCTGTGCGGCCAGATGAGCCTGGTCGGCCCGCGGCCGCTGATCCCGCACGAGCACCAGTTCGTGAACGACTGGGGCCTGCGGCGGCTCGACCTGACGCCCGGCCTGACCGGCCTGTGGCAGGTGTGCGGACGCAGCGACGTGACGTTCTCCCAGATGCTCGTCCTCGACTACCTGTACGTCACCAACTGGAGCCTCTGGGGCGACATCAAGCTGATCCTGCGCACCGTGCCCGCCCTCATGGGCAAGACGCGCGGCGCGATGTAACCGGGGTCAGACCCCGAACGAACGCGCAACGGAAGTGCAACGGCCGCCGTTCGGGGTCTGACCCCGATCTACGGCCGGGCGCGCAGCGCGTCGTGCGTGCTCCACTCGTCGCGGAGCACCTGGCACACCTCGCCGACGGTGGCCCGGGCGCCCAGGGCGGCGCGCATCGGGACGAGCAGGTTCGCGTCGCCCGTCGCCGCCGCGCGCACCCCGGCCAGCGCCGACTCCACCTCGCCGGAGTCGCGCTCGGCCCGCAGGGCGGCCGTGCGCTCGCACTGGCGCAGCTCGGCCTCGGGGTCGATGCGATGCAGCTCGATCGTCGCCTCCCGCTCGGCGGCATAGCGGTTCACGCCGACGATCACCTGCTCGCCCGACTGGACGCGCTGGTGGTAGGCGAACGCCGCCTGCTCGATCTGATCCTGCACCCAGCCCTCCTCGATCGCCGCCACCGCCCCGCCCAGCTCGTCGACGGTGACGATCAGCTCCCGGGCCTGGCCGGCGAGCGCGTCGGTCAGCGCCTCCACGTAGTAGCTGCCCGCCAGCGGGTCGGCGGTGTCGAGGGCGCCGGCCTCGGCGGCGAGGATCTGCTGGGTGCGCAGCGCGATGGTCGCGCTGTGCTCGGTCGGGAGCGCGAGCGCCTCGTCGAAGGAGTTCGTGTGCAGGCTCTGGGCCGAGCCGCACACCGCCGAGAACGCCTGCACGGCGACCCGGACGATGTTGTTCTCCGCCTGCTGCGCGGTCAGCGTCGAGCCGCCGGTCTGGGCGTGGAAGCGCAGCATGAGGCTGCGCTCGTCCCGGGCGCCGAAGCGGTCGCGCATCACCTCGGCCCACACCGTCCGCGCCGCCCGGAACTTCGCCACCTCCTGGAAGAAGTTGTTGTGGGCGTTGAAGAAGAACGAGAGCCGGCGCGCGAAGGCGTCGACCTCGAGCCCGGCGTCCACCGCCGCCTGCACGTACGCGATGCCGTTCGCCAGCGTGAAGGCGATCTCCTGGGCGGCCGTCGAGCCCGCCTCGCGGATGTGGTAGCCCGAGATCGAGATCGTGTTGAACCGCGGCAGCCGCTCCGTGCAGTACCGGAAGGTGTCGACCGTCAGGCGCATGCTGGGCCGGGCCGGGAAGATGTAGTTGCCGCGAGCGATGTACTCCTTCAGCACGTCGTTCTGGATCGTCCCCGCCAGCGCCTCGGCCGGCACGCCCTGCTCCTCCGCCACGAGCTCGTAGAGCAGCAGGAGCAGCGCCGCCGGCGCGTTGATGGTCATCGACGTCGAGACGGTGTCGAGCGGGATGCCCGCCAGCAGCGCGCGCATATCGAGGATGGAGTCGATCGCGACGCCGGTGCGGCCCACCTCGCCCCGGGCCAGCGGGTGGTCGGAGTCGAGCCCGAGCTGCGTCGGCAGGTCGAAGGCGACGGAGAGCCCGGTCTGGCCGCGGTCGAGCAGCAGCCGGAAGCGGCGGTTCGTCTCCTCCGCCGACGAGAAGCCGGCGTACTGGCGCATCGTCCACGGCCGGTCCCGGTAGCCGTCCAGGCGCACGCCGCGCGTGTACGGGAACTCGGCCGGCGGCGGCCGCTCGTCCGGCGCGTCCGCGGCCCGGTAGACGGGCTTGATGGGGATGCCCGACTCCGTCGAGCGCTCGCGATCGGTCCCGGCCACGCGGGCAGGATAGAGGAGCCCCGGCTGCCCGGATCGCCTTCTTCGACGCCGGCTGCCCTGAAGCGCCTGCGTCTCCAGCGCCCACAGGCCTCCGGGGCCCCGGCGCCAACCCTAGAGCGCCGGGAGGCGCGCTTCAACCCGCCCGCCGGCAGGCGGATACCCTCCCACGGATGCGGATCACGGTGAGGCTCTTCGCCGCCCTGCGGGAGCGGGCCGGCTGGTCGCAGCGGGAGCTCGACCTTCCCGACGGGGCGCTCGTCGCCGACGTCTGGCCCGCCCTCGAGCTGGGCGAGGAGCCGCCGGGGCTGGCCTACGCCCGCAACCGGGAGTACGCCGATCGCGAGACAGCCGTCGCCGCCGGCGACGAGGTCGCCGTCATCCCGCCCGTGTCGGGCGGCGCCTTTGCGATCGGCCCCCGTCCGCTCGACCTCGACGCGGTCGTCGCCCAGGTGGCCGACCCGTCGGCGGGCGCGATCGCGACCTTCGTCGGCACGACCCGCACGCACAGCCGCGGGCGCACCGTCGTCCACCTCGAATACGACGCCTACCCCGAGATGGCCGAGTCGGAGATGGCCCGCATCGCCGACGAGGTGAAGGCCCGCCACGAGATCCTCCACGTCGCGATGGCGCACCGCACCGGCCACGTCCCGATCGGCGAGGCGAGCGTCATCATCGCGGTCTCGGCCGCCCACCGCGGCCCCGCGATGGACGCCTGCCGCGAGGCCATCGACACGCTCAAGCAGACCGTCCCCGTGTGGAAGAAGGAGGTCTTCGAGGGCGGCGAGGAGTGGATCGGGCGCGAGGGCACATAGACACCGGGCGGGCGGCGAGTACCCTGTGACCATGAGCTACGAGCCCTGGGAGCCCCGCGACGCGCCGACCGGCCTCGCGCCGGTCCCGCCGGAACAGCAGCCGGAGTTCCGCTCGCCGATCCAGGACCATCGAGGCCCGTTGCGCCGGCTCGGAGGGGGCATTCTGGGCGGCGGCCTGCTCGCGCTCAAGCTCGTGGGCCAGCTCGCGATCCTCCTGAAGTTCAAGTTCCTGTTCACGTTCGCGATCACCGTCGGGGCGTATGCGCTCTTCTGGGGCTGGTGGTTCGGGCTCGGGTTCGCCGTCCTCCTGCTCGTGCACGAGCTCGGGCACGTGCTGTGGCTGAAGCGCGAGGGCATCACGTCGTCGATGCCGGTCTTCGTGCCGTTCATGGGCGCGTTCGTGGCGATGAAGGAGATGCCGAAGAACGCCTACGTCGAGGCCAAGGTCGGCCTGGCGGGGCCCGTGCTCGGCACCGCGGGTGCGCTGGTCGTCCTGATCTGGGCCGAGGAGGCCAACAGCGACCTGCTGCGGGCGCTGGCATACATCGGGTTCCTGCTGAACCTGTTCAACATGATCCCGATCGTCCCGCTGGACGGCGGCCGGGCGGTCTCGGCGCTGCACCCCGCCTTCTGGTTCGCCGGCCTGTTCGCCCTCGCCCTGCTGTTCTTCAAGTACGAGAGCCCGATCCTCCTGATCGTGCTGCTCTTCGCCTGCTTCGAGCTCTACCGGCGCTGGAACCGCCGCCACCTGCCCGGCTTCAACGAGTACCACGCGGTCACGATCCCCCAGCGGATCGGGATCGCGGCGGTGTACCTCGGCCTGGTCGTGGTGCTCGTCGCCGGCATGCACGCGGCGTACGTGCCGCGCCCGTCCTAGGAGTGCGGGCGTCGGCCCGAATCGGGGTCTGACCCCGAACGTCGTCCGTGGCACATGTGCGGCACTCTCGTGACGGTGCCCGGCTGGGCGGCGTCAGCGGTCGTGATCGAAGCCCCAGTCGAGCAGCCTGGCGCCCGCCGTGAACTCGTCGCCGCGCACGTGGAGCAGGACGGCCACGAGCGTCCGCCCGTGGCGCACCGCCGCGACCGCCAGGCAGTTGCCGGCGGCGCTCGTCGACCCGGTCTTGACCCCGATCGCGCCGTGATACGACCACAGCAGCCGGTTGCGGCTCACGAAGAGGTCGTTGCCGCTCTGGTAGGCCCGCCGCCCCACCAGCCGGCGCAGGAGCGGCTTGGAGAGGACGTGCCGGGAGAGATCGGCGACGTCCCACGCCGACGAGCGGTTGCCGCGGTCGACGATCCCTGACGGGTTGGAGTAGCGCGTGTCCGAGAGGCCGAGCCGCGACGCCTCCGCGTTCATCCGCGCCACGAACTTCGGCACCGACCCCGCGGCGTGCACCGCGAGGGCGTTCGCCGCGTCGTTCGCCGACGCGATCAGCGCCGCCGCGAGCATCTTGCGCGGGGTCACCACCTGGCCGGCGTGGAGCGAGATCGTGTACCCGGGGACGCCCACCATCGCGGGTGTGACCGCGAACGGGCGGTCGAGCCGGGCCGGGTCGCCGGGCAGCGCGACGAGCGCCGTCATCAGCTTCGTGAGGCTCGCGATCGGAAGCGGCCGGTGCGCGGCGTGACCCCACAGCACGCTCCCGCTCGCGCTGTCGACCAGGATCCCCGCCGCCGCCCGCACGCCGGGGATGTGGACGCGCGACTCAGCAGCCGCGGTCAGCGGGCGCAGCGGCACGGGCGCCGGGGGCGTCGTCCCGTGAGCGTGGTGGCCGGCGGAGACGGGCGGGCCGATGATCCCGGCGCCGCGGTCGGTCAGCGGCCAGAGCCGGTAGGCGACGAACGCGCTCCCGGCCGCGATCACCGCCACCAGGACGAGCGCGACGGCCGCGAGCGGCGGCAGGCGCAGCAGCGGCAGGCGCCGACGCCGGCGGCGGCGGCGGCCGGCCTCGAGGCCGTACAGCGGTGGTCGCGCAGGGCGGTTCACTCCCACGGCATACAATCGCAGCCATGGCGGCCAATCCGCTACGCCAGCTGCCCTCGGTCGACACCCTGCTCGCCGACGCGCCGGCGCTGGTCGCCCGTCACGGCCGCCGGCGCACGGTGGACGCGCTCCGGGCGGCGCTCGCCGAGGCCCGCGCCGCCGGCGAGGCACGGCCCGCCGACGCGCTCCTGGCCCGCGCGGACGAGCTGCTCGGCCGCCCGCCCAGCCTCCGGCCGGTCCTGAACGCGACCGGCGTGATCGTCCACACGAACCTCGGCCGGGCGCCGCTCGCGGCCCATGCGCTCGACCGGGCGCGGGCGGTCGCCGCCGGCTACGCGAACCTCGAGTACGACCTCGGCGCGGGCGCCCGCGGGTCGCGTCACGACCACCTCGGCGCGCTGCTGGCAGAGCTCACGGGCGCCGAGACGGGCCTGGCCGTGAACAACAACGCGGCCGCCGTGCTCCTCAGCCTGGCTGCGCTGGCCGCCGGCCGGGAGGTGATCATCAGCCGCGGCGAGCTGATCGAGATCGGCGACGGCTTCCGGATCCCCGACATCCTGGCCCAGTCGGGCGCCCGGCTCGTCGAGGTGGGCACGACGAACCGCACGTCGCTGCGCGACTACGAGGCGGCCATCGGCCCCGAGACGGCGGCCATCGTCCGGGTGCACCAGTCCAACTTCCGCATGGTCGGCTTCACCGCCGCGCCGGGGCTCGGCGAGCTCGCCGGGCTCGCCGCCCGCCGGGACGTCGCGCTCATCGACGACCTCGGGTCCGGCCAGCTGCTCGACCTGCCCGACCTCGCGGACGAGCCCACGGCCCGCAGCTCCGTCGAGGCCGGCGCACAGGTCGTCTGCTTCTCGGGCGACAAGCTGCTCGGCGGCCCCCAGGCGGGCGTGATCGTGGGGACGGCGTCCGCCCTCGAGCGCATCCGCCGGCACCCGCTGGCCCGGGCGATGCGCATCGACAAGCTGTCGCTGGCCGCGCTCGAGGCGACGCTCGAGCTCTACCGCGACCCGCATCGGGCGCTGCGCGAGG
>JAICJC010000082.1 GCA_025928655.1 Thermoleophilia bacterium | reverse complement strand
GTCTCAGTCCCAGTGTGGCTGATCGTCCTCTCAGACCAGCTACCCATCGTCGCCTTGGTGGGCCGTTACCCCGCCAACAAGCTAATGGGCCGCGGGCTCATCCAGGACCGGAGGCCGAAGCTACCTTTGGTACAGATCCCCGAGAGGACTGCACCTCATCAGGCATTAGCCAGCGTTTCCACTGGTTATTCCTGTGTCCTGGGCAGATTACCCACGTGTTACTCACCCGTTCGCCGCTCGAGTACCCCCGAAGGGGCCTTTCCGCTCGACTTGCATGTGTTAGGCACGCCGCCAGCGTTCGTCCTGAGCCAGGATCAAACTCTCCGAGAACAGGTTGCGAAAACGGCCTCCCCCACGATGCACCAGGAGGGGTCTGACCCCGTTTGGTGCGGGTGTGGGATCGTCGGCCGGTCTCTGACCATGAAGGAGAGTCTCTAGATCAGTCGATCTGGCTGACCGATCTGCTCTCAAAGGCCGGCGCACCCACCGTCTCCGGCCCGAGGGCCGGTGGCGCAGGGCCGCCGACATGGTTTCCGCCCCCCGTGGAATACCCGGGGTAGCGGACGAACCCGACGTCGATCGATCCGGGATGGCTTGCACCCCAGAAGGATCCCCAAACTGTTGAGTTTTCAAAGACCAGGCGCCCTCGAGCGCGACCTCTAAGCCTAGCGAGTCGCTCCCGGCCAGGCAAGTGGCACACTAAAAGACGGAAACCGCCTCCCCGAAACCCCTCGGAGGCGGTCAGCAGGGCAGTATACCCGTCAGGCGCGCTCGATGACGGCGAACCGGCGTCCGACCCGCAGTTCGGAGCCCTCCAGACGGGCCCGGGAGACGTCGTATTCGCCCTTTGCAAGCGGGCTTCCGTCCACCCGCACGCCGCCCTGATCGACCAGGCGCCGGCCTTCCCCGCGCGAGCCGGCCAGCTCGTTCCCGGCCAGGAGCGCCGGGATGTGGACAGGGTCGCCGTCCGGGAGCCGGATGCGAGGGGCGTCGGCGGCCGCCCGGCCGTGCTTGAACTGGCGGTCGAACGCCGCCTCGGCGGCGGCTGCCGCCTCCTCCCCGTGCCAGCGCCCGACCAGCCGCCGCGCGAACTCGCGCTTGGCCGTGTACGGGTCGGCCGGCGGCGGCTCGTCGGTCTCGAGGCAGAGCCTGTAGTAGATCGGCATCAGCTCGTCGACGCAGCTCATCGCCTTGCCGTACATGTCGTTGGGCGGGTCGTCGATCCCGATGTAATTGCCGACCGACGCGCTCATCTTCCCGACGCCGTTGGGGCCGTTGATGAGCGGGGTCGTGAGGGCGACCTGGGGATCCTGGCCGTAGGCCTGCTGGATGTCGCGGCCCGTGAGCAGGTTGTACTCCTGATCCGTGCCGCCGAGCTCGACGTCGGCCTCGATCGCGACCGAGTCGTAGCCCTGCATCAGCGGGTACAGGAACTCGGACACCGAGATGGGCTGGTTGGCCTTGAACCGGCGCTCGAAGTCGTCGCGCTCGAGTAGCCGCGAGACGGTCACGATCCGGGTCAGGCGCAGCAGCTCGGCGAAGTCGATCTGCGCCAGCCATTCCCCGTTGAACCGCAGCTCCGTCCGGTCGGGATCGAGGATGCGAAGCGCCTGCTCGAAGTAGCGCTTCGCGTTCGCGTCGATCTCCTCGTCGGAGAGCACCCGCCGCTCCTTCGAGCGGCCGGACGGGTCGCCGACGCGGGCGGTGTAGTCGCCCACGATCAGGATGCCGGTGTGCCCCTGGTCCTGGAAGGCCCGCATCCGCTGGAGCGGGATGGCCTGGCCGATGTGGATGTCGCGCGCCGTCGGGTCGATCCCGAGCTTCACGCGCAGGGGGCGGCCGAGCGCGAGCTTGCGCTCGAGCTCCCCCTCCGGCAACACCTTGACGGCGTTACGTGTGAGCGCTCCGACGTCCGGCACGGGCCGCGGATGATATCGGCCGGCTGACCCACGCCGAGTCGGGATCGAGGAAGCGCCAGGGCCGCTCGGCCGCCTTCGTCAGGCCGATCCTGGTGGTGCGGACGACCCGCCGCGGCCGCTCCGGGGGCACGAGCACGGCCGGGGCGCCGTTCATCTGCGGGCCGGCGCCGAGCGCCTGGCCGACGTTGCCCGGCCCGGACGTCAGCGGCTCGCGGCCGCGCCGCTCCCACATGCGCTCGATCCCGTGGGCCGGCTCCAGGGCGCGGACGAGCACCGCGTCGGCCACCTCCTCCGGGCCGCAGACGATGTTCATGCACCAGTGGATGCCATAGCTGCGGTAGACGTAGAGCGTCCCCGCGGGCCCGAACATCGCCCAGTTGCGGGCCGTGCGGCCGCGGTAGCTGTGCGAGGCGGGGTCGTCGTGGCGGTAGGCCTCGGCCTCGACGACCGGCCCCCCGACGCCGTCGACGAGCAGCGTCCAGCCGATCAGGTCACGGGCCGCGGCGATCGAGTCACCGCCCAGATCGAGCGCGGCCTGCGTCAGAGCGGGCGCCAGCCGAGCCCGTCCCCGCCGGGCTCGATCGTGCCCCAGCCGTCGATGTGGGACGCCGCGCACGGGACGCCGGTGCCGGCGAGCCGCTCGAGCCAGTCGCGGCGGGTGCGCAGCGCCGCCTCGGCGTCCGAGTCGAACTCCCGGTCCCACTCCGGATGCTGCACGTGGGCCGGGTGGTGGATGACGTCCGCCAGGAACACCCGGCGGCCGTCGCTCCCGTCGACCTCGACGACTGCGTGGCCCGCGCGGTGCCCCGGCGCCTCGACGAGGCGCACGCCGGGGACGACCTCGACGCCGTCCGCCACCTCGACCAGGCGGCCGTCGAGCCGCGCGAAGAGCGCGGACAGGTCGCCGTCGGCGCCCCACGTCCGTGCCGCCGCGGCGGCGGTCGCGGTGACGAAGACGCGCTCGGCCGGGATGTCGCCCGCGCCGCCGAAGTGGTCGAAGTCCAGGTGCGTGAGCACCACGGCGTCGATGTCCTCGATCCGGCAGAAGGGCGCGAGCGCCTCCCGCAGGTTGCTCGTCGCCCCGTCCCAGTGGCCCTCGAGCCCGCCGGCGGCCGTGTCCACGAGCACCGTCCCGCCCGTCCCCTGCAGGAGCAGGACGTTCGAGACCACCTCGATGTCGCCGAGCTCCCCGCGCGGCGCCAACAGCCCGTCGCGCATCGGCAGGCTCCCCGCGCCGACGAGATGGACGGCCCAGCTAGCGCTCCGTCCCGGAGGTCTCACGCGCTCGTCCGGCTGCAAATCATCGCCTGGCTGTGTCCTCGGTCACCCCGATATTCCCGATATCGGGACTCCCTGCGTCCTTGCCATGCTCGATTTTCGCACGTCCGATCATCACGATACCCCCGGGACGGAGCACTAGACATCGAGCGACATCTGGTTCTGGCGGCTGCGGCGCACGGCCATCGCGAGCGCCGTCGCCTCGCCCATGTCGGCGAGGATCGTGCGCTCCGTGCGGGAGGCGACCAGCGGCTCCGCCATCCCGTCGACCCACACCTTCGTCCTGCGCCCGTCCCCGCGGTCGTGGCCCTCGATCGGCTCGAGCGCGTAGATGCGGTCGGCGCGCACGAACTTGCCGTAGCCCAGGAACACCATCGGCGCTCCGGAGGCCGTCACCGCTCCGCCAGCACCTCGCGCAGCGCGTTCGCGACGTACGCGATGTCGTCGTCCTCGAGCTGGACGTAGAACGGCAGCGCGAGCGTCGAGGCGGACACCCGCTCGGTGACCGGGAGCATGCCCGGGCCGTACGCGAACCGCTCGCGGTAGGTCGGCTGCAGGTGGATCGCGGGCAGGTACGGCCGGGTGGCGACGCCGCGGTCGGCGAGCGCGGTCGCGACGGCGGCGCGGTCGACCTCCGGCGCCAGGCGCACGTAGTAGATGAACCAGCTGCGCGGCTCCGGGCCCCGGTAGGGCGTCTCGACGCCGTCGATCCCGGCCAGCAGCTCGTCGTAGCGCTCCGCGATCCGGCGGCGGCGGCCGAGCAGCATGTCGAGCTTCTCGAGCTGCGCCACCCCCACGGCGGCGGACATCTCGTCCATGCGGTAGTTGAAGCCGAGCCGCTGATGGACGAGCCAGTCGCCGTTGTCCGAGCGGCCCTGGTTCACGAGGCTGCGCAGCTCGCGGGCGGCGTCGGGGTCGTCGGTCGTGATGGCGCCGCCCTCGCCGGTGGTGAGCTGCTTGTTGGGATAGAAGCCCCAGACGGCCAGGTTGCCGTGGGTGCCGACGCCGTGCCCGTTCACGGTGCACCCGAGCGCCTCGCAGGCGTCCTCGATCACCGGCAGGCCGAAGCGGCGCCCGATCTTCGTGATCGCCTCGATGTCGCATGGGTAGCCGAAGATGTGGACCGGGATGATTGCCTTCGTGCGCGGCGTGATCGCCGCCTCGACGGCCGCCGGGTCGACGTTGAAGGTGCGCTCGTCGATGTCGGCGAACACCGGCTTCGCCCGCTCGAACAGGATCACGTTGGCGGAGGCGACGAACGAGAAGCTCGACGTGATCACCTCGTCGCCGGGGCCGACGCCGAGCCGGTGCAGGGCGACGTGCAGGCCGGCCGTGCCGCTCGAGCAGGCGATCGCATGCTGCGTCCCGACCCGCTCGGCGAAGCCGCGCTCGAACGCGGGCCCCACCGGGCCGCACGCCAGGCTGTCCGACCGCAGGACGTCGAGCACGAGCTCCTCCTCGCGGCCGTCGAGGTACGGGCGCGCGAGCGGGATGGAGCGGGTCGTGACCATGGCGCTAGACGGCCGCGCGGACCGGATACTCGAGCAGGTCGGCGAAGCGCTCGTCCTGTCCGCCGACGATGGCGAAGAAGGTCTCCTGGATCTGCTTCGTGACCGGGCCGCGGGGGCCGGTGGGATGGTCGTCGACCGACGCCACCGGCGTCACCTCCGCGGCCGTGCCGCACAGGAACACCTCGTCGCCGAAGTAGAGGTCGGTGCGCACCAGGTTCACCTCGCGCACCTCGTACCCGAGCGTGTGCGCGATCCGGATGACCGTCTCGCGGGTGATGCCGGGGAGGCACGACGCGGACGTCGGCGGCGTGTAGAGCACCCCGCCACGGACGACGAACACGTTCTCGCCCGATCCGTCGGCCACGTAGCCCTCCTCGTTCAGGAGGATGGCCTCGTCGTAGCCGGCCCGCGACGACTCGAGCTTCGCGAGCACCGAGTTGATGTACTGGCCGGTGGCCTTCGCGGTCGGCGGAAGC
This sequence comes from Thermoleophilia bacterium, assembly GCA_025928655.1. GTDB lineage: Bacteria > Actinomycetota > Thermoleophilia > Gaiellales > JAICJC01 > JAICJC01. Next base: position 12,182 of record JAICJC010000082.1, on the reverse strand, counting down.
GTGTTCGGGCCGATCCGGCGGAAGCTCGACACCTTGCAGCGCACGCCGTGCTCGAGCGCGTCCTCGCCGAGGTAGGCACCCCAGGGCCAGACGGCGATCGCCACCTCCACCGGGTTGTCGCCCGGGTAGAGGCCCATCGGGCCGGCGCCGCGGAAGACGATCGGACGCACGTAGCACGAGGGCACGCCGTTCACCCCGACGGTCTCGTGCACCGCCGCGGCCAGCTCCGGCACGCTGTAGCCGAGGTCCATCTGGTACAGCGCGGCCGAGCGGCGCAGGCGCTCGAGGTGATCGGTCAGGCGAAAGACCGCCGAGCCCTTGGGCGTGTCGTAGGCGCGAATGCCTTCGAAGACGCCCGTCCCGTAGTGGAGGGCGTGCGTGAGGATGTGGACGTTGGCGTCCTCCCACGACACGAAGCTTCCGTTGCGCCAGATCTTGTCGGTGGCTTGCATGGCAGGACGCGTCCTTTCGCTTTCGGTTCCTCGGCGAGTGATGGTACCGGAAGGGCCGGTATGCAGGCGTTCATTAGGCTCCGTGGGATGCCGGCTCCCGACCGCGACCAGGCGCGCTCGTTCGACCGGGTCGCCGGCGCCTACCAGCGGGCGCGCCCGTCCTACCCGGCGGCGGCCGTCGAGTGGGTGCTCGAGGCGGCGCCGGGACGCCGGGTCGTCGACCTCGCCGCGGGCACGGGCAAGCTGACCGAGGTGCTGGTCGGCGCGGGCGCCGACGTGATCGCGGTCGAGCCGCTCGCCAACATGCGGGCCGAGCTCGAGCGCGCGCTGCCGTCCGTGCGCGCCCTGGACGGAGCGGCGGAGCGCATCCCGCTGCCCGACGCAAGCGCCGATGCCGTGCTCGTCGGCCAGGCGTTCCACTGGTTCGACGAGGGGCCGGCGCTCGCCGAGATCGCGCGCGTGCTCGTCCCCGGCGGCGCGCTGGGCCTCGTCTGGAACCTGCGCGACGACCGCGTGCCCTGGGTCGCCGAGCTCACCCGGGTCATGCGCGGCGCGGGCGATGTGCTGACCGGGTCGCACGGCGTGGCGCGGCCGTTCGAGAGCGACCTCTTCGCCGCCGCCGAGGGGCGCGAGTTCGCAAACCGGGTGGAGTTCGACCGGGCGCGGCTGCGCGAGTGGGCCTCCTCGACCAGCCGGATCGCGGTGCTGCCGCCCGCCGAGCGCGAGCGGGTGCTCGACGACGTGGTGCGGTTCCCCGACGAGCACCCGGCCCTCGCCGATCGGCGCACGTTCGACGTGCCATTTGTCGCGATGGTCGTGCGCGCCGTGCGGCGCTAGATACCGACGCTGTCGAGGTCGACCGAGCGCACCTCGTGGACGCCGTCGAGCGCGCACAGGTGCTCGATGACCGAGGGCTCGGGCGTGACGTCGAGCGCGAGCACCATCATCGCCTGGTCGCCGTGGTAGTTGCGCGAGACGCGCATGTTGGCGATGTTGACGCCGTCCTCGCCGAACGCCGTGCCGACGCGGCCGATGATGCCGGGGCGGTCGTCGTTCAGCATGACCACCATGTGGCCTGCGAGCTCGATCTCGAGCTGGTAGCCCTCGACCTCGACCAGCCAGGGCCTGTTCTCGCGCCCGATCGTCGTCCCCGACACGGTCTGGCGCTCACCGGTCGAGACCCGGATCAGGGTGGTGTAGTCGGCCGGCGCCCCGGAGCGGCCCTCGGTGACGGTGATCCCGCGCGCCTCGGCGACGGCGCGCGCGTTCACCAGGTTCACCGGCTCGTCGGAGTGGGCGGCCAGCGCGCCGATGATCACGGCGGACGTGAGCAGGCGGGTGTCGTGCTCGGCGAGGCCGCCGTCGTAGGTCACCTCGATGCCGTCCACGCCGCCCTGGTTCAACCCGACGGCCAGGCGGCCGAGCTGGGTCGCCACGGGCATGTACGGGCCGAGCAGCTCGAGGTCCTCCGGCCGCACCTGCGGGATGTTCACGGCGTTCGTCACGATCGTGCCGCGAAGCGCCGCGGCCACCTGCTCGGCGACGATCAGCCCCGCCCTGTCCTGGGCCTCCTGCGTCGACGCGCCCAGGTGCGGCGTGACGACCACGTTGGGGAGCTCGAGGATCGCCCCCGAGGTGTAGGGCTCCGACGGGAACACGTCCACGGCGGCACCGGCGACGTGGCCGGAGCGCAGCGCGTCGGCGAGGGCGTCGATGTCCACGAGGCCGCCGCGGGCGGCGTTCACGATCCGCGCCCCCCGCTTCATCAGCGCGATCCGCTCGGCGTTGATCAGGTGCCGCGTCTCCGGCGTGAGGGGTGCGTGCAACGTGACGAAGTCGGCCTGCAGGAGCAGGTTCTCGAGCGACGCGGAGGTGACGCCGAGCTCGCGGCAGCGGTCCGCCGAGACGAACGGGTCGGACACGCACACGCGCATCCCGAAGGCCTTGGCCCGCGCCGCCACCAGCTGGCCGATGCGGCCGAACCCGACCACGCCGAGCACCTTGTCGGCCAGCTCCACCCCGCCGAAGCGCTTGCGCTCCCAGCGCCCCTCGATGAGGGCGGCGTGCGCCTGGGGGATGTTGCGGGCGATGGCGAGCAGGAGTCCGAGCGTGTGCTCGGCCGCCGCGACCATGTTCGAGCCGGGGGCGTTGGCGACGATGATCCCGCGGCGGGTGGCGGCGGCGACGTCGACGTTGTCGACGCCCGTGCCGGCCCGCCCGATCACCTTCAGCCGCCCGGCGCGCTCGAGCAGGCCGGCCGAGACCGACGTGGCAGAGCGGACGATGAGCGCGTCGTAGGCGCCGATGCGCTCGGCGAGCTCGGCCGGCGGGGGGTTCAGCTCCACGTCGACCTGGAACTCGCCGCGCAGGAGGTCGACGCCCGCTGCCGCGATCTCCTCGGTCACGAGGACGCTGGTCATCCCCCCGCGAACACCTCGATCGCGCGGGCGGCCCCCGCGCCGGGCACGGGCGAGCGGTAGCCGAGCTCGGCCAGGGCCAGCTCGAGCCCCGCGAGGGCGGTCACGATGTCGAACTCGTTCATGAACCCCATGTGGCCGATGCGCATGATCCGTCCGCGGAGCTTGCCCTGCCCGCCCGCGAGCACGATCCCGTGGCGGTCGCGCAGGATGCTGTAGCACTTCTGGCCGTCGATCCCGTCCGGCATGAGGAAGGCGGTCACCATGGCCGACGTCTCGTCGTCCGGCCCGTACAGGTCGAGGCCGAGCGCCTTCACCCCCTCGCGGGCCCCGTAGGCGAGGCGGCGGTTGTGCGCCCAGATGGCGTCCTTGCCGCGCGCTTCGATCAGCTCGAGCGCCTTGTGCAGGGCGGCGACGATCGTGACGGCCGGCGTGAACGCGGTGTCGTTCTTCCGCTGCGACTCGGCCGCGACCCGCCAGCTCAGGTAGTGGCGGGGCAGGGTCGCGCGGTCGGACTGCTCCCACGCGCGCGGGGAGACCGACGCGAACGCCAGGCCCGGCGGGCACATGAGCGCCTTCTGCGCTCCGGCGACCGCGACGTCGATGCCCCACGCGTCGACCGCGAGCTCCACCCCGCCCAGGCTCGACACGGCGTCGACGACGACCAGCGCGCCGGTGGGCCTGACCGCCCGGGCGATCGACTCGACGTCGTGCACGACGCCGGTCGACGTCTCGGACTGGGTGACGTACACCGCCACCGTGTCCGCCTCGCCGGCGGCCGCCGCGATCCGGTCCGGGTCGAGCCGCTCGCCCCACCCGTGCTCGACGTGGACGGGCTCGATCCCGTACGCGCGCGCCAGCTTCAGCCAGCGCTCGCCGAAGTTGCCGGCCGACGCGACCACGATCCGGTCGCCGGGCGAGAGCAGGTTCGCGATCGCCGATTCCATCGCGGCCGTGCCCGACCCGGTGAAGAGCAGGACATCGTGCTCGGTCTCGAACACCCGCTGCAGCCGCTCGAGCGTCTCGCCCAGGAGCGTGCGGAAGTCGGGGCTGCGGTGGTGGTGCAGCGGCGCGGACTCCGCGGCGACGACCTCGGGCGGCACCGGAGTCGGGCCGGGGGTGATCAGGTAACGCTTGCCGTCCACGCGCGCCGAATCGTATTGCGGCCCGCGGACAACCGGGGACAGTCCCCGCACCCGGGGACTGTCCCCGCCTACTGCATGCGGTCGCGCAGGAGCTGCTGCACCTGGCGGGCGTCGGCGCGGCCGCGGGTCTGCTTCATGACCTGGCCGACGAGCGCGTTGATCACGCCCTCCTTGCCCGCCCGGAACTGCTCCACGAACTGCGGGTTTTGGGCCAGCACCTCGGCCACCATCCCCTCGAGCTCGGAGGAGTCGCCGATCGAGGCCAGGCCGTGCTCCTCGACGAGCGCCGCCGGGTCGGCGGACGGGTCGGACTCGAGCAGCGCGTACACCTGCTTGCCGATCGTGGCGGTGATCGTGCCGGCGGTGATCAGCTTGACGACGCCGGCCAGGCCCTCGGCCGGGATCGTCCCGACCGCGCCGGGCTGGTTGCGCACCCAGTCGGACGCGGCCTTGCCGTCGCCGCTCGCGCCGGCCACCGCCTCGAAGTAGTCGGCGATCTCCGGGGCGGCGTTCAGGTCGGTGGCGTCCTGCTCGCTCAGCCCGTAGGTCTCGCGGAAGCGGGCGATGCGGGCCGCGGGCAGCTCCGGCATCGCGTCGCGGAGCCGGCGCACCGTGTCGGCCGAGGGCTCGAGCGGCACGAGGTCGGGCTCGGGGAAGTAGCGGTAGTCGTCCGCCTCCTCCTTGGAGCGGCGGGCGTGCAACGCGCGGGCCTGAGGGTCGTAGTGGAGCGTCTCCTGGCGCACCTCACCGCCGGCCTCGAGCAGGTCGATCTGGCGCCGGATCTCGGCGGCCATGCCCTCCCCCAGGAACTTGAACGAGTTCATGTTCTTGAGCTCGGTCTTGGTGCCGAGCCCCATCTCCCCCGCCCGCCGCACCGAGACGTTCGCGTCGCAGCGCAGCGACCCCTTCTCCATGTCGCAGTCCGACACCCCGATCGTCTGGAGCGTGTTCTTCAGCAGGCCGAGGAAGGCCACCGCCTGCTCCGGCGAGCGCAGGTCCGGCTCGGTCACGATCTCGACCAGCGGCGTCCCGCAGCGGTTGAAGTCGACCACCGACGACTCGGCGCCGGCGATGCGGCCGCCCGACCCGCCGGCGTGCACGAGCTTGGCCGCGTCCTCCTCCAGGTGCGCGCGCGTGATCCCGATCCGGCCGCCGTCCACGTCGAGATGGCCGCGGGTGCAGATCGGCTGATCGTACTGGCTGATCTGGTACGCCTTGGGACTGTCGGGATAGAAGTAGTTCTTGCGGTGGAACTGGCACCGGCCGGCGATCTCGCAGTCGAGCGCGAGGCCGATCTGGATCGCCTTGTCGACCGCGCCGCCGTTGATCGTGGGGAGGGCGCCGGGGTAGCCGAGGCAGACGGGGCAGGTGAGCGTGTTCGGCTCGGCCCCAAAGACGTTCGCGCACGCGCAGAACATCTTCGAGTCGGTGTTCAGCTGCACGTGGATCTCGAGGCCGATGACGGCCTCCCAGCCGTCGACGCTCATGCGCGGACCACCGTCGCCGGCGGCCGGGGATCGAACCCGATCGCGCTCTCGAGCGCGTGCGCCGCGCGCAGGATCCGGTTCTCGGAGAAGGCCGGGCCGACCATCTGGAACCCGACCGGCAGGCCCTCGCTCGTGCCGCACGGGATCGAGATCCCGGGCAGGCCGGCCAGGTTCACCGGCACGGTGAGGACGTCGGAGGCGTACATCGCCCACGGGTCGTCCACGCGCTCGCCGATCCGGAACGCGACCGTCGGCGAGGTCGGCGAGACGACCAGGTCGACGTCGGCGAAGGCGGCCGCGAAGTCCTCCCGGATGCGGGTGCGCACCTTCTGGGCCATGCCGTAGTAGGCGTCGTAGTAGCCCGCCGAGAGCGCGTAGGTGCCGAGCATGATGCGGCGCTTCACCTCGGGGCCGAACCCGGCCGCGCGCGTGCGCCCGTACATGTCTCCCACGGTGTCGCCGGGCTCGGCCAGGCGCAGGCCGTAGCGCACCCCGTCGAACCGGGACAGGTTTGCGGAGGCCTCGGCCGGGGCGATGAGGTAGTACGCGGGCAGCGCGTAGCCCGCGTGCGGCAGCGCCGTCTCGACGATCTCGGCGCCCAGCCCCTCGGCCGCGGCCAGCGACGCGTCGAACGCCTCGCGCACCCCCGGCTCGACGCCCTGCGCCAGCAGGTCGGACGGCACCCCCAGCCGCACGCCCCGCATGCTCCCGGCCGACGGCACCTCGATGGGCTCGGGCAGGTCGACCGACGTCGAGTCGCACGGATCCTTGCCGCAGATCACCTGCATGAGCAGGGCCGCATCGCGCACGGTGAGGGCGAACGGGCCGATCTGGTCGAGCGACGAGGCGAACGCGATCAGGCCGTAGCGGCTGACGGCGCCATACGTCGGCTTCATCCCGACGACGCCGCACAGGGCCGCGGGCTGTCGGATCGAGCCGCCCGTGTCGGTACCGAGCGAGAGCGGCGCGAAGCCGGCGGCGACCGCCGCCGCCGAGCCGCCGGACGAGCCGCCCGGGACGCGCTCGGTGTCCCACGGGTTGTGGGTGACGCCGAACGCGGAGTTCTCGGTCGACGAGCCCATCGCGAACTCGTCCATGTTCGTCTTGCCGAGGGCGACCAGGCCGGCCGCCTTCACGCGCGTGACGCAGCCGCCGTCGTAGATCGGGATGTGGCCCTCGAGGATGCGCGACCCGGCGGTCGTCTCCTCGCCCTTCGTGCACAGGATGTCCTTGAGCGCGATCGGCACCCCCTGGAGGCCCGTGCGGCCGTCCCGGTCGAACCCGTCGGCCTCGGCCAGCGCGGCCTCGCGGCGCGTCCGCAGGAAGGCATGGATGCCGCCGTCGGCCGCCTGGATCCGGTCGAGATACGCCGTGACGAGCTCGCGGCAGGAGACCTCGCGCGCGTCGAGCAGCTCGACGCACCGCTCCGCCGTCAGGCCGAGCGTCTCGGTCATGCGGTCGGCGGCACGCGAAAGCCGCCGTCGGCCGGGTCGGGCGCGTTGCGGAGCACCTCGTCGCGCGGCCAGGAGGGCCGGGCCGCGTCGGCGCGCACCCGGTTCGTCAGGTCGAGCGCGTGCGCCGTCGGCTCGACGCCCTGGAGGTCGAGGGACGACAGCTGCTCGACGTGGCCGATGATCGTGGAGAGCTGCTCCGTCATCCGCGTCACCTCGTCGTCGGTCAGGCGCAGCCGTGCCAGCCGGGCAACGTGCAGCACGTCGTCGGACGAGATCGCCATCGTCGGGGCAGGATAGTCAACGAGCGTGCCGGGGGCAGCGCTGCGGCCGCCCCCGGTCGCGCGCGGGGTTGATCGGGCTACCTACGCGAGGGCGCGGACGCCGCTGGCCTGCAGGCCCTTGTTCCCCTGGACGACGTCGAACTCGACCCGCTGGCCTTCGTTGAGGGTCTTGTAGCCGTCGGCCTGGATCTCGGAGAAGTGCACGAACACATCCTCACCGCCGTCCTGCTGGATGAAGCCGTAGCCCTTCTCGTTGCTGAACCACTTCACAGTGCCTTCTGCCAACTCGCTTCCTCTCCTTGTTTCACCCGCATGCGCGACGGGACCGCGCAACGATAAAGCAGGTTCCGGACGTTTGCAACGAAGTCTCCGGAAGCGTGAGACAGAGCTGTTTCAGGCGCGGTGCGGAGGCGCAAAAACATCGCAAAACGATCGACCTGCGCGAACCGGGGTCTGACCCCGTGCCTTCACGCGGCGCGCGCGATCAGCGATCGTGTCGGGCTGCGGCGGCGATGACCGTATTGCGCAGGAGCATGGCGATCGTCATGGGACCGACGCCACCGGGGACCGGGGTGATCGCGCCGGCCACCTCCGACACCGGACCGAAGTCGACGTCGCCGGCGAGCCCCTCGTCGGTGCGGTTGATCCCGACGTCGATCACCGTCGCCCCGGGCCTCACCATGTCGGCGGTGATCATGCGGGCGCGGCCGACGGCTGCGATCAGCACGTCGGCGCGGCGGCAGACCCCGGGCAGATCGCGCGTGCGCGAGTGGCAGACCGTCACGGTGGCGCTGCGGTGCAGGAGCAGGAGCGCCACCGGCTTGCCGACGATGTCCGAGCGGCCGACGACCACCGCGTCGGCGCCCTCGAGCGCGACGCCGGTTGCGTCGAGCAGCTCCATCACGCCCGCGGGCGTGCAGGCCACCAGGCCCGGCTGGTTCGCCACCAGCCGGCCGACGTTCAGCGGGTGGAAGCCGTCGACGTCCTTGGCCGGGTCGATCCGGTCGAGCACCTGCTTGAAGTCGAGCCCCCGGGGCAGCGGCGACTGCACCAGGATCCCGTCCACGCGGTCGTCGGCGTTGTAGCGCTCGACCATGGCCAGCACCTGTCCTTGAGTGGACGTCGCCGGCATCGGCTCGTGGAAGGACGCCATCCCGGCCTCCTCGCACGCCTTGATCTTGTTGCGCACGTAGACCTGCGAGGCGGGGTCCTCCCCGACCAGGATCGTCACGAGGCCGGGCGTGTGCCCGGTGCGCTCGCGCAGCGCCGCCGCGTCCTTCCCGACCCGCGCGCGGACGTCCGCCGCCACCTGCTTGCCGTCGATGATCGTCGCCACGGGCGCGCACGATACCAATCGCCGCCCGTGGGCGCCGAGGCACCGAAAGGGTGATCTTCTTCTGGCCTGCTTGCGTTCCTTCGCGAATGCAACAAACCTGAGTGGGAAGCGGCTTATTGCACCACGTCCCCTTTTTCGCCGTTCCCTCACACCCCCGGAGGAGGTGAATCCCTTGACCGAATTCATCCGCGGCCTCCAGGCCGACGTGAGTGACGAGGCCGGCCAGACGATGGCCGAGTACGCCGTCGTCCTCGGCGTCATCACGATCGCGGTGGTGGTCACGCTGGGCCTGCTCAGCACCGCCATCAAGAACCTGCTGAACAACGTCATCGCCTCGCTCTAGGCGCTGACCGTGAGCTGGATGGGCCGGCTCCCCCGCTCCGCCGGGGGCGTCGGCCCGACACCCGAGAGCACGCCGGCTGCCCTCCCAAAAGGTGATTTCCGGCACGTGGGCTCAACTCGGCGTCAGCGGATGCCGAAACAGCACGTTGGGGGCGGCCTGCTCCCATTCCATCCCGGGAGGATCCGCATGATCGAGTACCTGAACGAGACGGTCGACGCGCTCGAGAACGAGGCCGGCCAGACGATGGCCGAGTACGCCGTCGTCCTCGGCGTCATCACGATCGCCGTGGTCGTCACGCTGGGCCTGCTCAGCACCGCCATCAAGAACACGCTGAACAACGTCATCGCGTCGCTCTAGCCGACGTCGAGGCACCGACGGCGGGCCCGCGCAACCCCGGGCCCGCCATCCCCTCCCTTCCGCACTCCCCCCGAACACACCGTGATCCGACGCCACACACAACGCCAGGACGGCCAGGCCGTCGTCGAGTTCGTCGTCATCCTGCCGGTGCTCCTGCTGGTGCTCCTCGCCATCTACCAGTTCGGCCAGGTGTTCGTGAACTACATGGACGTCACCAGCGCCGCCCGCGAGGGCGCGCGCAAGGCGGCGGTCAGCCGCTCGGCCGGCACCTGCACGGTCGTCGACGGCCTCGCCATCGCGGCGGCCAAGGGCGGCGGGTCGGACCTCAACCTGTCCAGCCTGGGCGTCACCGTCAACCGCACGTGCACGAACAACACGTACGCGCAGTCCTCGGACGTGACGGTGACCGCCACCTATCCGTACTCCATCAACATCATGGGCGTGGTCGTCTCGTCGGGCACGCTGACGTCGTCCACCACCATGCGGGTGGAATGACGGCCGCGCGCCCGCGGCAGCTCCACCCTCCCGCGTCTTCCGCCATCTAAAGCACCCGGCCGGCACTGCCGATACGTGTCTGGCCACGAGTCCCGCAAAGTCCCCGAGTTCCCACGAGAGGCAGCCGCATGTCCTACAGCGTCCGCAACATCGTGATCGCGCTGATCCTCGCCGTCGTCGCGGCGGGACTCGTGATCATGTACACGAGTAACGTCCAGCACAACGCCGACAAGAGCATCAAGACCACGACGGTCGTCGTCTCGAAGGGCGACATCGTCGCCGGCACTCCGCTGAACACCCTGGTCGACGGCGGCGCCTTCACGACCCGCCAGGTCGCCACCAAGGACGTCGTGCCCGGCGCCTACACGTCGATCAAGTCGCTCAACACATCCCTCGCGACCGCGACGAACCTCACCGCCGGCGCGCAGGTCACGCCCGCGATGTTCTCGGACTCCAAGGACACGGCCATCGTGAACCAGATCCACGGCACGATGCGCGCCGTCCAGATGTCGTTCAACGCCAACCGCGTCCTCGGCGGCACGCTGAAGGCCGGCGACCACGTCGACATCCTCGGCGAGACGACCATCCAGGCGTCGGCCAACAACAGCAAGTACACGCAGGAGACGGTCGCCGGCCGGATCATCACCAACGTGGAGGTGCTCTCCACCTACGACACCGGTGTCGCCACCGAGCCGCTGACCTCGGCCTCCGGCGCCAACAGCGCCTCCGGCACCGACGACGGCACCGGCGGTGACGCCGTGATCCTCGCCGTCCCGCAGAACCTGCTGCCCGACCTGATGCTCGTCCGCGCGAACGGCGAGTTCTGGATGGCCCTGCGCCCGAGCCACGGCGCCCAGGACACCGGTATCTCCCTCGCGACGCCCTGCAGCATCTTCGGTGCGGGCATGACCCTGGCGCAGCTCAAGAACGCCCTCCCCATCTGCGTGTCTGGAGTGAAGCACTCATGAACCAGTCCCCGATCAAGGTCTTCATCACCGGCGCCGCCAACGGCCTGGCGGAGGTCCGCGAGGGCCTCGCAGACCACCCCGACGTCGAGCTCGTCGGGACGGCCGCCGACCCGGTCAAGGCCGGCGCGAAGCTGGCGGAGTCCGCCGCGCAGGTGATCCTGCACGGCACCACCGCCAACGAGCACGTCCCGGCCCCCGAGGTCGAGGCGATCCGGGCGGTCACCGCCGCGCCGATCGTCCTCGTCACGTCCGCCAGCGCGAACAGCCTGCTGTCGGAGGCCCTCCAGGCCGGCATCCACGACGTCGTCCTGCTCCCGCAGCTGACCGACGGGATCGTCTTCACCATCAAGAAGGCGCACTCCCTGGCCGCGGGCCGCGCGGCCGGCGCCGCCGGCAAGGCCGCCTCGCACGCCGAGGGCAAGGTCGTCACCCTGTTCTCGCCCAAGGGCGGCTCGGGCAAGACCGCGCTCGCCTGCAACCTGGCCACGCTGTTCGCCCGCAGGCACGACCGGCGCACGCTCCTGCTCGACCTCGACCTGCAGTTCGGCGACGTCGCCATCATGATGGGGATCGAGCCGGAGAAGACGATCTACGACCTGGTCATGGCCCGGCGCGAGCTCGACTCCGAGGCCCTGGCGGGGTACGTCACGGCCCACCAGTCGGGCGTGCACGTCCTGCCGGCGCCGCTGCGCCCCGAGGACGCCGAGCTCGTCACCGAGGAGCGCCTCGGCCACCTGTTCGCGGTGGCCAAGGAGAGCTACGACGTGGTCGTCGTCGACACGCCGCCGTTCTTCCACGGGCCGGTGCTCTCGACGCTCGATCGCACCGACCAGCTCGTGCTCGTCGCCTCGATGGACGTTCCCGCCATCAAGAACGTCAAGCTCACGCTGCAGACGCTCGACCTGCTGCACTACCCGAAGGACCGGCGCCACCTGCTCCTGAACCAGACCGGCTCGAAGGTCGGCCTGAAGAAGAACGAGGTCGAGCGGGCGCTCGACCTCAAGGTCGCCTTCGAGCTCCCGGGCGACAAGGACCTCCCGTCCTCGGTCAACCGCGGCGTGCCGCTCGCGCTCGCCAACCCGCGCTCGGGCCTCGTCAAGTCGATGGGTGAGATCGCCGACAAGCTGGTTCCCCAGCGGGTCGCCGCCGACGCCAAGAAGAAGAAGCGCCGGGGAGTGAGGTAACCGGATGTCGCTGCACTCTCGCATCCAGGTCGCCACGACCGACCCCAAGGAGGCCGAGGCGCACGAGGACGCCGACCGCACGTCGGTCGTCTCCGACCCGTTCGCCGAGCTCAAGACCCGCGTCCACAAGGAGATCATCCCCCGGCTGGGCCCCCGCCTGTTCAACGCGGACGGCAAGGCCGAGGCCGATCTCGAGGAGAAGGTCAACGAGGTCGTGACGGAGATGCTGGCGGTCGAGAAGACCCCGCTGACCCGCCAGGAGC
>JAICJC010000088.1 GCA_025928655.1 Thermoleophilia bacterium | reverse complement strand
TGTTCGGCGGTCGTGACGTCCATGATCACGCCGCCCTTGAGCATCTCGGCGAGCCCGCTCTTCACTCGCATGGTCCCGGTCTCGTTCACAGCCCTTCGTCCCCTTCTATGGCGAGAATTCTCCCGCCGGGTAGTGTAGACGCAGGGCCTGCTGCGGGGAGCTAGCCGCGGCCCCTGAGCCGCTCGAGACCGTCGGGGTCGAGCACCCAGACGAGCCGGTCGCGGACGTCGATCAGACCGCCCTCGCGCAGCTCGTTCATGACCTTGGTGAGGGTCTCGCGGCTGGTGCCGATCATCTCCGCCAGCTGCACGTGCGTGAAGCGCTCGTCGATGCGAATCCCGGTGGGGGTGACCCGGCCGTAGCGATCCATCAGCTGCAGCAGCTGCCCGGCCAGGCGGGCGGGGACGCCCCGGAAGGCCAGGCTCTCGAGCTGATTCTCCGTCGAGCGCAGGCGCTCGGCCAGCGACCGCAGCAGGTTCAGCGCCATCTGCGGATGCTCGGCCGTGGCGCGCTCGAGCTCGGCGGTCGGGAGCACGCGCACGACCGACTCGGTCATCGCCTCGGCGTAGGCGTCGTGGAGCGCCTCCCCCTCGGGCGACACGCGCCCGAACACCTCGCCCTCGTCGAGCATCGCGAGCGTCAATTGGCGGCCGTCGTGGGCGCTGCGGTAGAGGCGGGCGCGGCCGGTCTGCACGATGTACATCGCGTCGGCCCGGTCGAACGGCGAGTAGATCAGCTCGCCCTTCCCGAACCGCGCGGCGCCGAACCGGCCCTCGAGGTCGGCGAGAACCCGCTCGGACAGGCCGTCCAGGATCTCGCTCTCCAACATGTGGTCTGCAGTCTGGCTCACGGTTCCTCGTACGCTCCTCTGCTACTACGGACGTCGAGGCGGACCGGTTCTCCACCAACCTGCACCGGTAGCATGGACCGGCTCGATGAAACGGGCCACATGTGCGCCGGGGGTGTAGCTCAGCGGTCAGAGCAGCGGACTCATAATCCGTTCGGCGCTGGTTCGAATCCAGCCGCCCCCACTGACCGTCGGGGCCTGCAGAGGAACGAAAGCCCTGCAAACCGACGGGTACAGGGAACGCATGTTCGGCTCCCTGCGCCCCGGTTCGGGGGCGATCTGCGGGGTTGAACGTAGCAATCGCGTAGCAGGTGACCCGTGCTACGCGTAGCGGCCGGCGCGCTGCTACGACCGCCGACCTCCGAGGGCGGCGCGATCCTATGGAGCCTCGGACCGGCGTGGGAAGTTGTGCGGAGTTCTGCGCGCTCGTTCGCGTTGCAACTGGGAACGTATGTTCGGTACGCTGCAGCTCCCGTGTGCTGCCTTCTCCGAGAACGTCGTTGGACGCCTACCGAGGCTCGCCGTCGGGGTCGTGCGCTGTCTGGTTGCAGGCCCGCTGCGCTGCCTTGCACTGCAAGTGCAAGTGATCTACGCTCTTGCCAGTTCCGTACGGGGGTAGGAGTGCGACAAGAGCTGCACCGGCTGATCAACCGAGCGGCCGTTGCATGGGCGCACGACCCCGCCGAGGGAGCACGGTTCCTGAAAGAGGAGTTCGTGCCATACCTGACGGAGCTTCACTCCGATATGACTGCGGCTTTGGGTGCGTGTCAGCTCATGCTCGACATGGCGATGGTGCACGAGCAGCTAACTCAACCAGATGACCGGCCGCCCGCAGGCGCCGGAGCACGCACCAAGGTTGACGAGATGGGCGCGGCTTTTCAACGCACCAGCGCCCGTAACGGGGCGTTGCTGGTGCTGCTTGACGAAGACGGCCTCACTGTGGCACAGATCCGTGAGCGCATGCTCGAGCGCGGTCACCGCTCGGTCGGCAACATCTCAAGCGCACTCTCCAAGGCTGCGAACACCGACTCGCCGCTGGTCAATCACATCCACGGTCGCTACTACCTGACCGAGCGTGGACGGGAGGTGGCCGAAGGGTTGTAGCCCCCGCGCCGGATCTGTCGGCGCTCAACCTGGCCGGAGCTGCCGCGGCACTCCGACCGCTGGGCGGCCTCCGAGCCGCCCTGTGTCCGGTGCGCCCGGAGGGATAGCGCCCTCCGGGCGCGACCTAACCACCAGATGGAGGTACCCACCATGGAGGCTTCGAAGATCGTACCGCTGGCGGCGGGGGTGCCGCAGCGCGAGGATGACGGTTCCGGTGATGCGGTTCTCCTGGCGCTGCGGATGCCGCTCCTCACCAAGGAACAGGTTGCCCGCCACTACAGCTTCTCGATCCGTTGGGTCGAGCTGCAGCTGGTGAAGGGCATGCCGTCGCGAATGATCGGCGGTCGGCGTCGGTTCGACCTGGACGCGGTCGATCGGTGGCTACGCGACACCTACGGGAGCCGGTGATGGCCCGCAAGAACGGCAACCCGCCCCCCTGGAAACGCGGCAACAAGTGGGTCGGCAAGATCGATGTGGACGGCCGCCAGATCTGGGTCGGCTCGTTCGATACGCCCGGAGAGTGGAAGCTGGCGGCGGCGGCGAAGCGTCTTGAAGCCGCCACGGAAGCCGCGCGCCGCCGCGAGAACCTCGCGCAGCACACGATGCGCATCGACGAGTACGCCGGCGACGAGCCCGGCAAGTGGCCTTGGAATCGCCCCAAGGGCCGGCGCGAGTCGTCGCTTCGAAACCATGCGTACAACATCCGTCCGATCGTTCGCGACTACGGCGATCGTCTCCTTCGCGGCGGGATCGGCCGGCGTGAGGCAATCGAGATCGCTCACCGCTATCCCGAAGGAGTGACACGCAGCGTCCGTGCCATGTTCAACGAGGCCATCGACGAGGAGCTCGCCGATCGAAACCCGTTCGCAGGGCTTCGCCTCGAACACAGCCCCGGCCGCCGGGACATCGATGTGCTCACTCCTGATGAGGTCGATCTGCTGTGCCAGCTCGCACTGGAGGCGTGGCCGAACGATGAGTACGGCAAGGTCTTCAGCGCCTTCCTGCGCTGGCAGGCCGAAACCTGCATGCGGCCCGGCGAGACGTGCGCGACGACGTGGCCGGACATCGACTTCGACCGAAACCGGATCGCCGTGCGGCGGTCGCGAACAGCCCGCGGCAAGGACACCGACCCCAAGGTCGAGAAGACCCGGATCGTGCTGCCTCCTCGCGCCAAGCAGGCCGTACTCGCCATGCCGCGGCTCAACGCGGTCTGGGTGTTCCCCAACCAGCGCGGCAACCGCCTGCTCAAGGCGACCCTGTCCCGGTACTGGTACATGGTGCGGCCGCTGCTTCGCTACCACCTGCCGGAAGGGCACTGGCTGCGGCGTCGGATCGAGGAGGGTGGCGACTACGACCTCTACGAGCTCCGTCACTTCGGCGCCACCTGGCTCCTTGAGGATCCACCCTACGGGCTGGGGTTGCCTCCCCGGGACGTCGCCCATCAGTTCGGTCATCTCGACGGCGGTGGGCGGATTATGCGGCTATACGGTCATCCGTCGGCCCGCGAGTCCAGACGACGCCTCGATGAGGCGTTTCAGGCCGATTGGGAGCGCCGAAACGCCCTTGAGCGGGGGCAGGAGGATGAGGACGCGTGATGGCCCGCTCGGTGCTCATCGCACAGAACCTCAGCCGCGTCGCGTACGAGCTGCGCGACGCCTCGCAGGAGATCCGTGACCTGGATGACGTGGTGGCGGTCGCGGCGAACCTGAGCGACGTCGCCGGACGTCTCGCCAACGTGTATGACCAACTGACGCACCACCTTCTGGTCTGCGACGCGCCCCAGCGGCACGCGGCCGGTGCCTTTCTCCGGGCCGCTGACGAGCTCCGCGCCGCTGGCGCTGTGTGTCGGTATGCCCGTGGCGCGCTCGCCGACTGCGAGGTCTGCGATGACTCGGCCTGAGCCGTCTGCCGGGATGTACGTCTACGTGCTGGGGCTCGTCGTGATTGTGGCCCAGCCGGCGCGGTTCTGGCTTGGCATGGGCTTGGCGGGCGTGCCCATCGCCGTGGCCCTGATATTGCATGGCATGCGCGGGCGCCGAGACGTGCCGAGGTAACGGCCGTACGCGCCGCGAGTCGGCCGAGCTGGTCGACGACGCGGGTTCTGCACACCTGATAGCGCACGTGCTTGGGTCAGCGTCTCGCCGTCATCGAGTTGACGACGCCGGCTCTGAGCAGAGCGATGCAGCGGAAGGGCTGCGTCTGGCCGACCACCGTGCCTCGTTCACCGAGGAACAGGTGCGTCGCCGGGTTGAAGAAGAGCTCGAAGCGCATCCTGACCGGCTTGTCGTTGGCGTATCCGCGCTCGTATTCCACGACGGCTGTGGCGGCACGGCTGGCGCAGTCGCGGACGCCCTCCTCGAGTGCAAGGCCGGGGATGGCCGCCGCGACCCGCAGCAGGGCCGCTCGAAGGCCGGGCGGGATTGGCCAG
Source organism: Thermoleophilia bacterium (assembly GCA_025928655.1). Classification (GTDB taxonomy): domain Bacteria; phylum Actinomycetota; class Thermoleophilia; order Gaiellales; family JAICJC01; genus JAICJC01. Next base: position 12,273 of record JAICJC010000088.1, on the reverse strand, counting down.
GGCGACCCGACCAGGAGCCCACCGATTGTCCGGTACTCGGCCGCGGATGGTCCAATTGGTCCGGCCGGCAAGCTGGCCCGGCGCACGACGCTGGCGAGCTGGTCGGTGTCGGTCGGGAGTGCCTGAAGCTGGGCATACGTCAAGCTCCGGTTTCCGAAGGACGTCTGGGCCGGGTGGGCGGCCGAGCCGGTGAACCCCGCGATGAAATGCCCGTCGTAGAGCTCGCGGCCTGTCCCGAGACGGTTCATCCACTGTTCGCTGGTTCCGATCGCGCCTTCGAGCGGCCCCAGGTCGGTGCCGTGGTACTTCTCGTAGTAGAACTGTCCCACCCCGAGCCGCGCGGCGGGGGTAGCCAGGGCGTGGTCTGCGGCCGCATTCAGGAAGGTCGCCGCTGAGGCCGACGGAACCGCGCTTGAACCGCCGCGGGTGAGGACGAGCACTGTCCCAGCAACGACGAGGGCCAGCGCGATCGGGCTGATGGCCAGCCACACGCGGCGCCTTGGTCGTCCGTGAACTTGGTCGGGAAGCTGCGCGAGGTCGTTTCGCAGCTGGTCGAGAAAGTCATACCCGCCGGTCATCTCAGCGCTCCTTCGTGCTCCATCACGACTGCCAGACGCCGAAGCGCGCGACTGACCCGCGCCCGAGCCGCCTGTTCACTACACCGAAGCTGCGCGGCGACATCCGGATAGTCACGCTCCTCGACCACTCGCAGTGTGATCGCCTCGCGTTCCCCCGCCGATAGCCTCGTCAGGCCACGCGCGACGGCTCGACCCAGCTGCTCGAAGTCGACCAGCTCCTCGACGCGCTCCATGTCCGCCTCGGACAGCGTCCGCTCAGGCAGGCCAAGCCGACTTCGTGCTCGAGCCTGGACACGGCCCGTGCGGTAGTACCGCGCCAGTTGGCGCCGCGCGATCCTGTACAGCCACGGTGCTGCGCCGGCGCCACGATCCCGAAACCTCGGCCACGCCGCGTACGCCGCCGCCCACGTCTCAGCGGTCAGCTCCGCCGCCACTTCTGCATCGAACGTCCGCCGGACGAAGAACCCCAACAACGCGAACGCCTCCGCGTCGTACACCCGCAAGAAGGCCGTTCGGCTAGAAGCAGCTCGTGCGTGATCATCGACATGCATACCACCACCTATATGCCACACCCGCGGATCGTGTGACAGCCCGCTGCTCTTCCCATCGTGGTATCTAGGGAGCGCGCAGCGCCTGCTCTGCGTGGCCGGCGAGGAGCGCATCGATTCGCTGCGTGAGCCACTGGCCTGGGCTGAGTGGGCCGCCGATGAAGTGGATGTTGATGTGGAACGCGTTGTGTGGCGGCGCCCAGAAGTGGGCGTCGTCCGGGTTTTGGCCCGTCAACTCGACGAAGACGCGCTCGAGTTCCGTGTTCGTGAGCCACCTGCTGCGCGGGCTGGCCGCGTCCGGGTAGACGAGGTTACGGCGGATGGCCATCGTCCAGACGTCGGCCTCCGCGCTCAGGCGAATCCAGCCGATGCCGTTGTCGAACTCGGTCGGATCCTGGTCGGCGCCGGCGAGGTGGCCGAGCGTCTCCGAGCTGCCACCCGTGAAGCGCAGCGCCTCGAGCAGATCTTCGTCCGGACACTCACCCCAGGGGACGGTGGCGCACCGTCCGTCGACATCATAGGCCTGGTCGAGCTGCGGGTAGAGCCGGCGATCGCTCGCGAGCGCCCTTGCGCGGTCGTAGCCCTCGTCGTGACGGTCGCTGGCGCTGCAGAGCCACAGCACGCCACGGCGGTCGTCGCGCCAAACCGCGCCGCGGCCGTTGCCATTGTGGAAGGTGAATGTGTCTGCGCGGGTCGCGCCGTCGAAGGGCTCGGTGCCTGACCACGCCGGATGCTGCTGCTCGAGGAAGCCCCGCAGGCCAGCCCGAGTCTGGCGTAGCTCGGGCAGATCGTCCTGGACGCAGCGGCCAGTCGGCCACCGCGCGATCACCCGGCGATCGGCTCTGCGGCCCGCGCCCGCTCGCGCAGGCGCGACTTGGCCTCATCCTCACTGGGGGCGTGGGCGCCACCTGCAAGTGCTGTACGCATGGCCTCACGAATGCGGGGCACAACCTCGTGCACGGTCTCGGGTGTGGGAGCGACAGCCTCGTGGGGCAGGCCGAGCGCGTGCCGGTAAGCGAGGGCGCGGCTCTGGACGAGCAGGTCGAGCGCCTCCTCGACCAGCGCGGTCTCGGGCTTGGATTCATACGCAGAGAGCAGACGCAGGGCGTCCTGGTGCTCCTCGGACATACGGATGCTCTTGATGGGCTTGGTTGCAGGCTTCGTCGGCACGGGTTCCTCCCTTCCCATCATCTGTTTACATGTAAACATAGCGCGCCCTCTCGTTTTCGGCAACCCGGGGAAGGGACTTGAGTTCCGTAGCCAGTTACCGAGAATGGGCTTTCCCCTTGATCCCAGCGCACCCCGGGACGGTCGTGACCAGGATCCGCCCCCCAACCGCCGCCCGTCGCGGATGCGGTCAGCGTGTGTAGGGGTGTGATCGCAGCAGGAGTCGTTTGAGCGCGGCGGCGGCGATGAAGGTGCCGCCGAGGACGACGGCAGCGGCGAGCGCGATCAGGATCGCTCCGAAGCCGAACGCGGTGTCGCAGGAGCTGCCTGCCGGCGCGTCGCAGAACCTCGATCCTCCATCCATCTGACCAGTGAGCGCTGTGAAGTAGGCGATGCCGACGACTGGGCCGACGAGCAATGGCCAGGTCAAGACGACTTCCCACGAGGTGCGGCGGCGGAAAACGACGCAGCCTGCGATGATCGAGAGCAGCAGCAACGCGCCGCCCCTGGTCTCTGCCCAGCCGATCAGAAAATGGTTTCCGAGCGACGCTCCGGCTGGGAGCGCAAGCGCGCGATCGACGAGGGCGTGGGTAGAGGCGAAGCTGATCGCGAAGGTGGCCGTAAGCCACGCGACGAGGCCGACGACCTCGGCGTTCGATACGTCCGAGATCCAGCGGCGTGGACTCGTCTGCCTGGCCGGTGCCTCCCCGTGCGTCATGGTCTCATTGTGCGCGAGCCGCCGCGGCGGTCAACCCGACCTCACCTGTTCAGTCGTGTCCATGGCGATGCTGATCAAGGTGAGGGCGCCACAATCTCAACGCAAGCCTCAACCTTGCTGGAGTCAAGGGGATAGCCCACTACCGAGATGCGAGCCGAAGCTCTCGATAGAGTCCTCGCGGCGCATCGAGGGTGCGCTGCTTTGAGGTGCGGTCGGGGTGGTGCCCGGTCGCGGTTTGCTGGTCGCCGGGTGGTTCCCGGCAAGTTCGGGGCCGAGCGGGCCAGCCCCATACGGGTCGGGCCCGCTCGCAGCCTCGGAGTCGGGCTCCGTCCGAGCCGGACGCGATCATGTACGCACCAGCGGTACCACTGGACTTGGCGACTGGCTCACCACCAGGGAGCGCCCGGCTCAGACCCTCAACAGCCACGGAGGTGGCACCGATCATGAACCTCACACACGCGATCCTCACCGATGCCGCGCAGGCGTCGCCCGACGGCAAGTACCACCTGATCGGCGGCGGGATCTCGATCTGGTGGGCAGACGAGGTGCCGGCCACGATCCGACTCGCACTCGTGCTTGGCTTCGAGTATTCGGCCGTCGAGGCCGGTCGTCAGCGTCAGATCGAGGTGGAACTGATGAACGAGGACGGCGGGGCCGACGGCCTGCCGAAGATCACCACGGTTGTTCCGCTCCCCGACCGTCGACCGGACATGCCGTTTGGTGCGCCGCTCATGGCGAACGGGATCATCAACTACATCACTGACCTGCCGACGTACGGCACGTACGCGTTCCAGATCCTGTTGGACGGGAATCACGTGGGCACGGCACCGCTCGTGCTCGCTCGCCGCCCACAGGCGCTGGCTCAAGCGTCCTAGCGGGGCGACCCACGGCCAGGCTCCTCTCCCTCCATCGTCGGCATGGACAGGGATGCTCCGACGTTCTATGCTGCGGCGGCTTCGGCCCGCGTGTGTTCGGATCGAGGCGCGCGGAACGTAGCAACGGCGTAGCAGGCATGCCTAGAAACGGCTTGGTTGAGCCATTTCAGACAAATCGTGGCCTCTCGCCCCCACTCACTCAGCTGCCCTGGTGCGCGCACGCCGCGGCGCGGCGGATGGCGGCATCGACGAGCGGGCTCGACTCGAGCCGGTTCGCGACCTGGAGCGGCGGCACCGCGCCGGCGCAGTCGCCGACCTGGAGCAGGGCGTAGCCGAGGTTGTAGTTCGCGTACGCCTCGTAGGGATCCGCCGGGCCGGCGCCGCGCAGGTCGTCGACCGCGCGCCGCAACGGCGGGACGGCCGCCTCGTAGTCACCCTGCCGGATGCGCGCGTACCCCTCGTCGTTCAGCAGCCTGCCCTCGGCGACGTCGGCGGACGACGTGGCTCGCGACGTCGTTGCGCCCGGCGAGGTGCCCGTGGATGCCGTCGTCGGCGGCGCTGCCGCTGTGGTGGCCGGATGCGTGGCGGGCCCGGCGTGCCCCGCCGGCGCCGTGTGCGTTCCGGCCGGCCGCTGCGCGGCGGGGGGCCCCTGAGATGTCAGGTAGGACGCCGCGGCGCCGATCGCCGCGCCGACGACGATCGCCGCCAGCGCACCCGGTATCACCAGCCGCCGCAGCACGCGGCGTCTGCTGCGATACACGATCGGCGCCGGGGCCGTCCGCGCCACCGCCGGACGCAGGCCTCGTCGTTGCGCTGGGTGTGTCGGGTTCCGTCGCACCGCCTTCTGGGGATCGGCTTCCCCGATCCCCAGAAGGCGTAAACCGCGCCGGGTGTCTAGGCGCCCAGCCCGCCGAGCATGCCGGCCGAGTTGAACGGCGTCGCGCCCGCGGGAGCCTTGACGGAGAAGTCCTGGTTCCAGTCGCTGAACTTCACGTCGAGGTTGAGCGCGAGGCTCTTGAGGCCGCTCGCCTGCGTCTGGAGCGACGGCGGCACGTCCATCGCGAAGACGATCTTCTCTTCGCTGGGCAGGTGGCTGGAGCTGTCGAACGACAGCGACCCGTGCGCGGTCTTGATGGCGCGCTCCACCCGGGCCAGCTGCAGCCTGTCCTTCGCCGTGATGCCGCTCTGGCTCATCCGGGACATGTCGGCGATGAGCTTGTGGAAGTCGAGGTCGGCCGAGATGGTGTCCTGGCCGTCCCCGTTCGAGAGGCTCAGGTTCTTGAGCCACATGCTCGGGTCGACGCCCGCGGCCTTGAGCGCATCGAGGCTCTGGCTGTTCGGGGAGCCGGACGAATCCGACCCGGTCGCGCTCGAGCTGAGCGTGTTCAGCGGCAGCGAATGCCAGCCTGGGCCCATGAGGAGCGGCATCTTGACGTACAGCGTCTTCCCGTCCGGCGAGAGCGCCTCGCCGGTGAACGATCCTCCGCTGTAGTTGAGCGCGAAGTCGACGTCGAACTTGGCCGTGCCGCCGGCCGCCTTGCCGGCATGCCCCTTGAGCTCGAGCGAGAGCGGGCCCTGCAGCATCATGGCGCCGGCGCCGGCGAGGTTGCCGCCGATCCGGATGCCCAGCTTCGCGTCGAAGGCGGCGGACGTGGCGTTCTTCGTGGCCGCGGAGGCGTCCTTCAGGACGCCCTGGGCGGTGGCCGTGCTGACCGAGGACCCGCCGGAGGAGCCGCCCGACCCGGAGCCCGAGCCGGAGCCGCAGCCGGCGGCGAGCGCCGTGGCTGCGAAGAGGAGGACAAGGGCGCGTTTCATGGCAAAAGACTTCCTTTCGCGGGGCGATCCGCATACCGGCAGAGAGGCCGCGCCGAGGGTCGCGCAGCCCGGGAAGACGCTGGAGGATTCCGGGCGCGTGCTTCGCCCGGAAGGCTCGAAATATAGCTGCAAAACCGGGAAGCCCGCGACCGAATATTCGGCCGGATCGGGGGTTCGTCAACCGGCGTACGGCCCTCCGGGCGCGGGTCGTGCTCGCGCTCACCGGCCGGTCGCGATACGGTGAGGACGTGTCGCTCCGCCGGTTCCGATACCAGCTCGAGTGCCGCCGCTCCGGACACGACGTGCGCCCCTACATGGTGGACGGGTCGCGCGTCGTGCAGCGATGCCTGCGCTGCGGGGCGATCGTCGACGAGTCGGAGCCTGGCGCCGCCGAGGGGGTGCCCGACGTGATGCCTGCGCGCCGGGCCGAGCCGCAGCCGTCGAACCTGCCGCCTGCCCCGGTCGAGGAGCGCGCCGAGCCGGACGGCACCGCCCCGCCCGAAACCGGACGGCCGGACGCCGAGGAGGACGACGCCGAGACGGGCGGCGACTCCGCCCACGCCGCGCTCGCGGCGCTGCGCGAGCTGGCCGAGCTGCACGCGGCCGGCGTGCTCACCGATCGCGAGTTCGCGCGCAAGAAGGCCGAGCTCCTGCGCCGGGTCTAGATGATCTAGGCCCTGCTACTTCTTGCCGGCGGTGCGCCGCTGCCGTTCGGCGTCGAGCTGGCTCTCGGCGTCGTCCAGGGCGGCCGTGACGTCGCGCGACGACACCACGTAGCCCCACGGCTTGCCGCCCTCGCGGCGGATGAAGTGCCCCGTGTTGGCATAGAAGACGAATCGCAGGCCGAGCGCCTCGGCGCTCGTCTCGATGCGATGCACGCGCTCTTCCTCGGTTTCCCTGTCTGCCACGCTGTGACCCGTGCCCAGCCTAGCCGATCACGGGTCGGCGCGAGCCGTGGCCTGCGCCCGCTGCCACAGATCGGCCGCGGCCTGCCGCACGGCCGCCTCTCCCCCGCCCCTGCGCAGCTTCTCGTCGCTCGCGATCCGCACCTGCACGGGCGAGCGGCCGGCGTCGTCGCGGAGGTCGCGGTACATGCCGCCGGCCAGGGTCGCGGCCACGCCGCGGTGCGCGGATACGGCAACGGTCTCCCACCGCTCGCCGTGCGGATAGCGCACCTGGACGTAGAAGGCCCTATCGATGTCCGCTCTCTCCCCGCGTTTGGCCGTGCGCGCCGACCGCGAAACACTACTCGGGAAGCCGACCTTGTGCCTGGAAGCACCGCACGATCGCGATTCGTCAATTTCCCTCCGCATTTCGACCAAGAATGACATGTCGCCTTGCGCAATCTGTAAGCTAGGCGCGTGGCGAGCGGCGGGAACAGGTTCCCGGGGCTGGATCGGCGGCGGCACTTCCGGGTCGAGGGCGAGTGGGACGTGCGCGTGGCCGCCGTCGAGCAGACCGGGGCGGTGTCCGAGTTCGACGCCCGGGCGCTCAACATCTCGATGGGCGGCGTGCTGCTCGAGACGCTCGTCAAGGCGAACCTGTGGGTCGAGAAGCCGATGTCGATCACCTTCCCGGGTGCGGGGACGCCCGTGCCGGCGGTCGTGCGCCGGTTCCTCGACTACGGGGACGAGGGTCGCACCACGACCCGCTGGGGCGTGACGTTCACCGACCTGACGCTCGAGGTGAAGGCGACCTGGACGCGGTTCCTCTACTCCGAGGCGCGCCGGCTGGGGCAGGAGGCGGCCCACCGCGAGTTCCTCGCCCGCCGGGCGCTCTAGAACCCGGCCTGGGAAGCGCCCAAACCGCCCCACGCTCCCCCGAATGAGGGGTTGCGGGACGCCCCTTCGAGGCGATCACTACCGTGATGAGCGAGAACCAGCGCGCTTTCTTTCGCATCGACGCCGTCGTGCCGGTCGTCGTCCACCGCCTGGACCGCGACGGAATCGCCTGGGACGAGTTCCCCGGCGAGACCGTCGACCTGTCGGCGGGCGGCCTGCTGCTCTCGGCCGGCGAGTACGTGCCGACCGGGCAGGCGATCGAGGTCGTCATCTCGTCCACCGAGCCGCCGCTCGATCTCCGCAGCCGCGCCCGCATCGTGCGCAGCTGGCGCACGACGACCGGCGAGTGGCTCTCCGGCGTGTGCTTCGAGCGGCTCGCCTCCCAAGCCGAGCGCGACCTCGTGAAGTTCTGCTTCCTGAAGGAGCGGGAGATGGCGGAGCGGGTCAGCAACGTGCGCATCGACATCGCCATTCCCGCCCGGCTTGAGCGCAGCGACCGCTCCGTGCACCGGGCATCGACGCTCAACATCTGCGCCGACGGCGCCCGCGTCACCGCGCCCTGGGACGCGGATCGGGACGAGGAGGTCACGATCTCGTTCTCGGAGGACTGGTTCGGCCGCGCGCTCAGCATCCGCGCCCGGGTGGGCCGCCGCGACGAGCGCGGCTTCGACCTCGAGTTCTGCGATCCCACGCGGGCCGACCGCGCGGCCATCAACCAGCTCATCATGGCCGAGGAGCGGCGCCGCCGCGTGGCGTGACGCTCGCTCCCCGGCCGGGTCGTCGTTCTAGAGCACCCGAAGGACGATGATCACGATGATGATGATGATGATCAGCCCGACGATACCGATACCGGTGCCGAGCGCGAAGACAGGCAAAACAGCGGGGGTCATAGCTCACCTCCGTTCGTAGATCGCCGCCGCGCGCAGGAGAATCTCGGGCGGCCGGGTCACCGGTGCCCTGCGCGGCGAGATTCAAAACCCGTGGGCCGCCAGAGGGCCGCTGCGCCGCGGGCGGTCCACCGGCGATTGGCGACCCGAAACGACGGGACGCAGCCCGCCGCTCCCCTGCGGATGGCTATTCGGAGAGCTTCTCGTGGACGACGCGGGCGACGACGTCGAGGCTCAGGCCGCGTCGCTCCATGTCCTCCAGGGCATCGCGGACGGGAGCTTCCTCGAGCTCCTTCGTCTGTGCGACCACCACGTCGCGGAACTGTTGCCACAGCAGGTCGCGGTCATGGCTCGTGACCATGGCTTTTGCAAGCAGCGTCGCTGCCTGCTCGGCGAGAGGGTCGATGCTGCGGCCCGTTGCGTTCTGTACGGCCATGGATGAGTCCTCCCCAAAACCGGGCCGGGAATCGCCCGAGAACGTGAAGCATAGCGGGGGGAGGTTGGAGCGGCGCGCGTGCAGACGGGGGTATTCCACGGCTGTTCAGCGGCTCCCCGGAGGGTGGGTACAGTGATGGTCATGCAGACGGCGATCGTCTTTCTGGGAGCGCTTCTCGGTGCCACCTTCGGGGCCTACGCCGGCGTGACGATCGAGCGTCTGCGGGGACGGCACCAGGTGGCGCTACAGCGCCGCGACGACGTCCGGCAGGCGATGCTCGACGTCAACCAGCATGCGGCGGCTGCGCTTCGGATCTGCGCCGATCTCGAAGCGACGGGTCACTGGCCGGCGCTGTACGGAGGCGATTGGCGCGCTCTGCGCGCGAAACAGCTCCCCGGGGAGGCGACTGACATGCTCGTCGCCCTGTCGCGGGTCGAGCTGTTCCTGGCCGACACGTCCGAGATCGAGCGGCGGGCGAACGACTACTTCGGCACGCTCGTGGCCGCGGACGGGGATGGCGAGCCGGGGTCGGGGCGACTGGCTCGTGCGACCGCCGCCCACACCGCCCTCGTGCGGGCGCTGCGCGAGGAGCTCGGACGCCTCGACGCCGCCGCCCATCAGGCCGCAACCGCGCGCGTGCTGGAACCGTTCTCGCGCCTCGCGTCGCATGTGCGCCGGCGAGGGTTCACGCGACCGGCGGCCCGGGAATAGACGCCGCATGTTCCCGATGCGGCAGCTCGACATCTACCTGAACGATCACCTCGCCGGCGCCACCGTCGGCGTCGAGCTCTCGAGGCGGGCGGCGAAGAGCAACCGGGGAACGGCGGTCGGCGAGTTCCTCGAGCGCCTTCACCGCGAGATCGCGGAGGACCGGCGGACGCTGCTCGCCGTCATGCGGGCGCTCGACGTGGACATCTCGCCCGCGAAGCCGGCAGGCGGATGGATCGCCGAGAAGGCGGCCCGGCTGAAGCTGAACGGGCGGCTGCGAGGCTATTCGCCGCTCAGCCGCCTCATCGAGCTGGAGGGACTGGAGACCGGCATCGCCGGGAAGCGGTCGCTGTGGCAGGCGCTCACACGCGCCTTTCCCGGCGACGCGCGGCTCGCGAGCTTCGATCTCGACGCGCTCATCGCCCGTGCCGAGCATCAGCTCGAGGGCACCCGCGAGCAACGCCTGAGCGCCGCCCGGGAGGCGCTCGCCGCGGACGCCTCGGGGCGCTCCGCTGCGAGCTTCCGGTTCTCACAGGCCGCGCGGCGAGCGCGGGCAGTGGTGGACGAGCTCCGCGGGTAGGACTCGAACCGGGTGGCGTTGCGCGGGATCAGGGAGCCCCGCCGTTCAACATTCGCGCTCAGCAAAGTCGATCTTGACCACCCGACGAGAGCGACCCGCCCGATTCGAGATCGCAAGCCGAACGCACCGGGGGCCCGCGACGATGATCCCACCGTTGTACGCGGTTTGAGGACCGCACGGAGCGAACTTCACCGTCGTGGCGCCCTGGCTGACCCGTGCGCCCGCGCTCCCTATGGCTGCGAGCGCGCGCGGATCGAACAGCAGCGACACGTGCCTGCGCTCGGTCGCCGGCACGGTCACCCACACAGGATGTGCGGCCCGCACCTCCACCAGTAGCTTCACCGGGTGATATCGATCGCCGGCAAGTCGACGCAGACGGGTTGGAGCGAGAGTCGAGCGAGAACCGCCGTCCGTGACCGGAAGCAACGCCAACACGATGCGACCCGCCGGCACGGTACCGCCTTCCCTTCCGGCGCCGGCGATTCCAACCGCCGTTGTGCATGTCCGGGTCACGGGAACGGCGCGACCATCCCCCCCGTGGTGGCCGACGCCGTGTGCACAAGCACCGCAGAGGCCCACGATGAGACACACGGTCAGCTTCCGCATTGGGGGCGGCCCTGACGGCGTTCCAGCGGGAGCTGATCGGCGGGCCGTGCCGCGAGCCCCGCAACATCTCTCGCCATAGCGAGAACAGGTCGGGCGCGCCCACCCAGAGGTCGACGGCGTTCCCAATGTGCCACGGTCAGGGTGCGACCGGCCCCGGCCCCAGCAGGCACATGGCAGAACACGACGCCGCCGGAGGAGGTGTATGTCCGAGCGTTCCGGCGAATGCAGGGAGCGTTCCCGCCTTGCAAGTGCCCGCCGACACCGAAACACAAGCCGCGAACATCGGCCGAGAGCACGGCTCGCCTCCGACTCAGCAGCGTTATCCGGGGCCGAGTGTACTCTCGCGAGTTCTGCCCATCAAGCTCTCTGGGCGCCCACTCAAAGGAGCTCGGCGGGTCACTTTGCAGGCGTGCCGCGCAGAGGGGAAGCGCCGGGCACGCCCGAACAGCCTGTCCTGCGAACCGTCGGCTCTCAGAAAGCTCCGCGGGTAGGACTCGAACCTACAACCCTCCGGTTAACAGCCGGATGCTCTGCCATTGAGCTACCGCGGATCGGGACGAGCAAACAGCCTAGTCGATCAGGAGCCTCAATTCCGCGTTCTCGCCGGCGGCGGCGAGGCGCCGGAGCGTCCGCGTCTCGATCTGCCGCACCCGCTCGCGGGTGACGCCGAACCTGCGCCCGACCTCCTCCAGCGTGTGCGGCTGCTCGCCGCCCAGGCCGTAGCGGAGCTCGAGGATCAGCCGCTCACGGTACGGCAGCTGGCTGATCAGGTCGGAGATGTGTGCGTCGCGCTGGCGGGCGGCCATGTCGGTGCCGAGCCCGCGCTGGCGCTCGTCCTCGATCATCTCGCCGAGCTCGGTCGCGTCCTCGCCGACGGGCGAGGCGAGCGACACGGGCTCCTGGGAGACGCGCTTGAGCTCCTCCACCTTGGTGGCCTTGATGCCCATCTCCTCGGCCAGCTCCTCGTGCGTCGGCAGGCGGTTGTGCTTCTGGGTGAGCTGGCGCTCGACCCGGGCCATGCGGTTGATCGTGTCGACGACCTGCGCCGGCACGCGGATGGTGCGGCCCTGGTCGGCGAGGGCACGCGTGACCGCCTGGCGGATCCACCACGTGGCGTACGTCGAGAACCGGTGCCCGAGCCGCCAGTCGTAGCGCTCGACGGCCTTCATCAGGCCGACGTTGCCCTCCTGGATCAGGTCGAGGAACGACAGGCCGCGACCGGAGTAGCGGCGGGCGATGGAGACGACGAGCCGGAGATTGGACTCGATCAGGCGCCGGCGGGCGCGCAGGTCACCGCGCTCGAGCGCCTTGGCGAGCGACACCTCCTCGGCGGCGGTCAGGAGCGCCACCTGCGAAATCTCACGCAGGTACATCCCGACGGTGTCCTCGGTCAGGCCGGGGGTGGCGTCGGGCTCGAGGTCGAGCTCTTCGTGCGAATCGAAGCCCGCCGGTTCTCCCAGCGGGTCGGGGGCGTTTTGGGACATTGCTGCGGGGCCTACTATCGGTCTGGCGCTTGCGCGCGAATGGCGTCCAGCCTCGCCAGCACCGATAGCCGCAGCTCCTCCAAACCCTGC
>JAICJC010000080.1 GCA_025928655.1 Thermoleophilia bacterium | reverse complement strand
GCCCGGTCGCAGGTGGTGAGCGCGTCGGCGAACTCGAAGTTGGACTCGAACTGGCCGTTCGCGTCCTCGTGGTCGTTCGCGTAGCTGCCCCAGCCGAGCTCGTTCACGTAGGTCGACAGCCGGCTCAGGAAGTCGTAGTGCCGGGTCAGGCCCTTCATGTCGTAGCAGGGCTGGTCGAGCCGGTCGAGCGGATCGGCCAGCTCGATGCCGCCGTCGGCCGTCTCGCGCAGAAGGAAGAACTCGAGCTCCATCCCGATCTTGAACGAGTAGCCGAGCTCCTTCGCGCGGGCGAGCTGGCGGCGCAGAATGGTGCGCGGACAGTAGGGCCACTCCTCGCCCTCGACGTAGATGTCGCAGGCGAAGCGGGCCAGGTTGGACTTGAACGGCACGCGCGAGTAGCTGTTCAGGTCGGGGATCGCCATCATGTCCGGCGAGGCCGGCGTCTGGCCGATCGGGCCGGCGGCGAACCCGGCGAAGCCGGCCCCCTCAGTCACGAGGCCTTCGAAATTGGACATCGGCACGAGCTTCGCGGACGGCTTCGCGTTCATGTCCACGAACTGGGCGAAGAAGAACTCGATTCCCTCTTCCTCGGCCCGCTTCTTGACCGCCTCGGCGGCGGGCCTGGCCATGGTGGTCGCCATTTGTGCTCCTTTGCTCGATCCCGGGACGCACACACTCCCATGAACGCGGACGAATTTCCACCGTTTTGCAGGACGCGATCTATGCTTCAGGAAATACCGACTGTGCTAGATGACGCGGCATGGGCCGCGGCGATGAGGGTGATCGAGTAGCTCCGAGCCCTTCCGGCACGTGAGATGGCGGAGGCAGCCCGCCGGACGAGGAGTTTTCGATGACCGAAAGTTTTCAGGCCCTGGGGGTGAGCGGGGACGTCTGCGCCGCGCTCGCCAAGGGCGGAATCACCGAGCCCTTCGCGGTGCAGTGGCTGTGCATCCCGGCCGGGCTCGAGGGCGAGGACGTGATCGCGAAGAGCCCGACCGGGAGCGGCAAGACGCTCGCGTTCGGCCTGCCGCTGATCATGCTCGCCGACCCCGAGGCGACCGCCCCCGAGGCGCTCGTCCTCTGCCCCACCCGCGAGCTCGCGCAGCAGATCGGCTCCGACCTCGAGCCGCTGGCCGCGGCCCGCGGCGTCCGCGTGGCCGTCTGCTACGGCGGCGCCGGCCTCCCCGGCCAGGCCAAGGCGGCCTCGAAGAGCCCGATCGTGGTCGCGACCCCGGGCCGCCTGATCGATCTCTCGAGCCGCCGCATGGTCGACCTGCGCGGCGTGCGCCGGCTCGTGCTGGACGAGGCCGACCGGATGGTCGACATGGGCTTCCTGCCCCAGGTCGAGCGAATCGTGCCCAAGCTGCACAGCGACCGCCAGACGCTCTTCTTCTCGGCCACGGTCGAGGGCGCCGCGGGCGTCGCCGCCCGCCGCTTCACCCGAAACGCGGTGCGCATCGACGCGAGCGAGCACGTCACGATCGAGCAGGGCGAGGTCGACCACTCGTTCATCTCGGTGACCGAGGCGGAGAAGTACGCCCAGCTGACCGAACTACTCGAGAGCGCCACGGGGCTGACGCTGGTCTTCTGCGAGACCAAGACGAACTGCGCCTGGCTGGCGCGGCGGCTCGAGGGCAGCGGCGTTCGCTGCGAGGCGCTGCACGGCGACCGCAGCCAGGCCGAGCGCAACCGGGCCATGTCGCGGTTCGCGACCGGCGAGGTGCGCGTCCTGGTGGCGACCGACGTCGCCGCCCGCGGCATCGACCTGGACGGGATCGGCCTCGTCGTGAACTACGACGCGCCCACCGGCGCGGACGACTACACCCACCGGGTCGGGCGCACCGCCCGGGCCGGAGCCGACGGGCGCGCGGTCACGCTCGTCACCCGCGACCAGCAGGCCGACGTCAGCCGGGTCGCGACCCGGCTCGAGATCGCGGACGAGTTCCGCTCGGCCGGGATGACGGTCGCGCCCCCCAAGCTGGTCTACTCCAGCCGCCGCAACGGCCGCGGCCGGCGCCGCTTCTAACGAGTCGACACCGGGGACTGTCCCCGCATGGGGACAGTCCCCATTCCACACCGGCGTGCACCAAAAGGGGTCTGACCCCGTTTGGTGCGCTCAGCTCGCGCGGCCCAGGGCGCGCTCCAGCCGCAACAGCTTCAGCTCGATCTCGATCATCAGCCAGTCCTCGTTCTGCACGTCGAGGCCGGTCAGGTCCTGGATGCGGCGGAGGCGCTGGCGCAGCGTGTTCGGGTGGACGAAGAGTGTCTGGGCGGCGGCGGCGATGTTGCCGCGCCGTTTCAGGTACTCCTCGAGCGTCGCCAGCAGCTGCGAGCGGTGGCGGCGGTCGTACGTCTCGAGCTTCTTCAGGGCGTCGCCGCGGTGGTCGCGGGTGCGGCCGTCCTGGGACACCCGCAGCAGGTACTTGTAGGCGCCCAGGTCGTCGAAGCTGACCACGCCGGGCTCGGGGCTGATCACGGCCGCGGCGGTCACCGCCTGCTGCGCCTCCTCGAAGCCGGTGGCGAAGCTGTCCGGCCCCTCGCAGCGGTGCGAGAGCCCGATCGCGAGCGGATGGCTGCGGTTCAGGGTCGCATGCATCTCGCGCAGCCGGGCGAGCGCGGCCGACTCGTCGCCGCTCCCCAGCCGCACCAGGCCGCGCACCGCCCCGTCGCGGCGGTCGAACAGCGACCCCGGGAAGGCCCGGGCGGCCCCCGACTCGAGCGCCCGCGCGACGTCCTCCCACGACTGCGTGCCGCCGCCGGAGCGCGGCGCCGCCTGGAGCACCAGGTGAGGCCGGTTCAGATCGCATCCGAGCGCGCGGCCGCGGTCGGCCAGCCCGGCCGGCGCCGGCAGCCCGCGGGAGAGGTCCTCGAGGAAGTCCTTGATCGCGTTGTGCTCGGTCAGACTCTCGATCAGGTGCAGGTTCTTGAGCGCGATGGCCGCCTGGCCGGCGATCGAGGCGGCCACCTCGCGTGCCTCGGCGTCCGCCGGCCGGTCGCCCGGGAAGCGCAGCGCCAGGAACCCCAGCAGCTCGTCCGCCGCGACCATCGGCGCCACCAGCGCTGCCGCCGTCACGTCCGACCACAGGAGCTCGGCCAGCCGGCGGCTGTCGCCGTCGTCGGCCCGCCCGCGGGCGAGCACGACGCCCAGGTCGGCCGCCGTCGGGAGCCGGTCGCGGGGCGTGCTCGCGGGCGAGGACGCGCCCAGGTCGAGCGCCCCGTCGCCGCTCGAGACGTACACCTCGCAGGCCGCCGCGGCGAGCAGGCGCTGGGCCCGGCGCGCGACCGCGGGCAGGAGCTGGTCGACCGTCGAGGCGGCCGAGATCGCCCGGGACAGGTCGGCCATCCCCTCGACGAGGGCCAGGCGCCGGCGGGTGTTCTCGTACAGGCGCGCGTTCTCGATCGCCCCGGCGACCAGGCTGGCCGCGTGGACGAGGAAGTCCGAGTCGGCCTCGGTGAACTCCCGCGGGGCCTCGGCGTGAAGCGAGATAACGCCGACGACCTCGCCCGCCTTGCTGCGCAGGGGCACGGCCACGATCGACTGGTACTGCTCCTCGTCGGCCTCGGGGACGACCTTCACGCGCGGGTCGGTGAGAGCCCCCTCGGTCAGGAACACGGGCTGGTTGTGCTCGGCGACCCAGCCGGCCAGGCCCTCGCCGCGCTCGAACCGCAGCCGGTCGACCAGGGCGCCGTAGGGATCGGACACCGAGCGCAGCACGACCGAGCCGTCCGGCGCCACCAGGTATATGAAGCACGCGTGGCAGGCGATCGCGTCGGACACGAGGTCGACGATCGCCCGCAGCACCCGGTCGAGGTCGAGCGTCGAGGAGACGGTGTTGATGATCCGAAACAGGTGCCGCGTCTCGGCCGAGCGCACGGCGGTGTTCGGAACCGACATAGCGAAAATTCTACATGCGTCGGCATCTCCACACCGCGGCAACTGGCATGCCGTCCGACGCGGGACCACCCCGCCGCCCTCCGGAGCCGCTCCGATGCGGCAATTCTCCACGCACAACCGCCGCCGGAGGCCGCTCCGCGCTGTGTATGCCGCCGAACCGCGCCCCGGCCGGGAGGTGGACGACCCGCCATAGACCCCGAACCCGCCTCGCGACTAGGATACTGGCCGCCAGAGCAACGACGAAGGAGCTTCGAGTATGGCAACGGTCGCACCTCAGTCGGCCATGGACGGGCTCGACCCGATGTTCAACCCGGAATGGTTCTTCACCTCCGAGCAGCTCGAGCTGCTCGAGCGCCTGCGTGAGATCTGCACCGAGACCATCCGGCCGCTCGCGGCCGAGAACGATCGCACGCTGACCTTCCCGCGCAAGAGCCTCGAGGCTCTGGCCCCGGACGGCTTCCTCGGCCTGATGCTGCCCAAGGAGTGGGGCGGCCTGGGCCAGAACCACGTCATGTACGCCGCGACGACCGAGACGATCGCCCGCTACGGCGACGCCTCGTGCGCCATGTGCTACGTCATGCACATCGGCGCGGTCGAGGCGCTCAAGCTGCGCGCGACCGACCACACCATCGAGAAGTACCTGAAGAAGGTGCGCGAGGGCCTGCTCGGGACGCTGTCGTACTCCGACCCGGAGACCGGCTCGCACTTCTGGTACCCGATCGCGTCCGGCGCCCGCCGCGCGGACGGCGGCTACGAGGTGCTCAAGAAGGCGTCGTGGACGACGTCGGCGGGGTTCGCCGACTTCTACGTCCTGCAGACCACCTCGCCGGACTACAACGGCGACTACTCCAACCTGTCGGTGTTCGTGGTCGACGCGGCCGACATCCAGGCCAAGCCCGAGGAGTGGGACGCCATGGGTCTGCGCGGCAACCAGTCGGGCTCGCTCCTGCTGGACTGGAAGTTCGTGCCGGAGAACCAGCTGGTCGGCCCGATCGGCGACGGCGCCAACTCGAACGACGAGTCGGTCGACCCGAACTTCCTGGTCGGCTCGTCCGGCACCTGGAACGGCATCTCGCTCGGCGCGATCGACATCACCGTCCGCCACACCACCCGCAAGACCCATAAGGACGTCGGCCTGCGCGTGTGCGACTACCCGACGATCCAGGACGCGGTCGGCGAGGCGATCATGGACACGAACGCGTCGCGCATGTTCGTGTACTCGGTCGCCCAGGCCCTCGACAAGGTCACCGACGGCTCGCAGACGAACCCGGCCGTCGGGGAGCTCGCCCGCGGGAACTACCTGCACTGGCTGTGGCAGATCAAGTTCAACGCGGCCAAGAACGTGGCCCACGTCGTCGACAAGATGCTGCACTGCTGCGGCGGCACCGGCTTCAAGAAGGAGCCGCTCCAGCTCGAGCGCTACCTGCGCGACGGCAAGGCCGGCTGGGTCATGGGCCCGACGAACGAGGTGCTGCGCCAGTTCGTCGGCAAGACCGCGCTCCTGGGGATGGAGTCGCTCGACTACTG
Organism: Thermoleophilia bacterium; assembly: GCA_025928655.1. Lineage (GTDB taxonomy): Bacteria > Actinomycetota > Thermoleophilia > Gaiellales > JAICJC01 > JAICJC01. The sequence goes on along the minus strand of JAICJC010000080.1, from coordinate 12,087 downwards.
GAACCAGGTCATCAACCGGCGGGCGCTCGAGAACGAGTTCAAGAAGATGACCGCCGACCAGAAGCGCGAGCTGGCCGAGCAGCTCCTGGCCGAGGCCGGCGCCTCGACCAACGGCGGCTGACGAAAGCGCACGAAAAGGGGGCCGGCTCGCGGAGAGCCGGCCCCCTTTTTCATGCCGGGGTCAGACGGTGGACGGGCCGGGCAGCGCGGCCTCGTCCTCGGGCATCGTCGGGGCCGGGAGCCGGAGCCGCAGGGGCTGGCGCTCCTGGACGACGACCCGGTACACGTACAGGCCAAGGGCGATCACCAGCACCGCCAGCGACGGGATCAGCGTCGAGCGGGTGCTGGCCCCGTACGCGAGACCGACGTTCGCCGCTCCGACGATCAGCAGGAGCAGGTCGAACAGGAAGAGCAGGCCGCAGACGGCCACCCAGGGCGATGCGACCTTGATCGGCCGTGGCCATGCCGGCCGGTCGCGGCGCAGGAACAGGAAGCCCGACGTCGCGAAGCAGTGGCAGAGCACGTATCCCAGGTTCGAGAACACGAGTATCTTCAGCGATCCGATCGGGTCGGACGCGTACGTGAACAGGAGCACGATGTTCAGGATGGCGTCGACCGTCATCGCGTTCGCCGGCACGTGGTAGCGGTTCAGCTTCCCCAGCCACCGGATCGTCATGCCGTCCTGGGCGATGCCGTAGAGCGCCCGTGACCCGTCCGCGGTGGCGGTGTTCATCGCCAGCACGATCCCCGCGCACAGGAGCAGGATCGCCACCCCCGTGCCCGTCCCGAGGATGTCATGGAACGTCGAGGCGTAGAACTGGCCCAGGTAGTTGTCGGCGGTCACGTTCTTGTCGCCGAACGTCCCCACCGCGCCGAGCGGCAGGAGGCCGTAGACGATGACGCCGAAGATGGCCGCCACCCGCAGGGCCTTGCCGGTGTCGCGGGCGGTGTCGTGGTACTCGGGCGCGAACGTCGCGCAGCATTCCATCCCGTAGGACGACCAGCACATGACGTACAGCCAGACGATGGCGAGCTTGATGCCGTTGTCCGCCGTGAGCGAGTGCCAGTTGAGGTTCGAGTGCAGGTTGCTCGCGTGCCAGTCGCCGGTGATGTACGGCAGGAACATGATCACCGCGAGCGGGATCAGGAGCAGCGCGCCGGTGATGTAGCCGACCCACACGGTCGGCCGCATGCCGATCACGTTGAACGTCCAGATGGCGATGATGATGATGATCGTCAGCGCGATCGGGAACGAGAAGTAGAGCGGGATGCCGATGAAATGGCCGTGCGCGTTCCAGAATCCCGACGTCGCAGAGCTGGTGTAGAACTGCGACTGGACGAGGAAGCCGACGACGACTCCGGTCGCCGAGAGCACGACCGACCAGCCGAGCCAGTAGCCGAACGCGGCCACCGGGCCCACGAAGGACACATACTTCTTCCAGGCCTCGTGGGCGTAGATGGCGATGCCGCCCGAGAGCTTCGGGAACATCGAGGCGAGCTCGGAGTAGATGTAGTTGTGGAGCGCGCCGATGACGACCGAGGTCGTCCACAGAATGACCGCGCCCCAACCGCCGAGGCCGAGAACGGACCCGCCGAGACCCGTGATCAGGAAGCTGGGATTCGCGAGGGCAACCACGAACCCGTCGAACCAGCTGATCGTCTTGAGGAGCTCCCGTTCCTCGACTGCGGCTGTGGCCATATGAACCTCCAGGGGAAAAGGGCCAGCGAGCAGATATATGGGACCGCGATGAAACAGGAATCGCCTGCCTCGGTCAAGCGTTTTTCCCACCGGAGTTCCGAGGCGCTTGCGGAAGCTTCCACACATCCGCGAAGATCCCTCCGATGGCCGCCCCGCGTATCACGCTGCGCTGCGACTGCGGCAAGTCGGAGGCGCTGGTTCCCTACGGTGAGCGGTGGACGTGCGAGGCCTGCGGCCGAACGTACGACACCAACGGGATCCCCGCCGCCGATTTCGCCGCCATCCAGGCAATGCGTCGCCGCTACCGCATCATCGGGTACACCGGCGTCGCCCTGGTGGCGGCGCTCGTGCTGCTGCTCGCCCTGACCGCGCAGCCGTTCCAGCTGTTCATCGGGCTGCCGTTCATCCTGCTGCTCTGGTTCACCTACGTGCGGCCGGTCATGCGCTCCCGCTACCACCGCCGGGTGGGGGAGCTCCAGCGCACGTGGGTGCTCAAGGCCGAGGGCGAGCTGTGAGGTTGCGCGAGCGCCCGGCGCCCCCGCCGCCCGCGAACACGCCCACGCAGGGCGCTCGCACCCGGCCGGTGGTGCTGGCGACGCTGGCGGTGCCCTTCGAGCCGGACGCCCTGCGCGTCGCGCTCGGCGCGGCCCTCGAGTCGCAGGCGCCGCTCATCGTCGTCGACGCGGTGGAGCTGCCGCTGTGGCCGCAGTCGATCGCGACGCGCCACGCCGACACCGAGCTCGAGGCCGACCGGGCCTGCATCCGCGAGACGGTCGACCAGGCCTCGGCGCTGGGGCTGCACGTCGAGCACCTGCGCGTGCGCAGCCCGCATCCCGTCGACGCCGTCCTCGAGGTGGCCGGGGAGCGTGAGGCGGGCCTGCTCGTGTTCGGCCCCGACCGCGGCCGCGTCCGGCCGCGCCGCTTCGCCCGCATGGTGCGCCGCATCCGGCGGCGGGCGTCCTGCCTGCTCTGGGTGGCGGGCGAAGGCCCCTAGACGGGGTCAGACCCCGAACGAAACTGTCACGCCACCCGCACGGCCGCCGTTCGGGGTCTGACCCCGGTTCGTCAGCCCGCGGGCGCGAGCCGGACGCCGCGGATCGCGTGGTGGGTGTTCCAGGCGACGAGGCGCCGTCCGCGAGCAGGTCGTGCGGGAAACGCGTGCAGCCGGCGCAGGACGCGGAGGGTGTGCGCGCGCACGTTCCAGACCATGATCCGGCGCGGGTAGGCGAACACGACCCGGGGGCCCACCGTCGCGAGCATCGGGAGGATCGTGGACTTTGACCGGAAGCGCGGCGACGAGCGCGCCCGTCGCCGCCGCGTACGTCCCGGATGCGAGCCGCCCCGGCGGGGGTGCGCACGAGCATCGCGGCGTAGCTCGGCGAGAGCGCGATCGCGCGCGGCGTGCCGGTGAACGCCGACGACCAGCGCCGGTTCCCGGAGTGCAGTCCGCGCAGCTCGAGCGTCGATCCCGGCCCGATGCCGCGGGTCGAGACGACCGCGGGCACCTCGAGCAGGCTCCGGCCCGAGACCGCCAGCATGTCGGCCCCCGGCGCACCGGGCACGAGCACCCGGCGCGCGCCCGCGCTGGCCACGACCGTGCGCCGCACGACGCCCGTGCCGCTCAGTACGCCGCAGTCGCCGTCGGTCTGCACCGTGAACACCGAGTAGACGAGCGCGCGCGCCGAGACTGCGCCGAGGAGCTTGCCTGCGCCGCTCGACCCGCCGCACAGGATCGTGTAGGTGACGGGCATGCGGCGGCCGCCGGGAAGCGTCGAGTACACCCACTCGTCGACCTCCGTGTTCCCGCGGCCCGTCCCGTCCCAGAACACGTGCGGCCCGAGCAGCCGGATCCACGTATGCCCGGAGGCGACGGGCTGCGAGGGGAGCCGGCATCGCGTCACCCGCACCGGAGTCTTGCCGACGACGCGGCGGCGGAAGAGGCGGACGCATGTCCGGGACACCTGCTCCGCCCACGCCATCCGGCCGCCGGAGACGGTGAGCCGCGAAATCCGGGCGGACGAGCGGTAGAGCACCTGCCCCGAGCCCGCGGCGGGCCAGACGCAGGCTGCCCCCAGCGCGAGCAGGGCGATCCCGGCACGGACGTGGAGCGACGCCATTCGTGCGGAATCTCACACGCCGAAGGGGGCCCGCAAGGCGCTACCATCGAGCGGTGGGGACGTGGCAACCCCGGGCACCGGACATGTGTACGCCGGTTCGCGGCTGGAGGCTCTGGTTCGTGGTCGCGGAGGCCGGCTGCGCGGGGCTGGTGAGCCCGGTCTACCCGACGCCGTGGCCGATCGGGCGCGCGCTCGAGGCGGAGTGCGACGCCCGCCGCCGGGAGCCGCTGCGGCCCTGGAAGCTACGCCCGCCCGAGCACGCCGCGCCCGCCCCGACGTGCTCCTGCGGCGTCCACGCCGTGTCGCTTCCCGGTGACCTGGCCGCCTACGTGCCGTCGGTCGCCGGCCGCCGGATCGTCCACCGGGTGGTGGGCCGGGTGGCCATGTGGGGCGAGGTCGTCGAGGGCCCGCGCGGGTGGCGGGCCTCGCGGGCCTACCCGGCCGAGCTGTGGGTGCCCGAGGTGCACGTGAACGGCCGCCGGGTGGCGGGACTCGAGGCGATGGCGCTCGACCTGGCGGGCTACGGGGTGCCGGTGCACCTGTGCGCCGGGATGACGGCGCGCGACCTCGTCGACGAGCTCGCGTGCGACCGGGCTCCCGGCCTGGACGCCGCGGCCCAGCGGCGCCGTTTGAGCTCGCGGCCGGGCGCCCTCATCCCTCGCCGATGACCTGGATGAAGACCTTGCGCTGCCGGGCCCGGTCGAGCTCGCAGAAGAAGATCTTCTGCCACCGGCCGAGCGTGAGCTCGCCGTCGGCCACCGGGATCGTCTGCGACGCGGACCCCATCAGCGCCGCGCGGCAGTGCGAGTGCCCGTTCGGGATCTCGTGCGGATCGCCGTTGAGCCCCTCCGTGCGGATGGAGAGGTCGTCATGGCGATAGTAGGTGCCTTCGCGCGGGACGATGGTGTCGAGCATCTCCTGGAAGTCCTCGATGAACCCGCTCTCGCGCTCGTTGATCAGGACCGCGCAGGTCGTGTGGGGCGAGTACACGACCGCCATCCCCTCGCGCACCCGGCTGCGCTCGACGACCGCCGCGACGTCGTCCGTCACGTCGATGAACTGCCCGCAACCCTCGGTCGCCAGATCGTGGTTCTCGAAACGAATCCTCATGCGCCGGTTCCCCTCGTGGCCGTCGCCCGGCCGTGCCGAAACGTACCACCTATGACGTGGTGAGCGGTCCTCTCGGCCCGAGTGCGAGCGCGTCGGCATAGGCCCGCCGGATGTCGCCTTCCGACCACGTGTGCGGGCTCACCGTGAGGCAGTAGTCGTCCCGGGCGAGGGCGACGAGCGCGTCGACGGCGGCCTCGTCCACACCCGCCTCGGTGCAGGTCGGGAAACCGATCTCCGCCAGCAGGCGGCGCACGGCCCGGACCGCGCGGGAGCCGTCGGCGGCGCCGCCGCGGGCCTCGCCGAGCGCGTCGGCCACCCGCTCGAGCCGCCCGGCGCAGGCGACACGGTCGACGTCCAGAGTCTCGGCCAGCACCAGGCCCACGCTGAGCCCGTGCGGCAGCCCCAGCCGGCCGCCGATGGCGTGGCCGAGGGCGTGGTCGGCGCCGCAGTCCGACAGGTTCATGGAGAGGCCGGCCAGCAGGCTGCCGAGGCTGAGCTCGGCCCGCGCCGCGCGGTCGCCGCCGTCGGCCACGGCGGCCGGCAGCCCGGCGGCGACGTGCCGGCACGCCTCGAGGCCGAGCGCGACCGATCCGGGGTTGCCGTTGCGCACGATCACGCCGCCGATCGCCTGGGCGAGCGCGTCGGCGCCCGTCCCCATCGTGGCGGCGCGCGGGAGGCCGAGGGTCAGGAGCGGGTCGACGAGCGCGTGCTGGGCCCGCATCAGCGGCGAGGCGACCCCGAGCTTGCGCCCGCTGCCCGGGTCGACGACCACCGCGCCCCCGGACACCTCGGAGCCGGTGCCCGAGGTGGTCGGAACCGCCACGAGCCCGATGCGGGGCTCCACCACCGGCTCGTCGCCGCCCAGCAGGCGGGCGAACGGCGTGCCCTGCGAGTGGGCCGCCCGCGCCGCCTTGGCGATGTCGAGCGCCGACCCGCCGCCGATCGCGACGACGGCATCGGGCCGCCGCGCGTCGAGGTGCGCGACCAGGTCGTCCACCAGGGCGACAGTGGGCTCGCCCGGCGCCTTCTCGTAGACATCCATGTCCGCGATCGCGCGCGCGACGTCCCCGAGCGCGGCCACCGGCGCCTCCACGACCACGATCGGGGCCGTCGCTCCCAGCTCGGCGAGGACGCCCGGCAGCGCCGCGACGGCGCCCTCGCCGAACCGGATCCGCACCGGCAGATGGAACGAGAACGGATCGACCACGGGCCGAGCGTACCGCGCGATCCGGTTGCGGAGAGGCGCACCCGGGCATGTACACCGGCATGTCGGAGAGCCCCGCCGATTCCGGCCGCACCACCGGCCGGCTTCCGCGCGCATACGCCTGGACGATCGTCAAGCTGCGATGGCCGATCGTGATCGCATGGGCGGTCGCCGTCGCCTATGCCGCATTCGTGCTCCCCGCCCCGGTCCAGCCGCCCGACAACCTCGTGTCCCTCATCCCCGCCCATTCGGCGGCGGTGCGGGCGAACACGTTCGCCCTGCAGCACTTCCGCGTACCGCTCACCACCGAGGTTGCGGTCGTGCACCGCGATCCGAACCGCCTCTCACGGACGGCCGTGTCGGGGATCGTCTCGGCGGCCGCCCGCGTCGACCGCAAGGCCCGTGCACACCCCGGCTCGGGCCCTGCGGCGGTGCCGGTGATCAACGCCCGCGGCGTCGTCCCCGGCTCACGCGAGACCGGCACGACCGCGATCACCTACCTCGCCTTCCCGCCCTCGATGCCGGTCGGGCGCCAGATCGACGGCGCGAACGGCCTGCGGGGCGGCGGCGGGCATGTCACCGGGATCCTGCCGGCCGAGGTGCACGAGGGCGGCCTCGTCGACGACGCGCTGCCCTGGATCGAGGGCGCGACGGTGCTCGTCATCGCCCTGCTCGTGGGTGTCCGCTTTCGCGCGGTGGGGGCGCCCTTGCTCACGCTCGCGGCCGTCGGCACCGCATACACGATGGCACAGCAGGCCGTGAGCCACGCCACCCAGCGGGCCGGGCTCGAGCAGCCGTCGCTGCTGCGGCCGCTGCTCGTCGCGCTCGTGCTCGGCATCGTCACGGACTACTGCGTCTTCTACCTCGCGAACGCGCATACGAAGACGCTCCAGGGCAGCTCGCGGCTGGATGCGGCGCAGCGGGCAACCGCCGAGACGACCCCGATCGTGCTCGCCGGCGGCGGGATCCTCGCCGCCAGCCTGCTGGCGCTCCTCGTCGCCCGCACGGAGGTGCTGCAGGAGCTCGGCCCGGCGCTGGCGCTGTCCGTCGCCGCCGCCGTCCTGGTCGCGGTCACGCTCGTGCCTGCGGCCCTCGCCATCTGCGGCCGGGCGCTCTACTGGCCGCGGCCGCCCGTGCCGGTCGAGGCCGGGACGGAGCCCGTCCCCGCCCGGGGCCGGAACTACCTCGCCCGGCTGATCTCGCACCGATCGGCGGCGCTCGTGATCGGGATCGTCTGCGCGGCCGGGCTGGCCTTCGCCGCGGCGGAGGTGCGCGAGGCGAAGCTGGGCGTGACCACCATCTCGGGCCTGCCCGCGAGCGCCCAGGAGCGGGTCGGCGCCGAGGACGCCGGGCGCGGTTTCGCGCCCGGGATGCTGGCGCCGGCCCAGGCCATCGTCGCCCGGCCAGGGATCGCGGCGGAGACGGCGGGCCTCGCCCGGCTCGCGGACGAGCTGCGACGGCAGCCCGGCGTCGCCGCGGTCGTTGGCCCGGCCGACACGCCGTTCGTACGCCGCCACGGCGTGCTCATCAGCGCGTCCGGCGGCGCGGTCCGGCTGCTCGTCGCCTCCCGCACCGATCCGTACGGGGCGACCGCGATCGACCAGGTGGGGACGCTGCGCGAGCGGCTCCCGGCGCTGGCCGCGCGGGCTGGGCTCGGCCGGCCGCACACGGCGCTCGCCGGAGACGGCCCCGTCGCCCACGACACGGTCGCCGCGATGCGCGGCGACCTCGTCCGCGTCGTGGCCGCCGTGCTGGTCGTGAACCTCGTGCTGCTCGTCGTCTTCCTGCGCGCGCTGATCGCGCCCGTGCTGCTCGTCGCGGCGAGCGCGCTCTCCGTCGCGGCCGCGATCGGCATCAGCACCTGGACGTTCCAGACGCTGCTCGGATACGGCGAGCTGACCTACTACGTGCCGTTCGCGGCCGGCGTCCTGCTGGTGTCCCTGGGGTCGGACTACAACGTCTTCGTCGCCGGCCGGGTGTGGCAGGAGGCGCGGGTGCGGCCGCTGCGGGAGGCGCTGCGGATCGCGCCCGCCCGCACCGCCGCCGCCGTCCGCACCGCCGGCATCACCCTGGCGGCGAGCTTCGGGCTGCTCGCGATCGTCCAGGTGCGCGCGTTCCGCGAGCTCGCGTTCACGATGGCCGTCGGGATCCTGCTCGACACGTTCGTCGTGCGGCCGTTCCTCGTCTCGTCGCTCGTCTCGCTCTTCGGCGAGGTGAGCGGCTGGCCCGGCGGGGCGCTGGCCCGCGGCCGCCGCATCGCCGTCGATGGCGACCAGTAGCACGCATACCATCCCTGGCGTCAGATCGCTCCCGCTCAGCCTGGGCCTGGCCATCGCCGTCGCCACCGTGCTGGCCGACTCGTCGGTGGTCGTGCTCGCGCTTCCCGACCTGCTGTCGTCGTTCGACGTCTCGATCGAGCGGATCGCGTGGGTGATCACGGCATTCAACCTCGCCCTCGCGGTCGCCGCCGTGCCCGCGGCCTACCTGGCCGTCCGCGCCGGCGCCGGGCGGGTGGCCGCGGCGGGCCTGGCGTCCTTCGCCGCCGCCTCGGCCGTCTGCGCCGCCGCCGGCAGCTTCGACGTTCTCCTGGCGGCCCGCTGCGTGCAGGCGGTGAGCGGCGCCGCCGTCGTGTGCGCGGCGCTCGCGCTGATGCAGGAGGCGTCGGCGACCACGCACCGGGGGGCGACGGCGTGGGCTGCGGCCGCCGCCGCGGGCGCGGCGCTGGGGCCGGCCGTGGGCGGCGCGCTGACGCAGGCGTTCAGCTGGCGCAGCGTGTTCGCCGCCCAGGTGCCGCTGGCGCTCGTGCCGCTGGGCTTCCTGCTCGTGCGCGGCGGCCTCGATGGCCGGGCGGAGGAGCCGCCCGCGCGCGGCCGTCCGCGGATCTCGCCCAACCTGGCGCTCGCCCTCGTCTCGGCCGCCCTCACGGCGGCGCTCTTCCTGCTCGTGCTCCTGCTCGTGCGCGCCTGGGGCCTCGACCCGCTGGAGGCGGCCGCCGTCGTCTCGGCCATCCCGGCGGCCGCGCTCGTGACCGCACGGCTGGTGCCGCCGGGGAGCCTCTCGCGCGGCGCGGCCGCGGCCGGGGTGATCCTGATCGCGGGCGGCCTGGCGGCGCTCGCGCTCGTGCCCTCGGCGGACATCGCCTGGACGCTCGCGCCGCAGGTGCTGATCGGGTGCGGGCTCGCCCTCACGTTGCCGGCGCTGACCGGCGACGCGCTCGCCGGACGCGGATCGCAGACGATCCACGGCGGCTGGACGATCGGCGCCAGGCACGCCGGCGTCGTGCTCGGCCTGGTGATCCTGACGCCGATCTTCACGGCCGACCTCCTCACCCAGCAGGATGCGGCGCAGCGGTCGGGAACCGCCATCGTCCTGAACTCCGCGCTCTCCTTCGACGCCAAGCTGCGGCTCGGGGATGCGATCAACCACCAGCTCCAGCAGGCGCAGAACCGGCTCCCCGACCTGGGCCTCGCCTTTCGCGCCCAGCACCCGAGCGGCGCGGACGTGCCCGTCTACCGGCACCTGCGCCGCTCGCTGAGCGAGCAGGTGCGGCGGGCGGCGACGCACGCGTTCTCCCGCGCGTTCCTGGTTGCGGCGGCGATCGCGCTCGCGGCGCTCGTCCCGGTCGCGGCCGGCCGGTGGGAGCGGGACGCATGACCGCGCTGCGATGGCCGGTGGCGGCGCTCGTCGCGGCGGTCGCGCTCGTGGGCGCGTACGTCGCTCTGGGCGGCCGCGACTACGCGCCGGCGGCGGTCCCGAACCCGTGCCAGCCCCGGGACTGGCACAAGGTCGCCGACTTCAGCGACCTCGAGAACGAGGTGGCGCTCTCGGCCCTCGACGGCGCCGCCTGCCGCCTGCACGTGCCCCAGCCGGCCCTGGCGCTCGCCTTCACGAGCGAGTCGCGGCTGCGCGCATTCGCCCGCCGCCACGACCTCTCCACGCCCGAGATCGCCGCCGCGACCCGGGCCGGCCTCGAGCGCGCCATCTCGGACGGCCGCCGCTCGGGGGCGATCAACGAGCTCGAGGGCATCGTGCTGAGCGCGGCCGCCGACCGGGTGCCCGTGGATCAGCTGATCGGGCTCGTCCGCGGCGTGCTGGGCGGGTGAGCCTGCGTCAGCGCCCGGCGCAGGATCCGCGCGAGCGCGCGCTGATCGGCGGGTGAGAGCCGCCGGATCGGCTCGGGCGGCTCCGCCATGCGCACCAGCAGGCGCCGGCGCAGGTCGAGTCCCCGCTCCGTGACGACCAGCACCTTGACCCGGCGGTCGCGCTCGGCCGCCTGCCGCTGCACCAGCCCGCGGGCCTCGAGCCGGTCGATCACACCCGTGATGTTGGACGCGTCGCAGCCCAGCCCGCCGGCCAGGCGCCCCATCGGCACCGCCGTGCCCGGCTCGAGCAGTCGCAGCACGTGCACCTGGGTTGGCGAGAGGTCGAATTCGGCTGCGATCGCGGGGAAACGGGCGCGCTCCGCCATCAGCAGGTCGAAGAGAAGCTCCCAGCAGTCATTCATCGCTGCTCATGATATTCCATTGGTCAGATATTTGCCAACATCAAGTATTTCTGGCATCATACGGCTATGACAAAACTTCTCCTGATCCCCCTCGAGGACACCGTCGTCTTCCCGGGCATGGACGTGACGCTGCCCGTGGACGTCGGCGAGGAGTCCCGTGTTCTGCTCGTTCCGCGGCACGGCTCGGACTACGCCAACGTCGGCCTGGTGGCCGAGGTCGGCGAGCACATGCGGCTGCCGGGACGCATCCGCGCCGTCTCGCTGTCCGGCATCCACCGCGGCATCGCCGGCGCCGCCAACACCGATCCGCAGGGCCGCCTGTGGGTGGAGGTGGAGGAGCGCCCCGACGAGGCGCCCGCCCCCTCGCACACGCGGGAGCTCGAGCGCGAGTACCGCGCCGTGGTCGAGGAGATCCTCGAGCTGCGCGGCGACGACGGGCGCGTGAGCGCGTTCGTGCGCTCGATCACCGAGCCGGGCGCCCTCGCCGACACCTCCGGGTACGCGCCCGATCTGACGTACGAGCAGAAGGTCGAGCTCCTGCAGACCGTCGACGTGATCGAGCGGCTGGAGCTGGCGCTGCGCTTCCAGCGCGACCGCCTGGCCGAGCTGCAGGTGCGCCGCCGCATCCGCGACGACGTCGAGTCCGGCGCCCAGAAGCAGCAGCGCGACTACTTCCTGCGCAAGCAGATGGACTCGATCCGCAAGGAGCTGGGTGACGACGACGCCTCCGTGGCGGAGGAGTACCGGGTCAAGATCGACGAGGCCGGGATGCCCGACGAGGTCCGCGAGCAGGCCGAGCGCGAAGTCGCCCGGCTGGAGCGGATGGGCGAGTCGACCGGCGAGTCCTCGATGATCCGCACCTACCTCGACTGGCTGATCGCCGTGCCGTGGAGCGGGCGCTCCGAGGAGAAGCTCGACCCGCAGCACACGCGCGAGGTGCTCGACGCCGACCACGCTGGCCTCGACGACGTCAAGGAGCGCATCACGGAGTACCTGGCCGTGCGCAGGCTGCGCGCGGACCGCGGCGTCGCCGACGACCGCCGCTCCGGCGTGATCCTGACCCTGATCGGTCCTCCGGGCACCGGCAAGACCTCGATCGGCGAGTCGATCGCCCGCGCGACCGGGCGCGAGTTCGTGCGCATGTCGCTCGGCGGCGTCCGCGACGAGGCCGAGATCCGGGGCCACCGGCGCACGTACATCGGCGCCCTGCCGGGACGGCTCGTGCGCGCCCTGCGCGACGCGGGCACGATGAACCCGGTGATCATGCTGGACGAGGTGGACAAGGTCGGCGCCGACTGGCGCGGCGACCCGTCGTCCGCCCTGCTCGAGGTGCTCGACCCGGCTCAGAACCACTCGTTCCGCGACCACTACCTGGATGTCGAGCTCGACCTGTCCCAGGTGCTCTTCATCGCCACGGCGAACGTCGCGGACACGATCCCGGGGCCGCTGCTCG
>JAICJC010000189.1 GCA_025928655.1 Thermoleophilia bacterium | reverse complement strand
TGACGGAACTCGTCCGGGCTGCGCGCGATCAGACGGTCGGGGCCGTCGACGACGTCGGCGAGCAGGTAGGGGATGCCGCACGCCGAGTAGGAGGTGTAGGGGCCGCGCTCGAGCACGAGCACGTCCAGCTCCGGGTCACGCCGGCGCGCCACCGCCGCGGCGCTCATGCCCGCGGCATTGCCGCCGACGACCGCCAGGCGGGTCACCGGCGCTCCGACGTCGCGCGGCGCCCGCCCGCCCGAGAAGCGAGACCGGCGGAGAGGTCGGCGGCGGTGCCGATCATGGTGTGGGGCTCCTCGTGGCCTGCCGGGCGCGGCGCTGCCACGCCCGCTTTCCAGGTACGACGAACCGCCGCCTACCCACGGGGGGCGCGTGAATCGAGGCTGATGCTCGTCGCGACGATCACCGAGGCGAAGAACACGCTCAGCGCGCTGATCCGCCGCGACTCAGGCCGTGCGGCAGCAGAACCTCAGCTGCCCCCGGCGCCGGCGTACTCGTCGTCGGTGACGTGGCGGCCCCAGGTCACCGGACTGCCGGACTCGTCGGTCTGCTGCATGGCGATGTGCACCATGAGGCGATTCGGCGCGGCGCCGTGCCAGTGGTTCTCGCCGGGCTCGAAGAACACGCGGTCGCCGGGCCGGATGACCTCGACGGGGCCGCCCTCGCGCCGGCACAACCCGACGCCCTCGGTGACGAAGATCGTCTGGCCGTGGGGGTGGGTGTGCCAGGCCGTGCGCGCGCCGGGCGTGAAGTGGACGCCGGCGGCGGCGAAGGTCGAGCTGCCGGCGGGGGCGGCGACGGCGTCGATGTAGACGTCGCCGGTGAACCAGTCGGCGGGCCCCTTCTGGGTGTCGATGGTCGAGCGGGTGATCTGCATGGGTCTCCTTCTAGCGCCGGCGCAGCGCGGGGGCGAGGACCTGCTCGCCGTAGCTGGTGTCGGCGGGGTTGAGGTTCACGCCGGGCCGCACGATCTCGTCGATGCGATCCAGCGTCGCGGCGTCGAGCACGACGCCGGCGGCCGGCAGCTGGCTGTCGAGCTGCTCCATCGTGCGGGGCCCGATGATCGCCGAGGTCACGCCCGGGTGGTTGACGACGAACGCGATCGCCAGCTCGATCATCGAGACACCGGCGTCGTCGGCGACCTGCTGGAGCTGCTGTACCGCCTCGAGCTTGCGCTGGTTCTCGGGCAGCGACATGTCGAAGCGCGCGACGAGCCGCTGCCGGGCCGGCGAGGTGGGGGAGCTGCGGGCCGACCAGCTCCCGGAGAGCCACCCGCCGGCGAGCGGGCTGTAGGTGAGGATGCCCATCCCGTGACGCTGCGCGGTCGGGAGGACGTCGATCTCGATGCTGCGCGTGAGGAGGGAGTACGGGGGCTGCTCGGTGCGGAAGCGCTCGAGGTGGCGGTCGCGCGCGGCCCACTGGGCCTCGACGATCTGGCCGGCGTTGAAGGACGACGAGCCGATGTAGCGGACCTTGCCCTGCTGCACGAGGTCGGTCAGCGCGGCGAGCGTCTCGTCGATGTCGGTGTGCGGGTCGGGGCGGTGCAGCTGGTAGAGGTCGATCCAGTCGGTGCCCAGGCGGCGCAGCGAGTTCTCGACCTCGTGGACGATCCACCGCCGCGAGCCGCCCCGGTGGTTGGGGTCGTCGGCCATCGGCACGCCGAGCTTGGTGGCAAGGAGCACGTCGTCGCGGCGGGAGGGTGGGGTCCGAATCGCCTTGCCGACGATCTCCTCCGACTCGCCGGCCGAGTAGACGTCGGCGGTGTCGACGAAGTTGACCCCCGCGTCGAGCGCGCGGTGGATGACGCGGATCGCGTCGTCGTGGTCGGTGTTGCCCCAGGCGCCGAACATCATCGTGCCGAGGCAGAGCGGTGAGACCTGGACGCCGGTGCGTCCGAGCGGGCGGTACTCCATGGTTCAGGCCTCCGGGATGTCGCGGCCGAAGGCCTCGAGCGTGATGGCCTCGGGCTCCGGGCCGCCGCGGCGGCCGGTGTCGAGTCCGTCGATCGCGGTCATCTCGCCGGCCGAGAGCGCGAAGTCGAACACGTCGATGTTCTCGGCGATCCGCTCGGGCTTGGTGGACTTCGGGATGACCGACCGTCCGTGCTGGAGCCCCCAGCGCAGCATCACCTGCGCCGCGCTCTTGCCGTGCGCCTCGGCGACCTCGCCGATGACGGGGTCCCGCAGGGTGCTGGTGTGCTCGCCGTCGCGGTAGAACGTGATGCCGCCGATCGGCGACCACGCCTGCGTCAGGATCCCGTGCTCGGCGCCGAACGCCTGGACCTCGGGCTGGACGAAGTAGGGGTGCACCTCGATCTGGTTGACCGCCGGCACGACGCCGGCCCGGTCGAGCAGCTGGGTGAGATGGTCGACCATGAAGTTGCTGACGCCGATCGCGCGGACCTTGCCGTCGCCCAGCAGCGTCTCCAGGGCGCGGTAGGCCTCGAGGGTGCGGTCGAACGCCGAGGGCAGCGCCTGGTGGAGGATCAGCAGGTCGA
>JAICJC010000151.1 GCA_025928655.1 Thermoleophilia bacterium | reverse complement strand
CTCGGCGGCGGCATCTTCACGAAGGCGGCCGACGTCGGCGCCGACCTGGTCGGCAAGATCGAAGCGGGCATCCCCGAGGACGACCCCCGCAACCCGGCCGTGATCGCCGACAACGTGGGCGACAACGTGGGCGACGACGCCGGCATGGCCGCCGACCTGTTCGAGACCTACGCGGTGACGGTGGTCGCGTCGATGTTCCTGGGGGCGCTGTTCGGCAACCACGACGCCGTCATGCTGCCGCTGCTCCTGGCCGCGTTCTCGATCCCCGCGTCGATCGTGGGGACGTTCCTCGTCCGCCTGTACGGCAACATCAGCGTCATCTCGGCGCTGTACGTCGGGGTGATCGTCTCGGCGGTGCTCTCGGCGATCATCTACATCCCGGTCGTCCTGAACGTCGCCAAGCACTTCGGCGGCTTCACCGACGGGGCGAGTGCGGGCAAGATCTACTTCTGCGGCCTGATCGGGCTCGTCATCACCGCCCTGATCGTCGCAATCACCGAGTACTACACCGGCACCCGCTTCGGGCCGGTCAAGCGGATCTCGGAGCAGTCGGTGACCGGCCACGCGACGAACATCATCTCGGGTCTCGCGGTGGGCATGCAGGCGACGGCCCTGCCCGTGATCGTGATCGCGGTGGGGACCGTGGCCTCGTTCAAGCTCGCAGGGATCTACGGCATCGCCATCGCCGTGACGGCGATGCTCTCGATGGCCGGCATGGTCGTGGCGCTCGACGCGTTCGGGCCGATCACCGACAACGCCGGCGGCATCGCCGAGATGGCCGACCTGCCGCACGAGGTGCGCGACAACGTCACCGACCCGCTCGACGCCGTCGGCAACACGACCAAGGCCGTCACGAAGGGCTACGCGATCGGCTCCGCCGGGCTGGCGGCGCTGGTGCTGTTCCAGTCCTACAGCGACGAGCTCGGCCGGAAGGTGGGGCACACCGTCACGTTCACGATCAACGACCCGTGGGTGCTCGCGGGCCTCCTGATCGGCGGCCTGATGCCGTTCCTGTTCGCGTCGCTCGCGATGGACGCCGTCGGCCGCACCGGCGGTCTCGTGGTGCAGGAGGTGCGGCGCCAGTTCCGCGAGATGCCGGGGATCATGGAGGGCACCACCCGCCCCGACTACGCCCGCTGTGTCGACCTGGTGACGCGTTCGGCGATCCGCGAGATGCAGCTGCCGGCGCTGATCCCGGTCGCCGTGCCGATCATCGTCGGGCTGATCTCCTACCAGGCGCTCGGCGGCCTGCTCGTGGGGACGATCGTGACCGGCCTCTTCCTGGCCATCTCGATGACCTCCGGCGGCGGCGCCTGGGACAACGCGAAGAAGCTGATCGAGGACGGCGCCCACGGCGGCAAGGGCTCGGACGCCCACGCCGCGTCGATCACGGGCGACACCGTCGGCGACCCCTACAAGGACACCGCCGGGCCGGCGATCAACCCGATGATCAAGATCACGAACATCGTCGCGATCCTGATCATCCCGCTGCTGGCACGCTGAGAACCGGGGACAGTCCCCGCGGACGCGGGGACTGTCCCAATCCGGCGGCTGATCGACCCGCCATAATGGCCGCATGCCGCTGAAGCGCCGCCAAGCCGGGGGCCTGCACCGAGTCCTCGGGACGGCAGCGCTGTTCTCGACGGCGTACGGGAACGTCGGCTCGTCGATCTACTACGCGCTCGGCCTGGTCACGGTCTACGCGCTCGGGATGACGCCGGTCGCGTTCGCCATCTCAGGGGCGATCTTCTTCTTCACCGCGGTCACCTACGCCGAGGCGACCGCCCGCTTCCCCGAGGCCGGCGGCTCGTCGTCGTTCACGCGCCACGCGTTCAACGAGGCGGTGTCGTTCTTCGCCGGCTGGGCGCAGATGCTGAACTACACCGTCACGATCGCGATCTCGGCGATCTTCGTCCCCCACTACCTGAACAAGTTCAACCTGGGCGTGAACCTGATCGGGCACCCGTGGGACATCGTCGGCGGCGGGATCGTCGTGGGCCTGCTGGTCGCCATCAACATCGTGGGCGTGAAGGAGGCGGCGGGGCTGAACATCTTCCTGGCCCTGACCGACCTCGGCACGCAGGGGCTGCTCGTCCTGATCGGCCTCTTCACCGTTCTCAGCCCGCACACGCTCGTCGACAACGTGCACCTGGGGACGGCGCCGACGTGGAGCAACTTCATCATCTCGATCCCGGTCGCGATGGTCGCATACACCGGTATCGAGACGGTGTCCAACATGGCCGAGGAGGCGATCGACCCGCCCCGGCACGTGCCCAGCGCGATCATGTACGTCGTGATGGCGGTGTTCGCGATCTACGCGTTCCTGCCGTCGGTGGCCCTCTCGGCGCTGCCGGTGCAGCCGGCCACGCACCAGCAGGTGGCCAACTCGAGGAGCTCGGTGCTCGCGTGCCCGAAGGCCGTGAAGCTGCACGAGCCGACGTCCGACCTTGCCTGCAAGTACGCCGGCGACCCGGTCGCCGGCCTGGTCGAGCACCTCACCATCCCGAACACGATCAAGGAGGGGATGGCCTACTACGTGGCCCTGCTGGCGGCGACGATCCTGATCATCGCGACCAACGCGGGCATCATCGGGGTCTCGAGGCTGACCTACTCGATGGGCCAGCACCGCCAGCTGCCCGAGGCGATCCGGCACGTCCATCCGCGGTTCAACACGCCGTACGTGGCCATCGTGCTCTACAGCGTGATCGCGATCTTTCTCATGATCCCGCCCGGGGCGACGGCCTTCCTCGGCAACCTGTACGCCTTCGGCGCCATGCTCTCGTTCACCCTCGCGCACGCGTCCGTGATCCAGATGCGGCGGACGATG
Source organism: Thermoleophilia bacterium (assembly GCA_025928655.1). Taxonomy (GTDB): domain Bacteria; phylum Actinomycetota; class Thermoleophilia; order Gaiellales; family JAICJC01; genus JAICJC01. Next base: position 4,804 of record JAICJC010000151.1, on the reverse strand, counting down.
TCCAGGGCCGACATGCCCTGGCGGGGGCCGATGTCGTTCCGGGTCGGCTCCTACGACGTGCCGCTGTTCGCGATCCTGGGCCTCATCGGCACGGGCGCCTCGTGGTGCGTGACCGTCGGCCTGCACTTCTCCGACGGCGTCGCCCCGGTCGGCATCGCCTGGCTGATCGTGGGGATGGTTGTCTACGTCCTCTACCGCCGCACCCAGCACCTGCCGCTGACCGAGACGGTGCTCGCCGAACGGCTCGCGACGGGGCCGGCGGTCGAGATCGAGTACCGCTCGATCCTGCTCCCGCTCACGGCCCACCGGGTGACGGACGAGATGACGGCGACGGCCCTGCGGCTCGCGGCCGAATCCGGCACCAAGCTCGTCGCCCTCTATCCGATCCCGGTTCCGATGAACCTGCCGCTCTCGGCGCCCATGGACGACGCCGTCCGCAAGGCCGAGCACGAGCTGAGCGAGGCGGCGGCGCTGGGGCGCCAGTACGGCGTGCCCGTGATCCCGCGGATCGTGCGCACCCGCAACGTCGGCGAGGCGATCGTCGACGAGGCCCGGCGGCGGCGGGCGGAGATCATCGTGCTGGGCGCGGAGCAGCGCAAGCGCGGCGGCGAGCGCATGTTCGGCAGGGTGATCGACTACGTGCTGCGGAACGCCGACTGCCGGGTGATGGTCGGCACCCAGCCAACGGGGTGAGCGCATGCTGGCCGTGAACCGGATCCTGTCGCTCGTGTTCATCGCGATCGGGATCGTCCTGATCATCGAGACGGCCGCCCAGGGCGCCGACCACGGATTCCCGGTCGGCTACGTCGCGGGCGCGGTGTTCATCGCGCTCGGCGTCCTGCGCCGTCGCGCGCTGCGCCCGCCGGGTCCGCGATGACACGTGTCGAAATCGCCGGGTGCCGTTCGTCCATGAGGGTGGAGCGGCCGGCCGGCGGCCGCCGACGCGAAGGGAGACCACCGTGAAGTACATGCTTGCGATCTACTCCGACGAGACAGACCTGGCGGCCATGACCGACGAGGACCGGGGGGCGATGTACGCCGAGTACGCGACGTTCGCCGAGGACATGGGCCGGCGCGGGATGATGATCGACGGCGCCGAGCTGCGCCCGACGGCGGCCGCGACGACCGTGCGCGTGCGCGACGGCCGCGCGCTCGTCACCGACGGCCCGTTCGCCGAGACGAAGGAGCAGCTGGGCGGCTACTTCGTGCTCGACTGCGAGTCGATCGACGACGCCATCGAGGCGGCCGGCAGGATCCCGTCGGCCCGCAACGGCTCGATCGAGGTGCGGCCATTGGTGGAGCGCTAGCAGGGGACGCGGCCGCCGAGGCGTTCCGCGAGCACTGGGGACGCGCGGTGGCGGCGCTCATGCGCCGCTTCGGCGACGCCGACCTGGCCGAGGAGTCGGTGCAGGAGGCCTTCGGCCGTGCCGCCGCCCGGTGGCCGGTCGACGGCACGCCGGCGTCGCCGCTCGGCTGGATCGTCGCCACCGCCGGGAACGCCGCCGGCGACCGCCTCCGCCGCGAGCGCGCGCTGCGCGAGCGGTTGCCGGCGCTCGCGGCGGAGCCGGCCCGGCCCGATCCCGACCCGTTCGAGGAGCAGGACACCGTGCCCGACGACCGGCTCGAGCTCATCTTCACGTGCTGCCACCCGGCCCTCCCGGCCGAGGCCAGCGTCGCGCTCACCCTGCGGCTCGTCGCCGGCCTGACCACGGCCGAGATCGCGCGCGCCTTCATCGTCCCCGAGCCGTCGATGGCGCAGCGGCTGGTGCGGGCGAAGGCGAAGATCCGGATGGCCGGGATCCCGTTCCGGCGTCCGCCCGGCCACCTGCTGGCCGAGCGGCTCGACCACGCGGCGGCCGTCATCTACCTCGTCTTCAACGAGGGGTACTCGGCCTCGTCCGGCGCCGACGTCGTCCGCCGCGACCTGTGCGAGGAGTCGATCAGGCTCGCGCGCCTGCTCGCCTCGCAGCTCCCGGAGGAGCCGGAGGCGCGCGGCCTGCTCGCCCTCATGCTGCTGCACCACGCCCGCGCCGCCGCGCGGACGACGGCGGAGGGCGAGATCGTCCTGCTGGAGCACCAGGACCGGGGACGGTGGGACGCCGGCATGATCCGCGCGGGGTCGGCCGAGCTGCGGCGGGCCGAGCGGGCCGGCGCGCCCGGCGCCTACCAGCTGCAGGCGGCCATCGCCGAGCAGCACGCGCGGGCGCGGGCGTTCGCCGAGACCGACTGGGCGCGGGTGGCCGCGCTCTACGCCCGGCTGGCCGCGCTCGCGCCCTCCCCCGTCGTCGACCTGAACCACGCCGCCGCGGTCTCGATGGCGGACGGCCCCGCCCGCGGCCTGGAGCTGGTCGACGCGCTGGCGGCGTCGGGCGCGCTCGACCGCTACCACCTGCTGCACGCCGCCCGGGCCGACATGCTGCGGCGGCTCGACCGCCCCGCGGACGCCCTCGCGGCCTACACGCGCGCGCTCGAGCTGGCGCCGGGAGCGGCCGACCGCGCGTTCCTCGAGCGCCGGCGGGCCGAGATGGGCCGCGCGACGCCCTAGGACTCGCCGGACGGGTTCGGGCCCTTTCTGGCGGGGCCGCGGCTTGTCAGTATCCTCCGCGCAATGGCGCGCAAGATCCCGTCTCTGGGCCGGTTCCTGGGCGCCCCGTCGCTGTACGCGCTGGCGTACGGCGAGATCTCCTCCTCGCTGTACTACGCCCTCGGCTTAACAGCGATCTACGCCCTCTCGCTGACGCCGGCCGTGTTCCTCGCCGCGGGCATCCTGTTCGCGTTCGCCGCCGCCGCGTACGCGGAGGGCGGCGCCACGATCTCCGAGCCGGGCGGCTCCGCGGCGCTGGCGCGGCGGGCGTGGGGCGACCTCGTGGGCTTCATCGCCGGCTGGGCGACCGTGCTCGACTTCGTCATCGCGATCTCGCTCTCGGCGCTCTTCCTGCCCCACTACGTGTCCGGCGCGCTGGGGCAGCGGCCGAACGCGCTCTCCGTGCGCGAGGCGGCCGCCTACGCGGTCGCGATCCTGGTCGTCATGACCGCGGCGCGCCTCGCCCGCCGGACGGAGATCTACGCGGCCGGGGTCATCGTCGCCGCCCTCGACCTGCTCGTGCAGGTGAGCCTGGCGGTGCTCGGCATCATGCTGCTCTTCTCGTGGGACTCGCTCACGCACGGCATCGACGTCGGGTCGGTCCCCACCTGGAACGCGCTCGCCTTCTCATTCCCGATCGCCATGATCGGCTACACCGGCCTCGAGAAGGTCAGCAGCGTCGCGGCCTATGCGAAGGATCCCGAGCGGTCGGTGCCCGACAGCGTCCGCTCCTCGGTCTTCACGGTCGTGATCGTCTACGCTGCCGTGGCGACGGCCGCGGCCTCGGCGTTCCCGAGCCACCCCGACGCGTCGCAGACGGCGCACGGCACGTCGCTGCTCGCGACGAAGTGGGTGAACGCGCCCATGATCGGGCTGGCCGAGCGCATCGGCTCGCACGGCCCGCACTGGATCGAGGTGGCGATGCGGATCGGCGTCGGCGCGACGGCCTGCGCGATCCTGATCCTCGCCATCTCGACGAGCTTCTCCGGCTGCGGCCGCCTGGCGGAGGCGATGGGCCGCCACGACCAGCTGCCCGCCGTGTTCGGCCGCACCAGCCGGCGCCTGCTGCACCCGCCGGCCGCGATCCTCGGCGTCGGGGCCCTCTCGATCGCGTTCATCGTCGTCGGCGCCCTCTACCGCGGGCAGGAGGCGCTGACGCTGGCCTCGCTCTACAGCTTCGGCATCCTGATCGCCTTCATGCTGACGCAGGCGGCGGTCGTGTGGCTGCGGATCGTCGAGCCCGACCTACCGCGGCCGTTCATGATGCACGGGAACGTCTGGATCCGCGGGCGGCTGATCCCGATCACGTCCGTCGTCGGGACACTGCTCGCGTTCCTGGCCTGGGTCGTGGCGCTGGGGACGCATCCGGGAGCCCGGGTGGTCGGCCCCCTGTGGATGGTGGCGGGCCTGGCCATCTACGTCGTGGTCCGGGTGCGGGCGCGCCTGCCGATCATCGAGCGCGTCGACCAGGTCGTGGCGCCGCCGGAGGACGTGACCGACGTCGCCTACTCGACGATCGTCGTGCCGCTGGAGCGCCTGGACGCGGTCGCCGAGGAGACGATGGCGGCGTCGTGCCGGCTGGCCGTCGACTCGGGGGCGGTGGTGGTGGGGGTGAGCGCCATCTACGTGCCGGTCAAGGAACCGATTGACACCCCGCTGCCCGAGCGCGAGCAGGAGGTGGAGGAGGTGCAGGAGATGGCGCGGTCGCTGGCCTCGGAGTACGGGGTCGAGTACCGGGCGGTCGCCGCCCGCACCCGCAGCCCCGGCCGGCTGGTGGTCGACGCCGCGGTCGAGTACGGGGCGCAGCTGATCATGGTGGGGTCGCCGTACAAGCGCCGGCTGGCCCGCAGCCTGCACGAGGAGTTCTTCGGGCAGACGGTCGATTTCATCCTGCGCAAGGCGCCCTGCCGCGTGATCGTGACGCACTTTCCGGCGGAAGTTGCAGGAGAGTCGGCAACTGTGTAAAGTCTTGTCAACTTGAGACGCGCTCACCTCCTCGATCCCGATCTACGCCGCCTGATGACCTCCGCCGTCCTGGTGGTCGCGGGCGTCGAGGCGACCGCGATCGTGCTGGCGCTGAGCGTTCTCCGGATGACCGGAAGCACGTACTGGGTCTCCGCCGTCCTGGCGGCCTCGCTCGGCCTGGCGATGCTCCTCGGCCCCTTCGGCGGCGTCGTCGCCGACCGCTACGACCGCCGCCGTGTGTTGGTGGCGGTCGCG